>NZ_JBFAPO010000028.1:0-16176 GCF_040676755.1 Dactylosporangium sp. NPDC049525 | reverse complement strand
ACGTTCGGGGTCGAACGTGAGATCTCCTGACATGCGCCCGGAACGCCGCTACATCCACCGGGTTGTGGAGATCCACAGGGTGGTGGCGTCTGCGGCGGACAGCCAACCACCGATCTTGCGCATCAGGCAGAGAAATCGTCGCCCACACCCCAATTCCTCTGCCCGCTACGACGCGGCGGGGCAACACAGGGCGGGACGCAGGGCGGCGCGGCGCGGGAATACAGGGCGGGGAACGCGGGGCGGGCAGCGCGGGGCGGGGAATGCAGGGCAGGGGCGCAGGGCGCGGCAACGCGGGGCGCGGGGAACGCGGGGCGGGCGCGGGGAACGTCGGGCGGGGAACGTCGGGCGGGGAACGTCGGGCGGGGAACGTCGGGCGGGGAACGTCGGGCGGGGAACGTCGGGCGGGGAACGCGGGGCGGGCGCGGGCAACGTGGGGCAACGCGGAGCGGGCAACACAGGGCGCAGGGCAGGTCAGCGCGGGGCAACGCGGCGCGGCAGCGCTTCGTGCATTCGGTCAGCTCCGGAACCCCCGCGAGGCACCACCACGCCCGACAGAAAATGTCCGGAATGTGCCCGAGAAGCCGCATCGTTGACAGCCCCGTCGCAGATCAGAAGGTGGAAGGAAGCGAGTGGGGGGAGGAGTGGAGGTGTCGGTCGGTCACCCGGCGGGGCGGGCGGGGGTGGTGAGATCTGGGGAGACGGTCGCTGTCGGGTGATCGGCTGGCGGATACTTGGCGGGTGACCGAGGCAAGGCCCCGACTCAGGCGCACTGTCGGCGACTCGCTCGAGGACTTCGAGCGGGACCTGATATCCAACCTCTATTACCAGCGCGGCACGACGATCGAGTCGGCCAGCGGCCCCGACGGATACCACACCCTGGCGGTGACCGTGCGGGACCGGCTCGTCGACCGGTATGCGCGCACCGCGGCGGCGCACTATGCGGCCAATCCCAGGTTCGTCTACTACCTGTCGGCGGAGTATCTGCTCGGCCGGCAGTTGCGGCAGAACCTGCTCTACACCAACACTGAGCGCTGGGTCAGGCCGATCGCCGAGGACCTCGGGGTGTCTCTCGAAGCGCTCGAGGTGTACGACGTCGAGCCCGGACTCGGCAACGGCGGGCTCGGCCGGCTGGCGGCGTGCCTGCTGGACTCCATGGCGACGCTGGACATCCCGGCCGTCGGGTACGGGATCCGCTACGAGTTCGGCATCTTCAAGCAGACGTTCCGGGACGGCAAACAGGTCGAGCGGCCCGACGACTGGACGTTCTACGGTAACCCGTGGGAGTTCCCCGCCCCCGACGACCGGCAGCTGGTCGGCTTCTACGGCTCGACAGCGCCCGATCCGAAGGATCCGACCGGGCTGAAGAAGAGCTGGGTGCCGGGTGAGACGGTGCGCGGCGAGCCGAGCCACATGCTGGTGCCGGGGTATGACACGCAGACCGTCAACATCATCCGGCTGTGGCAGGCGCGGGCCAGCCGTGAGTCGTTCGACCTGGCGCGGTTCGGGGTCGGGCAGTACGTGGAGGCCGTCGACGACATCGTGAAGGCCGAGAATATCAGCAAGGTGCTCTACCCCGACGACAGCACCGAGCTGGGCCGGGAGCTGCGGCTCAAGCAGCAGTACTTCCTCGTCGCGTGCTCGCTGCGGGACATCATCCGGCGGTACCGGCTGCGCAACAGCGGCTGGGAGGGCTTCGCCGACAAGGTGGTGATCCAGCTCAACGACACGCACCCGGTCATCGCGGTCACCGAGCTGATGCGGCTGCTGGTCGACGAGCACGGGGTCCCGTGGGACGACGCGTGGGCGATCACCCGCCGGACGTTCAACTACACGTGCCACACGCTGCTGCCGGAGGCCCTGGAGACGTGGCCGGTGCAGCTGCTCGAACGGCTCCTGCCCCGGCACATGGAGATCATCTACGCGATCAACCACTTCTTCCTGGAAGAGGTGCGGGCGGCGTACCCGGGCGACCTGGACGTGCTGCGCCGCATGTCCATCATCCAGGAGGGGGACGAGCGGCGGGTCCGGATGGCGCACCTGGCGGTCATCGGCAGCACCGCCGTCAACGGGGTCGCCGAGCTGCACACGAAGCTCCTGGCCGAGACGACGCTGCACGACTTCGCCACGCTGTGGCCGGACCGGTTCCACAACGTCACCAACGGTGTCACGCCGCGGCGGTTCCTGCGCATGGCCAACCCGCGGCTGTCGGCGCTGATCACGGAGGCGCTCGGCGACGAGGGGTGGCTCACCGACCTGGAGCGGCTGCACGGGCTCGGCCCGGCCGCCGACGACCCCGAGTTCCGGGCCGCGTGGCGGGACGTCAAACGGCAGAACAAGGTCGACCTCGCCGCCGCCGTCGAACGCTCCACGGGCGTCGTCGTCGACCCCGGCGCCCTCGCCGACGTGATGATCAAACGGTTCCACGAGTACAAGCGGCAGCAGCTGAAGCTCCTGCACGTGATCACCATGGTCAACCGGATCCGGGCCGACCCGCAGGCGACCTATGTGCCGCGCACGGTGCTGTTCGGGGGGAAGGCGGCGCCCGGGTACCACTCGATGAAGCTGCTCATCCAGCTCGTCAACGCCGTCGCTGAAGTGGTGAACACCGACCCCGTTCTCGCCCGGCACCTGCGGCTGGTGTTCCCGGCCGACTACAACGTGACGAAGGCACAGTTCGTCATTCCGGCCGCAGATCTGTCCGAGCAGATCTCCCTGGCGGGCAAGGAGGCGTCCGGCACCGGCAACATGAAGCTCGCCCTCAACGGTGCCCTCACCATCGGCACCCTCGACGGCGCCAACATCGAGATCCGTGACCGGGTCGGGGCCGACAACTTCTTCCTGTTCGGGATGGACGCGCCGACCGCCGCCGCGCTGCGCCGGTCCGGGTACTCGCCGCAGTTGTACTACGAGTCGGACTTCGAGCTGCGCCTGGCCGTCGACACGATCGCGTCGGGAGCGTTCGCCAAGGGCGACCGCAGCGTGTTCGCCCCGGTCGTGGACGCGATGCTCGGCCGCGACGAGTACCTGTCCCTCGCCGACTACCGCGCCTACGTCGACTGCCAGGACGCGGTCGCCGAGGCGTGGACGGACACCGAACGGTGGACGAGGATGTCGATCCTGAACACGGCCCGGTGCGGCTTCTTCTCCTCCGACCGCACCGTCCGTGAGTACTGCGAGCAGATCTGGAAGGTCGACCCGGTCCGCGTCAGCCCCTAGCGAAGCGGTCCTGCGCCTCGAGGACCGCGTCGCCGTACCGCAACGCCCACGCGCCCATCGCCCGCATCGGTTCGAGCAGCGCCGCCCCGGCCTCCGTCAGTTCGTAGTCGACCCGGGGCGGCGCTTCGGCGTACCGGCGGCGCTGGACGAGGCCGTTGTGCTCGAGGCGGCGCAGCGCGTCGTTGAGGACCTTCGGCCCGATCCCGCCGATGCGCTCGGCGAGCACCCGCGGGCGGGCCGGTCCGCAGTCGGCGAGGGTGAAGACCACGACGCTGTCCCAGCGGTTCGCGAGGACCTCGAAGGCGACCCGCGCCCGGCAGTCGGCGGTGTACATCGTGGACATCCCCTCATCCTGCCCCGCCCGACGCACACCGTGTGGTGTGCATCGGCCCGCCTAGCGTGGCGGGTCAGTCGGCAGATGGGAGCGGGACGATGCGCATCGGCATCATCGGAACGGGCATGATGGCCGCGGCCCTGGGCGGTGCGTGGGTCGACGCGTCGCACGAGGTGCTGATCGGAGGGCGTGACCCGGCGAAGGCGGCCGCGGTCGCCGGCCGGATCGGTGCGGCCGGGCACGGCACCCTCGCCGACGCGGCCCGCTTCGGCGACGCCGTCCTCGTCGCGGTGCCGGCCGGCGAGGCCGTCGCGGTGACCGCGGGGCTCGCCGGGCAGCTCGCCGGCCGGGCGGTCGTCGACTGCACCAATCCCCTGGCGCCGACCGGCGACGGGCTCATGGTGACGGCGCCGATCGCCCGCCGCCTCGCGGACGCCGCACCCGCCGCACGGGTGGTGAAGGCGTTCAACCTGTGCCACGAGAGCATCTGGACGCTCCGGCCGCCGGTGTACGAAGGGCAGTCCCTGGTGGTGCCGTTCTGCACCGACGATCCGGGTGCCGCGGCCATGGTCGACGACCTGATCACCTCGATCGGCTGCACCCCGGCGCACTGCGGCGGCCTGGCCCGCGCCACCTACCTGGAGGCGACGGCGGCCCTGGCGATCGGCATGTGGTTCGCCGGCGCCCAGCCCCGCTGGGCGTTCCCGGCACCGGCGGAGGTTCAGGCGGCGGAGGTTCAGGCGGCGGAGGTTCAGGCCGCGGAGGTCTAAGCGGCGGAGGTTCAGGCGGCGGACAGGGCGTCGACGATGCGTTTCGCGGCGCCTTCCAGGCCCCACCGCTCGGCGAGGGCGAGCAGCGCGTCCGGGTCGGCGGGGGAGGCCGGCAGCTTCGTGTCCAGGTCGCCGAGCGGGATGGTGCGGGCCACCGCCACCACGTCCCGGGCCGAGGCCAGATACTCGCGGCCCGCGACGATCTTCGCGCGGAGACCCGGGGCGAAGCCGGACGCGGGGTCGTCGAGGGCGGCAAGGATGCCGTCGAGGTTGCCGTACCGGTCGACGAGCCGCGCCGCGGTCTTCTCCCCGACGCCGGCGACGCCGGGCAGGCCGTCGGACGGGTCACCGCGCAGCGCGGCGAAGTCGGCGTAGCCGGCGGCCGGCACCCCGTATTTGGCGTGCAGGGCGGTGTTGTCCAGGACCTCGAGCTTGGCGACGCCGCGGCCGCAGTACAGCACGGTCACCCCGCGGGCGTCGTCGATGAGCTGGAACAGGTCGCGGTCGCCGGTCGCCACCTCGATGGGGCCGGGCTCCCGGGTGGCGAGGGTGCCGATGACGTCGTCGGCCTCGTAGTCGTGCGCGCCGACGGCGGTGATGCCGAGCGCCGCCAGGAACTCCAGGATGATCGGGACCTGGATGGACAGGGCGTCGGGGACCTCCTCACCGCCGGCCGGGGTCAGCCGGTGCGCCTTGTACGACGGCAGCAACGCCACCCGCCACGCCGGCCGCCAGCTCTCGTCGAGCGCGCAGACGAGCCGGTCGGGCCCGCGGCCGCGCACCAGGGTCGACAGCATGTCGAGGAAGCCGCGCACCGCGTTGACGGGGGTGCCGTCCGGGGCGAGGGCGGCCTTTTCCGGTACACCGAAGAAGGCGCGGAAGTAGAGGCTGGCGGAGTCGATGAGCAGCAGGGGACGGGCCACCCGGCCAGCCTGCCATGAACGGCGCCGCCAGCGAAGCGACGCCCCGGGGAAAGCGGCTACCGCAGCACGTGCACGCGGGTCAACGTGCCGGTCTGGCTGGTGTGCCGCTGGACCAGGTCGGCGAGGAAGTGCACCATGACCAGCCCGCGCCCGCCGGTGCGCCCGTCCGTGGGTCGCAGCCGGCCGGCCATCACGTCGGTGAAGTTGCCGAAGTCGCGGACCTCGCACACCACCCGCGCGTCGTCGCACCAGGTGCGCAGCGTGCCGGCGCCGCCGGCGTGCATGATGCTGTTGGTGGCGAGCTCGTTGACCGCGCTCTGCAGGTCGCCGATGCGGTCCGGCGGCAGGTCCGCCTCGAGGCCGATCTCGGCGGCGGCGCGGCGGACCTTGACGAGGTCGCCGACCTCGAAGCGCAGCGTGGTCGCGCCGAACGGCGGCTCGGACAGCGGCACGTTGTAGGCGTCGGTGATGCCGTACGGGTCGTACCCGTCGCTGCTCGCCTTGCCGTTGGCGTCGACCATGATCGGGTGGGTCGCGTAGGAGTCCTTGACCATGTGCGGCTCGAGCCGGCTGGTGTCATAGGGGCAGAGGATCGCCGCCTCGCGGCCCGTGAACGCCACGTTGATCATCGCCTCGTGCTGGACGCAGGCGGGGTACTCGTCCTCGGAGCGGCCCTTCCAGATCGGCTCGCCGATGATGCGGACCCGGCGACCGGGGTGCGCGTCCATGAACTTCGACAGCACCCACGGGATGATCCGGCCGGGGTTGCGGCCGGCCTCGGTCATGTCGTGGAACGTGATGTCGTCGCCGAACGCGCCGAGGCGCTCGCGGATCAGTCTGACGTTGGCGGGTGGCGCGGCGACGGCGACGGGCTCACCGAGGGCGACGCCCTCATAGATGAAGTTCATGGTGCCGTCGAGATAGGTCGCGTGATCGTGATACAGCAGCGCCTCATGGACGAACGGCTCGCAAAGCCGGTCACCGGGCGCGTCAATGCTGCGGGTGGTCATGAGATGCGCTGCTCATCTCGATTCGGATACAGCTCGGGTCCTGGCCTTTACTCAAGCTCCAGGTGCAGACTACGCCACCGCAGGTCGCTGGACACCTGCCCGTTGGTATCGACACCCGGTGTCGGCGCTTGGTGTCGGCGCTTGCAGGTCGACCCGAAACCCAAACGAGCGTTAAGCTTGCGCATGTGTCCCAGAAGGAACAGCGACTCCGTGCCGCGCAGCTCGCCGCCACAGCGGCCGGGCTCGACGCGCTGCTCATCCCGCCCAGCGCTGACCTGCAGTATCTCACAGGTTACGACGCGCACGCACTGGAGCGGCTGACCCTGCTCGTGCTGCCCGCCGACGGCGAGCCGACCCTGATCGTGCCGCGTCTGGAGCACCCCGCCGCCGAGGCCGCCGACCCCCGCGGAGTGAAGATCGTCGACCACGTCGACGGCACCGACCCCTATGACCTCGTGAGCGCCGCGCTAAGCGGTAAGCCCGAGACCGTCGGCCTGGGCAACCGGATGTGGGCCGAGCAGGTCCTCGCGCTGCGCGCCGCGCTGCCCGGCGCCGAGCAGCGCCTCGCCGGCGCCGTCCTGGCCGCGCTGCGGGTGCGCAAGTCACCCGACGAGGTCGAGGCGCTGCGCCGCGCCGGGCAGGCCATCGACGCCGTCCACGCCCAGATGGGGCAGTGGCTGCGGGCCGGGCGCACCGAGAACGAGGTCGCCGCCGACATCGCCGCCGCGATCCGCGCCGCCGGGCACGCCACCGTCGAGTTCACCATCGTGGCCGCCGGCCCCAACGGCGCCAGCCCGCACCACGGCACCTCCGACCGGGTCATCGGCGCGGGCGAGCCGGTCGTCGTCGACATCGGCGGCCGGATGCCCGACGGCTACTGCTCCGACTCGACCCGTACCTACTGCGTGGGTGCGCCGCCCGCCGAGTTCGCCGCCTACTACCAGGTGCTGTTCGACGCGCAGCGCGCCGCCGTCGCCGCCGTGCGGCCCGGCGTCACCGCCGCGTCCGTCGACGCCGTCGCCCGCGACCTGATCGCCGCCGCCGGCTACGGGGAGGCGTTCCTGCACCGCACCGGCCACGGCATCGGCCTGGACGGGCACGAGGAGCCGTACCTCGTCGCCGGCAACGACACCCTCCTCGAGGCGGGCATGGCGTTCTCGATCGAGCCCGGCATCTACCTCGCCGGCCGGCACGGCGCCCGCATCGAGGACATCGTCGTGTGCACCACAGACGGCGTCGACCGGCTCAACACCCTGCCGACCGACCTGGTGATCCTGTGAACCGGGTGGAGCGGTTCCTGTCGACCGAGGAGGCCGCCGACCTCATCGGCCTGGTCCGGGAGATCGCCGACGGCGAGCTGGCACCCCGCGTCGACGACTTCGAGGCCCGCGCCCAGTTCCCCCGCGAGCTGTTCCGGCTGCTCGGCCGGGCCGGGCTGCTCGGCCTGCCGTTCGACGTCGAGCACGGCGGCGGTGGCCAGCCGTATGAGGTCTACCTGCAGGTCCTCGAGGAGCTCGCCGGCCGCTGGCTGGCCGTCGCCGAGGGCGTCTCCGTGCACAGCCTCGCCTGCTACCCGACGGCCGTGTTCGGCACCGAGACCCAGCGCAAGCGGCACCTGCCCGACATGCTCGGCGGGGAGCTGCTCGGCGCCTACTGCCTGTCGGAGCCGCAGAGCGGGTCCGACGCCGCGTCGCTCACCACCCGGGCCGAGCCCGACGGCGACGGCTACAGCGTCCACGGCACCAAGGCTTGGATCACCCACGCCGGCAAGGCCGACTTCTACAACGTCTTCTGCCGCACCGGCGGGCCCGGCACCACCGGCATCTCCTGCCTCCTGCTGGACGCCGGCACCCCCGGGCTGCTGCCGCAGGCACCCGAGCGGACCATGGGGCTGCGCTCCTCCACGGTCGCGCAGATCGTCCTGGACGGCGCGCACGTCCCCGCCGACCGGCTCCTCGGCGAGGCCGGCGGCGGGTTCAAGATCGCGATGAGCGCCCTGGACGGCGGCCGGCTCGGCATCGCCGCCTGCGCTGTCGGTCTCGCCCAGGCCGCGCTCGACTACGCCGTCGGCTACGCCAAGGACCGCGAGCAGTTCGGCCGGCCGATCCTGGAGTTCCAGGGCGTCGGGTTCATGCTCGCCGACATGGCCACCCAGATCTCCGCCGCCCGCGCCCTGTACCTGTCCGCCGCCCGGCTGCGCGACGCCGGCCGCCCGCACAGCGCCGAGGCGGCCAAGGCAAAGCTGTTCTGCACCGACACCGCGATGCGAGTCACCACCGACGCCGTCCAGGTCCTCGGCGGCGCCGGCTACGTGACCGACCACCCCGTGGAGCGGTACATGCGCGAGGCCAAGGTGCTCCAGATCTTCGAGGGCACCAACCAGATCCAACGCCTCGTGATCGCACGGTCGCTCTAGAGATCACACCTGCGACGAAGTTGCCGGGCAGGTTAGGGTTCCAGCCGTGGAAGAGACCGATCGCGCGATCGTGGCGGCCCTGGCCGTCGACGGACGCCTGTCCTACACCGACCTCGCCGAGCGGGTCGGGCTGTCGGTGTCGGCGGTGCACCAGCGGGTGCGCCGCCTCGAGCAACGCGGCGTCATCAAGGGCTACGCCGCACAGCTCGACCACGACGCGATCGGGCTGCCGCTGACGGCGTTCGTGGCCATCCGGCCCATCGACCCGTCGCAGCCCGACGACGCACCCGACCGGCTGGCGAAGCTGCCGCAGATCGAGTCGTGCTACTCCGTCGCCGGCGACGACTTCTACCTGCTCCTCGTCAGGGTCGAGAGCCCCCTGGCGCTGGAGCGGCTGCTGCAGGAGATCCGCACCGCGGCCAACGTCATCACCCGCACCACCGTCGTGCTGTCGACGCCGTACGAGAGCCGGTCGCCGAAGATCTAGGCAGCTGCGGCGCGGGCGACGGCCTCGATGACGCCGGCGGTGTCGGACAGGTCCGGCAGGACCACGTGCGCGCCGGCCAGCTCCAACGACGCGACCGTGTAGCGCCCCGTCGCCACTGCCACCACGCCCGCACCCGTCAGCAGCGCCGCCTCGACGTCCAGCGGGGTGTCACCGACGAGGACCGTCCGGCGGCCCTCGAACGAGAGCTCGTATCGCTGCCGCGCCGCGCCCCGGGCGATGTCGACGAGGTTCGCGCGCACCGCGTGGCTCCAGCCGTACGCACCCGCGTCCAGGTCCAGGTGCTCGACGAGCCCGAACGGTCCGAGCTTCACCTCCGCGATCCGCCGCAGGTTGCCGGTCAGCACCGACTGCACCCCGGCCACCGAGGTGAGCGCGTCGAGGGCACCGGGCAGCGCCCGCCCCCGCACCGGCAACAGGTGCGCCAGCTCGTCGAACGCGGTCTCCGCCGCGACCCGCAACGCCTCCAGGTGCTCCTCACCGGTCGGCGCGCCGTTGAACAGCAGCACGTCGTGGGCGATCGCCCGGTCGGTGCGCCCCGCCATCGGCGGCTGGTGCACGACCGGCCGGCCGAACCGGCGCAGGAACGCCAGATCGTAAGCCTCACGCCCGAGCCCATCGACGTCGACGAGTGTATGGTCAACATCCCAGAGCACCAGAACCTCGTCCACGAGACGCACTGTAGCGAAGCGAGGCAGAATGAGGCGGATGGGCGACATCGTGGTGGTGCGGCACGGCCAGACCGAGTGGAGCGCCAACGGGCGCCACACCTCAAGGACCGATCTCGACCTCACCCCCGAGGGTGAGGAGCGGGCCCGCGCGCTGAGCCGGGCGTTCGTGACCGCGGCGTTCGTCGCCGTCGTCAGCAGCCCCCGCAAGCGCGCCCTGCGCACCGCCGAGCTCGCCGGCCTCACCGTCACCACGGTCGACGCCGACGTCGCCGAATGGGACTACGGGACGTTCGAGGGGCTCACCACCGCCGAGATCCGGGCCGAGCAACCCGACTGGGACCTGTGGACCGACGGCTGCCCGGACGGCGAGTCCCCGCAGCACGTCACCGACCGCCTCGACCGGTTCCTGGCCAGGGTCGCGCCGATGCTCGTCCTCGGCGACGTCGCCGTCGTCAGCCATGGCCACGCGTCGCGGGCCCTCGCCGCCCGGTGGCTCGACGAGCCCGTCGCGTTCGGCGCGCGGCTCAGCCTCGACACCGCCACCCTGTCGGTCCTCGGCCACGAGCACGAGCACCGGTCGATCCGCAGCTGGAACGCGACCGTCCACTGAGGAGCCTCGCGAAGATCGACGCCCGGGACCGCGCACAGGCCGTCGTCATCGCCTATCAAAGCGGCCTCATGAGAATTCGATAAATAGGGTTGTCGTCGTCGCGGACGCGGCCTATCGTATTCAACAACACCGGATGAAACACGAAGCGACAGGAGACAGGCCATGAAGCGGCTCCCCACGAATGCACCGCAGCGGCGCCAGCCGCTCGGCGGCAGGGAAGCCGTGCTCGAGGGCGGTCGCCTCGATTATCGCGGATGTCGTCTTGAGCGACTTCTGGAGCACCAGGGCAGGTGGAGCGGCTAGCATCCCGCTGGCAGCGCACCCCACCGCCCTTCCCTAACCGGGAACCGGGCGGTTTTTCTTTGCCCGCTCCCCGGCGGTTGAATGCTGTTCTTTGAAAACTCCACAGTGGATGACGCACGTCTATATGACGTGCAATTGAACGCCCGTGAGGCTGAGGAAGGTAGACCACCGGACTCTCAATCCGGCAGACCGGGTTCAACCCCCGGACGGGCGACGCAGCTCTGGTGAACTCGGCTGGACACGCCGATCTTCCACATCGGAGAAACGGGTTCGATGCCCGTGAGCTGTTCTTGGTGCCCGTGGAAGGGAACGCGAGGGGGACGCTCGCCTCCCCGGGCACCAGCACGTGCGGTTGTAGCTCAGTCAGGTCAGAGCGTCGCCTTGCCATGGCGAAGGTCCCGGGTTCGAGTCCCGGTTGCCGCTCTCTTATCCGCTCGTGCGGCTTCGCCGGCATGGCGGGGGGTTCCCACCCCGCACCCCCCATGCGGCACGGCCGCACTTCAAGCCGTTCCTCCGTCCCGGGTGGGCCATCACCCCGCCCGGGGCACCTTGCAGGCTGGTGTAACCCGGCAACACATCCGGCTCTGAACCGGACATTGGGGGTTCGAATCCTCCGCCTGCAGCGCAGTCCCGACAGGGGCGGCCACGCCCTCGTGGTCCAACGGTAGAGGCACGGCGTTGAGGACGTCGTAGGTGCGCGTTCGAATCGCGCCGAGGGCACGCACGGCACCACCGCACAGCACGTCTTCGTAGCTCAGTGGAGAGAGCACCAGGTTGCGGACCTGAAGGTCGCTGGTTCGAGTCCAGCCGAGGACACGTACGTACCAAGTGCCGCTAGCTCAACTGGTAGAGCTGCTGACTCTTAATCAGCGTGTTCGGGGTTCGAGCCCCCGGCGGCGCACAACGGGGTAGAGGAGTTCGGTCGTCCTCATCGGTCTCATACGCCGAAAATCGTGGGTTCGAATCCCACCCCCGTAACTCTGGCGCGGTGGACGAATTGGGAGAGTCGCCCGGCTTTCACCCGGGACACTGTGCGGGTTCGAGGCCCGTCCGCGCTACGCAGCACCGATCCGGCGTCGCCCAACTGGCAGGGCACACGGCTGTTAACCGTCCAGGTCCCGGTTCGAATCCGGGCGCCGGAGCAACACCACCATCATGCGGGTGCGCCGACGTTGGAGAGTCGGGCTTGGCTGTAACCCAGGTGCCATCGCGCTCAGGGGGTTCGATTCCCTCCACCCGCACGCACGTCGACGCCTTCGTAGCTCAGTGGAGAGAGCACCAGGTTCCGAACCTGACGGTCGCTGGTTCGAGTCCAGCCGAGGGCACGTTTTGTGATCGACCCGGTCGAATGCCCGAGAGGCAAGGGGCCCGCCTGCAAAGCGGTACACGCCGGTTCGAATCCGGCTTCGGCCTCAACCACCCGTCATCCACTGTGGAGCACCTTCGCACCGGCCGCATCAGCGTGGCCGGTGCGAAGATCGTTGTGCTGGGCGTGTCGAAAACGCCGGGCCGGCTCCGTTCCATGGTGACTGCGCCCCGCCGGCGCGCAGCACGACGTGAGGAGCCCGGGATGGCGAAGTACCTGCTGATCGTGGACTACAACGGTGGTGTGGTGGACACGCCGATGGACGAGTGGGCGCCGGAGGAGATCAGGGCGCACATGGACTACTACGGTGCGCTGCGGCAGGAGCTGCTCGACAGCGGCGAGCTCGTGGACCAGCACGCGCTGACCGGGCCGGAGCACGCGAAGATGGTCACGTCCGACGGCGTCGGCGCGCCGGTCGTCACCGACGGTCCGTTCGCCGAGTTCAAGGAGATGCTTGCCGGGTTCCAGCTCGTCGACGTCGACTCCGAGGCCCGGGCGATCGAGATCGCCGCGAAGATCTCCCAGGTGCCCGCGGCCGGCGGGGTCGCGCAGCAGCAGCCGATCTGGGTCCGCCGGGTGATGGACGCGGCCGATTTCGAGCTGCTGACCTCCGAGGTCTGAGCCGGTGTCCGACCGGTTCGAGGACCTGCTGCGCGAGTTGGCGCCGCAGGTCCTCGGCGTGCTCGCGCGCAGGTTCGGGGACTTCTCCGCCGCGGAGGACGCCACCCAGGAGGCGCTGCTGGCGGCCGCGACGCACTGGGACGCCGTCCCGGACAATCCGCGGGGCTGGCTGATCCAGACCGGGTCGCGCAAGCTGCTCGACCAGCTGCGCGCCGACCGGGCCAGACGACGCCGGGAGGTGCTCTCGGTCGAGCCGCCGCCGGTGGTGTACGACCGGGACGACACGCTGACGGTCCTGTTCCTGTGCTGCCATCCGCAGCTGGGTGAGGCGGCCGCGATCGCGTTGACACTGCGGGCGGTCGGTGGCCTCACCACGGGCGAGATCGCCAGGGCGTTCCTGGTGCCGGAGGCGACGATGGGTCAGCGGATCAGCCGCGCGAAGCAGCGGATCCGCGGCCTTGAAGCGCCGTTTCGGATGCCGGAGCGGCCCGAGTGGGCCGGGCGGCTGCGGTCCGTGCTGCACGTGCTGTACCTGATCTTCAACGAGGGGTACGCCAGCAGTTCCGGCCCGCTCGTCCGCGTCGACCTGTCCGGTGAGGCGATCCGGCTCGCCCGGATGCTGCACGCGCTGCTGCCCGACGACGGTGAGGTCGCCGGGCTGCTCGCGTTGATGCTGCTCACCGACGCCCGCCGGCCGGCCCGCGTCGACGGCGGCGGCGACCTGGTGCCCCTCGCCGAGCAGGACCGCGGCCGGTGGCTGCGGCCGCTGATCAAGGAGGGCACCGCGGTGCTGGACGCGGCGTTCAGTGCCGGGGCCGTCGGGCCGTATCAGCTGCAGGCCGCGATCGCCGCCCTGCACGACCGGGCCGCCGACGCGCGGGACACCGACTGGCCGCAGATTCTCGCCCTGTACGGGCTGCTCGAACGCATGACGGCCAGTCCCGTTGTCGCGCTCAACCGGGCGGTGGCGGCGGCGATGGTGCACGGCCCGGCGGAGGGGCTGCGGCTGCTCGAGGCGCTGGACGGCCGGCTCGACGCCGGTCACCGGCTCGACGCGGTCCGCGGGCACCTGCACGAGCTGGCCGGGGACGCGCCGGCCGCGATCCGGCACTACCGGGCCGCGGCGGCTCGGACGGCGAGCACCCCGGAGCGCCGGTACCTGACGATGCGCGCCGCGCGGCTCAACGGCGGAATTGTCGTACCCCCGTCGTAGCGTGCGGGCATGGCAGACACGAACCAGACCACGCCCGGCGACGGCGACGTCGGCGCGTTCGTCGACACGGTCACCGACGAGCGGCGCCGCGCCGACGCCCGGCACCTCGTCGAGCTCATGGGCGCCGTCACCGGGCAGCCCGCGGTCCTGTGGGGCAGGGCGATCATCGGCTTCGGATCCCGGCACTACCGTTACGAGTCCGGTCGCGAGGGCGACATGCCCGCGGTGAGCTTCTCGCCCCGCAAGGCGCAGACGGTGCTGTATCTCACCGGTGGCCTCGAGGTGTATGAGGACCTGCTCGCGCGGCTCGGCCCGCACACCACGAGCAAGGGCTGTCTCTATCTGAAGCGGGTCGGTGACGCCGACGACGCGGTCCTGCGGGAGCTCGTCGGCCGCTCGTTTCGCATGACCTTGTAACAAGGGGTTCACGAGACATTCATACCCTGATATACGTCGATGCGTGACGTCACCCGTCACGGATCGACCCATCCAGGGAGGGCCAGTGAGAAAAAGCATCGCGGCGCTGATCGGCGCCCTGCTCGTCACGCCTGCGACGGCAACCGCCGCGTTCGCGGGACCCACCGTCGAGGTGCCGTCCGGCTCCGTCGGCGCCGCCGACCGGGCGCTGCGGCTGCACGCCGCCGACGCGAAGGTCGCGAGCGGGGACGCGTTCCAGGTCTACCGCACCGAGGTCGACGCCGCCGGCGCGGCCCACGTGCGCTACACCCGGACCTATCACGGCCTGCGTGTCTATGGCGGCGACGTGGTCGTGCACACGGACAGCAGCGGCGGCTATGTGGGCACCTCCAACAGTCTCGACGCGCCGCTGCGGCTCAGCGTCACCCCGTCCGTCGCCGCCGTCGCCGCGCAGCGCACCGCGAAGGCGGCGTTCGCCGGCAAGGTGACCGCCATCCGCACGCCGCAGCTCATGGTCGACGCCTCCAGCGGCACCGGGCGCCTCGCCTGGGAGAGCGTGGTCGAGGGCTGGGCGCCCGACGGGCAGACCCCGTCCGTCCTGCACGTCGTCACCGACGCGACCAGCAACGCCGTCCTCGGCTCCTGGGACGAGATCGAGACGGTCGCCGGCACCGGGCGGACCATCTACTCCGGCAACGTCAGCATCGACACGACGCTGAGCAGCGGCACCTACCGGATGAGCGACCCCTCGCACGGCAACAACACCGCCTGCGACATGAACAACCGGACCTCCGGCACCTGCACCGTCTTCACTGACGCCGACAACACGTGGGGCACCAACGCCAACAGCAACCGGCAGTCCGCCGGCGCCGACGCCTACTTCGGCGCGGCGAAGACGTTCGACTACTTCAAGAACGTGCACGGCCGCAACGGCATCTTCGGCAACGGCACCGGCGTGCCGAGCCGCGTGCACTACGGCAGCGCCTATGTCAACGCGTTCTGGGACGGCAGCCGCATGACCTATGGCGACGGCTCCGGCAACGCGCGCCCCCTGGTCTCCCTCGACGTCGCCGGCCACGAGATGAGCCACGGCGTCACCGCCAACATCGTCTCCGGCGGCCTCACGTATTCCGGCGAGTCCGGCGGCCTCAACGAGGCGACCAGCGACATCTTCGGCTCGATGGTCGAGTTCTACGCCAACACCGCCAGCGACCCGGGCGACTACCAGATCGGCGAGAAGATCAACATCCGGGGCAACGGGACGCCACTGCGGTACATGTACAACCCCTCGCTGGACGGCTCGTCGCACAGCTGCTGGTCCTCCAGCACCAAGAACGTCGACGTGCACTACTCCTCCGGCGTGGCGAACCACTTTTTCTTCAACCTCGCCAACGGCACCGGCAGCACCTCCTTCGGCACGTCCCCGGTGTGCGGCTCCGCGCCCGCCGTCGTCGGCATCGGCCGGTCCAAGGCGGAGCTGATCTGGTTCCGCGCCGTGAACCTGTACTTCACGTCCAACACCTCCTACGTCAACACCGCCAACCCAGGCAACACCGCCCGCGCCTACTCGCTGCGCGCGGCCGCCGACCTGTACGGCAACTGCTCGACCGAGTACAAGGCAGTCAGGGCCGCGTGGACCGCGGTGAACGTCGCCGGCAGCGACGCCGCCTGCCCGTAACCCTTCCAGCACGACAGGGAAGGCCCGGCCAGCACGACGGCCGGGCCTTCGCTGTGCCCGGACCACGCCGCGCCGCCCTGGGCCGCGCCGTCCCGGGCCGCGCCCGACCGCGCGCTAGCCCGC
>NZ_JBFAPO010000027.1:0-136703 GCF_040676755.1 Dactylosporangium sp. NPDC049525 | reverse complement strand
AGTTGTCGTACGGCGCGCAGCATGGTGTCCTGCACGACGTCGTCGGTGTCGGGGTGCCCGTCCAGCGCGCGGCGCACGATGGTGTAGGCCAGCGGCAGGCCGCCCGCGACGAGCTCGTCCATGGCCCGCCGGTCCCCGGCCTGGGCCGCGAGCACAAGGTCCGTTTCGTTCGTGCCGGTAGCCGGCAGGGCCTCCCGCATGGTCGTTGACTGTCACCGACGACCGGCCGCCGCGTCAAGCAGCGGCATCGCGACCATCCGACCCCGCCCCGGATAACAGAAACCGGCTACAGATGATCCTCCAGCTTGCCGCGGGTGGCCGCGTCGGCCGGCATCCTGGCCCGTGCCGCCTGGTCGCCCAGCAGCGACCAGCGCAGGAAGTCGGCCGTCACGGCGGCCACCGTGTCGAAGTCGCGGTCCGGTCCGAGGTACGGGTCGAGGTGGTCGCCGTTCGGCAGGTCCAGCAGCGCCTTGGGCCAGGGGAGCGGCTCATACGCCTCGGTGCCGCCCTCGAACTTGACGACGGTGTCCTGCCGGCCGTGGACGAACAGCATCGGCGCCGGGGCGCCCGTGTAGTTCACGCCGAACGGCCACTGGCCGCCGGCGAGGACGATGCCCGCCTTGAGCCGGTCGTCGCGGTGCTTCGTGAACATGCCGACGGTCGTCATGCCGCCCAGCGAGTGTCCCGCCGCGGCGACGGCGCCGCGGTCGATGTGGCCGGACAGCGCGTCGCCGGGCGTGCCGTCAAGCGCAAGGACGGCGGTCAGGACGGCCGCGGTGTCTGCGGGCTGGTTGACGATATCCTTGTCGTCGAGCCGCGTCGACCCGCGAGCCGAGTGCGGAAACGCCGGCGCGGCGACGATGAAACCAGCGGCCGCCCAGATGCGGAACAGGCGCAGATAGTCTTCCGGGCGCCTGGTGTACCCATGGCTGAACAGCACGACCGGGAATCGACCGGCGGACGTCGGGTGGACGAGCAAGGTGGGCAAGGGTCGCTCGGCGCCGTTGTCGACCTGCAGCGTCCGTTCCACGACGGCATCGGCGGACGTGGCGGGCGCCGGCTCCGCACGATCGCATCCGGTGAGCAGGCCGGTCAGGATCGCGCAGGCGAGCAATAGACGGACTGGGCGCACGGCGCAACCTCCAACGGTCGGTGCAGCACCGATCGTGGCATCGTCGAACGCCGAAGGAAAGGCCGCGCCGCCCCGCCCCCGGCCTTCGCGGGGACCGGGGCCGGGCGACCGTCGCGGTCAAACCTCGGTCTGCTGGTGGAACACGCTGCGCCACTCGTCGTCTTCGCGGGCGTAGACGCTGGTGGCCAGCACCTCGAACTTCTGCTTCTCGTCGTCGATCAGCGCGGTCACCGTCGCCTTGTACGTGACGAGCGCGCTGTCCTCGCCGATCTGCACGACCTTCAGGTGGCTCAGATCGGTCTTGAGGAACGGGTTCTCGTTCTTCGTGACGTTCGGGACGATGTCCGCCTTACCGGCGACGCCGTGTTTACTCACGGTCAGGGCATCATCTCGTACGACCCGTTCGTAGAACTTGCCGTCACCTTCGCGGTTGGCGCGCCACATTTCCTTTTCGAGTTGCTTCAGCTCGCTGGCGATTGTCATGTTGGCCCCCTTCCGGTTGGAGGTCGGTTACCCGCAGCCCCATTGACTAAACTGGGGCGGCGATGGTCGCCGCCAGCGCGCGCACCGTCGGCGACTCGTAGAGCGAACCGACGGTGACCGGCGCGCCGAGCCGTTTGCTGAGCGCCTCGGCCAGCTGCAACGCGCGCACCGAGTCACAGCCCAGGCTGAAGAACGAGTCCTCCCGCCCGATCCGCGGGACGGCGAGGATGTCCGCCGCGGCGTCGGCCACGAGCTCCTCGAGGTGCCCTTCGGGTGCGGCGTATCCGGCGCCGCCGGAGCCGATGGCGGCCAGGACCGCCGCCGCGTCGGGGGTGCCGCTGCGGTCCCGTTCGATCCGTGACGTCACCGCCACCCGGGCGAAGATCCCCTGACCGGCGAGGCGCGCCGCGACCGCGGAGCGGACCCGCTGCGGGTCCTCACCGGGTCCGGGCACCACCGCCACGGCGATCGTGCCGCCGCGCAGCTGGTCCGCCGCCAGGAACGGCTTGATCTGCTCGTTCTCCGGGTCCGCGCCGATGAGCAGGTGGACCGCGCCGGCGTGCAGGGCGCCGAGGAGCGCCACCGTGCCGCGGGCCGGGTCGATCAGGGCGAGCCCGCGGTGCCGGGCGGCGGCCACGAGGGGGCTGCCCTGGTTCATGCCCGGCCCGTCCCACATGCTCCAGCCCAGGCTCTGCGCCCGCCGGCCGGCCGCGGCCCAGCGCTGCGCCCAGCCGTCGAGGACCGCGTTGGCAGCCGCGTACGCGCCGAAGCCGGTGCCGCCGAACAGCCCGTTGACGGACGAGAACAGCACGACCGCGGTGTCCGGGCGGGTGGTCAGCAGGCGGTCCACGGCCGCGCAGCCGCCGGCCTTGGGCCGCAGCATCCGCGACAGCCAGTCGGTGGACTCGGCCCGCAGCTCGTGCTCGGACAGCCGCTCCCATTGCGGCGCGACCGGCGCGCCGGCCAGGTGCAGCACCAGGTCCAGGCCGCGGCCCCAGGCGCGTTCGGCCTCGGTCACCTCGCGGGCGAGGGCGTCGGGGTCGGCGACGTCGGCGGTGCGGTAGCGGACCTCGCCGACGGTGGCGAGGATCTCGAGGGCCTCCCGGGACCCGCCGGTGAGTTCCGACGCCGGGGTCCGCCCGACGATCAGCAGCCGGGCCCCGTGCGCGGCGACCAGATGCTCGGCAACGGTCCGTCCGAGACCACCGAGGCCACCGGTGAGCAGGACCGTGCCGCCGCGCGGCAGGACCTCCGTGGGCACGTCGAACGCCTCCGGCAGGACCACGGTGCGCAGCCGCTGCTGCAGCGGTGCCCCGTCGCGCACGGCGATCACGTCGCCGTCGTGGCGCAGTCCGGCGAGCATCGCCAGCTCGTCGTCGCCGGCGTCGGCCGGGGCGTCGATCAGCGCGGTGCGGGCGATCAGCCGCTCCGACGCGGCGGTGCGCACCAGCGCCGTCAGCCCTGCCCGGCCCGGGACCACCAGGTCGCCGTCGGCGGCCCGCGCGGCGCCCCGGGTGAGGACGGTGAGCTCGGCGTCGGGGCGGGTCCGGGCCAGGGCGGCGGCCACGGCGAGGAACTGGGTGAGCACGCCGGTGTCGCCGTCCGCCGGCGCGGACGCCGGATCGCCGGTGGCCACGAACAGCACCTGCGGCACCGAGACCTCAACGGTCGCGGAGGCCACCGCCGGGGACAGCGCCTCGGCGAGCCGGGCGGGGTCGGCGACCTGGGCGTCGACGGCCCGGTCCAGCCAGCCGGCCGGCGACCCGCAGACGTACGCGACCACCGGTCCGGCGGGTCGCGGCTGCAGCGGCGTCCCCGCCGGCTCCCACACGACGGCGAGCGCCGAGATGTCGGAGACGGCGGTGTCCGATGCGGAGGACGACCCAGAGGACGACGCGGGGGAGTCGGCCTCGCCGCCGTAGCAGCGGTCGTCGAACACGCCGCCGCGCCAGCCTTCCAGGAGCCGCTCCCGCTGCACCTTCCCGCCGTTCTGCCGGGGGAACTCCTGTTCCGTCACCGGCACCAGGTACGTCGGGCGCAGCGCCAGGTCACGCGACAGTGCCGTGCGGATGGCGTCGACGACCGCGGGCACGTCGTCGGTGTCGGGCACGAAGAAGACCACGAGGGCGTCGGTGCCGGTGTCCTCGTCGGGCACGCCGGCGACCGCCGAGCACGCCGGGCGTACCCCGGTGACCTGCTCCACCACGGCCTCGATCTCGTGTGCGGGGAAGTTGGCACCGTTGACGATGACCATGTTCTTCTGCCGGCCGGTGAGGAACAGCCGGCCGTCGCGCAGGAACCCGAGGTCGCCGGTGTCGAACCAGCCGTCGGCGGTGAAGCTCTCCGCGTTGGCCTTCTCGTTGTGCGCGTAGCCGTTCTGCACGGTGGTGCCGGAGATGTGCAGCCGGCCGACCCGGCCCTCGGGCAGCACCGCCCCAGCGGGGTCGACGATGCGCAGCGCCACGCCGGGGATCGGCGCGCCGACCTCGGTGACGACGACCGCGCCCGGGGTGCCGGCGGGCAGCGACCGCAGGTTGCCGTCCAGCGACGCGGGCACCAGCGCGATCGTGCCGGCGCCGGGGTCGTCGCGGTGCATGTGGGTGTAGGTCACGCCCGAGGAAGTCTCCGACATGCCCCAGCACGGCACCATGGCGTCGGCCGGGAGGCGGTGCGGGGCGAGCAGTTCCAGGAAGCGGCGGGCGGTGCGGGCGACCACGGCCTCGCCGGCGTTGCAGATGTTGGTCAGGCTGCTCAGGTCCCAGGACCCGGCGGCGATCTCGTCGGCGCGCTGGCACACGAGCGAGAACGCGAAGTTCGGCGCCCACGTACAGGTGGCCTTGAACCGGTCCACGCAGTCCAGCCACAGCAGGGGCCGGCGGATCACCGACTCGGTGCGCACGTTGACGTGCTCGCAGGTGAGGAACACGTCCCGCAGGTTGAACATGATCATGCCGCCGACATGGTCGAGGGGCATCCAGTTGAGCGACACCTCCTCGGAGGTGAAGCCGTTCGCGGCGATCGTGGCGTACGTGCGGGCCACGATCGTGTGGTGGCGGTGCTGGACGCACTTCGGGGTGCCGGTGCTGCCGGAGGTGAGCAGGTTGACGATCAGCGCCTTCGGGTCGGGGACGGTCCACTCGGCGGGGGACTGGTCCGGCAGGGTGCCGGCGTCCAGCACCCGCAGCGCCTCGCCGCCCGGCAGCCGCCCGGCGAGGGACCGCACGCCGTCGAGCAGTCCGGGGTCGGCGATGACCGGCGGCCGGCCCAGCAGCTCCCATGCGGAGGCGAGCTTGCGCACGGCGGCGTTGTCGGTGCTGTACTCCGGTGCGGGCGCGACCGCCGTCGGCATGAAGCCGCCGAGGACGCAGGCCCACCAGGCGGTGACGAAGGTGCGGCTGTCGGCGCACTGCAGCAGCACCGCGTCGCCCGGGGTCAGGTCGTGCCGGCGCAGGCCGCCGAGCATGCGGCGGGCGTCGTCGTACAGCTCGGCGTAGGTCTGCCGGTCGGTGCGGCCGTCGGGCAGCAGGTAGGTGGTGCCGCGGTCGGGGGCGATCCGCGCGGCCCGGGCGAGGGCCTCCGGCAGGGTCGCGACGGCGTCCGGCGGCAGCACCGGGTCCGGCCCGCGGACCAGCGCCGGCCGGTCGCCGGGGATCTCGACGCCGTCGGGGAGGCTGCCGGTGCCCGTCGAGGACGTCCGGCGTGAACTCGGGGCGCGCAGCTTGCGGTCGTAGACGGCGGCGGCGTCCTGGACACCGGCCGCGCCGGCGGCGATCTGGGCGATGGTTGCTGAGGGGATCCGGGCGGCAGCGGTCGTGCTCACGGGGGTGTCCTTCCGTCCATGGCGCTGTCCTTGGTGGCCGATGGCCCGGTGGGCAGCTGCCCGCCGATTTCCCGGGCCGCCGCCGCGGTCAGGCCGACGATGAAGTAGTGGCCGCCCTCGACGGTCACGCCGGTGCGCCCGGCGCTGGTCTGCTCGTCCCAGCCGGCCATGGCGGCCTCGTCGACCGAGCCGGTGGTGCCGCGGACCGTGGTGATCGGGACCGGCAGCGGCGGGCGGGGCCGGTGCCGGTAGTTCTCCCAGAGCGTGAACTGGCTGCGCAGCACCGGCAGCAGGAACTCCAGCAGCTGCGCGTTGCCGGCGACCGCCTCGGGCAGCCCGCCGCGGTCGCGGACCGCCGCGAGCAGCTGGTCGTCGGACAGCTGGTGCAGCGGTGCGGCCGGCGGCGGGGCCTGCGGGGCGGGCTGCTCGCCGACGATCAGCCGCTGCGGCCAGGTGCCGAACCGGTTGCCCATCTCGTGGGCGATCTCGTAGGCGAGCAGGGCGCCGGCGCAGTGGCCGTACAGCGCGTAGGGCATGGTCGTGTACGGCCGCAGCGCGATCGCGCACGCGGTGACCAGCCCGGGGATGCTGGCCGGCGGGTCCTCCCGCGACCGGTCCTCGTGCCCGGGCGGCTGCACGGCGAGGACCTCGACCCAGGACGGCAGTAGGGCCGCCATGCCCTGGTAGACCGACGCGCCGCCGCCGGCGAACGGCAGGCAGATCAGCCGCAGCCGGGCCCCGTCGCGCGGCACCCTGCGGACCCACTGCGAATCCGTGGCAAAAGCGACCCCGCTCATTCCGCCGCCTCCGCTGCGCTCCGGCGTCGGCCTGAGCCAACACTGCGATCCTGATTCGCGGTCTCTGCGCTGCGCTCCGAGCCGCTCATCGAGCGTCCAGCGAGGCGGCGAGCTCGGCGATCTCCTCGTCGCTGCGGCCCTCGACCAGTTCCAGTGCCTCGGCGAGGGCGTCGCGCTGCGAGCCCTGGGTCGAGCTGGCCGCGTCGACCAGTGCAGAGAGGCCGGACACCGTCGGCGTGGCGAAGAACTCGGCGATCGGCACCGCGACCCCGAACACGGCGTTCACCCGCGAGGACAGCTGGATGGCCTGCAGGCTGGTGCCGCCGGCGGCGAAGAAGTTCACGTCGTTGCCGATGCGGGCGCCCAGCAGCGGGGCGAACACCTCCTCGCGCATGGTGCGCTCGGTGGGTGTGCTGTTCTCCTCGTCGGCCTCGGTGAGCTCGTCCACGGCGGCGAACTCCACCGCCGGCAGCTTCCGGCGGTCGATCTTGCCGCTGGGGGTGAGCGGTACCGCATCCAGGGGCACGAGCACCGACGGGACCATGGCCGACGGCAGCCGGCCGGCGACCGCGGACCGGACCGTGTCCAGCTGCAGCTCACCGGCGCGCTCGGGCACCACGTAGGCCATCAGCAGGGCGCCGGTGCGCGGGTCGGTGGCGACCTCGGCCACGGCCTGGGCGACGCCGTCGACCGCCTGCAGCGCGGCCTCCACCTCGCCGAGCTCGATCCGCACGCCGCGGACCTTCACCTGGCGGTCGGCGCGGCCGACGAAGACCAGGTCCCCGGCGTCGTCCCAGACGGCGAGGTCGCCGGTGAGGTACCGGCGGGAGCCGGGCGGGCCGTCCGGGTCGGGGCGGAACCGTTCGGCGGTCAGGTCGGGGCGGCCCAGGTAGCCGCGGGCCACGCCGAGCCCGGCGATGGCCAGCTCACCGATCGCGCCGGCCGGCAGGACCCCGGCGCCGGCGCCGTCGACGACGTACGCGCGGTGGTTGGCCATGGCGCGGCCGATCGGCGGTGAGGACGCCCATTCGCCCTCGCACTTCTTGGCCACGACGGTGACGGTGGTCTCGGTCGGGCCGTAGCCGTTCCAGAACCCGCGGCCGCGGGCCCAGCGGGTGGTCAGCTCACCGGTGAACGCCTCGCCGCCGACGAACGCGATGCGCAGGTCGGGGTAGTTGTCCGGGGTGAGCAGCTCCATGATGGCCGGCGGCAGGTCCACGACGGTGATGTGCTCCTCGCGCAGCACGGCGTCGAGCACGTCGATCGAGCGTCGCTGGTCCTCGTTCATCACGTACAGCGAACAACCGTTGAGCAGCGAGCCGAAGATCTCGAACACCGACACGTCGAAGCCTGGCGAGGCGAAGTGCAGCACCCGGTCGTCCGGGGTGAGGTCGAACATGTCCCGCACGGTGCGCACGAAGTTGGCCGCGTTGCGGTGCTCGACGATGACACCCTTCGGGCGGCCGGTGGAGCCGGAGGTGTAGATGACGTACGCGGCGGAGGCGGGCGGCACGACGGCCGGGGCGCACCGGTGGCAGGCCTCCTCGTCGTCCTCGGTCACGTGCACCGGGTCGGTGCCGACGACCAGCCGCAGCGGCTCCGGCACCCGGCCGGCGGTGCCGGGGGAGACCACGACGGTGCCGGCCTGGGTGTCCTCGAGGATCATCGCCAGCCGCTCGTCGGGCTGGCTGATGTCCAGCGGCACATAGGCGCCGCCGGCCCGCTGCACGCCGAGCGCGGCGGCGATCAGCGCCGGCCCGCGCTCCATCACCACGGGCACCAGATCGCCGAGGCCGACGCCGGCGGCGACGAGCTGGTCGGCGATCCGGCAGGACCAGTTGTCCAGGGTGCGGTAGCTGAGGCTGCCGCCCTGCCAGGCGAGCGCGGTGTGCTCGGGGTCGGCGGCGACGACGCCGGCGAACAGTTCGTGCAGCGTCGTGTCGGCCGGCGCGCCGATCGGCGCGTTCCAGCGCTCCAGCACGTCCGCGCGTTCCTGCCGGGTGCCCAGCGGCGCGTCGCCCAGCGGGCGCTCGGGCTGCGCGCAGAGCACGCCGAGGGTCTGCAGGAAACGCTCCAACAGGCGGGTGGCGGTGGCGCGGCCGTAGAGCGAGGTCGCGAACCGCACGGCCACGGTGGGCCGCTCGCCGCCGCTGACCTCCAGGGCCAGCTCGAAGGTCCCGGCACCGGCGTCGACCTGCTCGCAGCCGATCCGCACGCCGTCCGCCTCGACCGGGGCCGGCGGCGCGCCGGTGTCGGCGAAGCCGATCTGCACCAGGGGCAGCCGCCCGGCGTCCGGCTCGACCCCGAGCGCGTCGAGGATCAGCTTGAACGGCAGGGTGGCGTGCTCGGCGCCGGCCTGCCTCGCGGCGCGCACCTCGGCCACCACGGCGGCGAAGGTGTCGGCCTCGTCCAGCTCGATCCGCAGCGGCACGAGGTTGCCGACGTCGCCGACGAGCCGGTCGGTGTCGTGCGGGCCGGCGACGTCGGTCGGCAGCCCGACGGTGAGGTCGCTGCGGGCGGTGTGCCGGGCGACGACGACCAGGAACGCGGCGAGCAGGACGTCGCCGCGCTCGTGGCCGGCGACCGATTCGGTGGCGGTGAGCAGCTCGGCCGGCAGCGGCACGCGGACCACGTCGCTGCTCAGGTCGAGCAGCCGGGGCCGGGGGCCGTCGGCGGGCAGCTCGGTGCCCTCCCAACCGGCCAGGGCGCCGCGCCAGTATTCGCTCGCGTCGCGGACGCCTTCCTGCTCGCACCACTCGCGCTGCCAGCTCGCGTAGGCGCCGAAGTCGACCGGCTCCTGCTCCCACTGCGGCGCGCCGCCGGCGACCCGGGCGCGGTACGCGACGGCCAGGTCGCGCTGCAGCACCCGGGCCGAGCGCGGGTCCAGCACGATGTAGTGGCTGGTGAGCACCAGCAGGTGCTGCTCGGGGGCGGCCCGCAGCAGCCGGAACCGGGCCATCGGACCGGAGTTGAGGTCCAGGCCGCGGCGCAGCTCGTCCTGCACGACCTCGTCGGCGCGGGCGCGCAGCTTGCCGTCGGGGACGTCCTCCACGTCCAGCCGCAGCTCCGACGGTGCCGGTTGGACGTGCTGGGTGCCCTGCGTGTCGTCGTCGGGGAACGTCGAGCGCAGCACCGTGTGCCGCTGCAGCAGGTCGGTCAGCGCCGCGCGGAGCGCGTCGGTGTCGAGGGGGCCGTCGATCGGGAAGGCGAACCCGAGCCCGTACGCCCGGCTGCTGGGGGCGAACCGGTCGAACAGCCACAGCTGCTCCTGCCGGAACGACAGCGGGGCCGATCGGATCCCCGAGGAGACGCCCTCCAGCCGGGCCAGCAATTCGTCCCGGCGCTCCCCGGGGAGCTGGCGCAGTCGACGAAGCAACTCGCTCTGTTGAGGCATGCCACGGTCCTCCCAGTCAGCGTGCGATTCATTACAGACTATACAGACTTCACAGCATCGGCCATTTGAACCGGTAGATACTCCACAGTCGACACCATGAGGAAGACCCCGGCACCTGGAACGTGCCGGGGTCCGTCGGGGGTACGCGTGCGGGCCGCTCAGCCGAGCTTTCGCTCCAGCAGTTCGAGCAGGTCCGGCGGTGCCTCCAGGAAGGTGTAGTGGGTGCCGGTCAGGATCTCCTTCTCGGTCGGCGCCCACAGCGGCCAGCCGGTCATCAGGTGGTGCGGCACCTCGACGTCGTCGCTCCAGCCGATCGCGGTGATCCGGCCGGGCACGGTGCCGGCCGGGCGCCAGTACACCCGGTTGGCCTCCACGTCGTCCTCCATCACGTCGATGAACAGGTCGACGAGCTCCTCGGCCCGCGCGGCGGCGCCCATCGCGGTCAGCAGCCCGGCGATCTCGGCCCGCAGCCCGGCCTCGTCCAGGCCGAGGAAGCGGCCCCACGGGCCGTCCTGCGGCGCCACCTGACTCGACATGAAGATCTCCCGCGGTCCCGGCAGCCCGCGTTCGCTGGCCTGGATCACCAGCTCGAACGCCGGCAGCGCGCCGCCGCAGTGCCCGAACACCGCATACGGGCGGGCCGTGATGAGGTCTCCGACGTCGTCCAGCATCGCCTTGACCAGATCCTGGTAGGTGCCGAAGTGCGGCTCGCGGATCCGGTTCTCGCGCCCGGGCAGCTGCAGCGGGACCACCTCGGCGGTGCCGATGCCGGCCGGCCAGGGCCGGTACATGGACGCGCCGCAGCCGGAGTACGGCATGCACAGCAGCAGCATCCGCGCGTCGGACGAGGGCTCCCGCAGGAACCAGCGTTTCTGTTCCGGAAGCAGTTCGCCGTCAGTCATGCCTTCTCCCCGATCACCACGCCGTTCGCGCCGGGCGCGTCGAACCGGACCGTGCGGACCCGGACGCAGCCGGCGTCGCGCAGCCAGTCGCCGTACTCGGCCGCCGTGTAGTTGCGGCCCCAGCAGCCGACCAGCATGTTCATGCTCATGAGCGCCGCGTCCACCGGGCCGGACTTGTCGTCGTCCACCAGCAGCTCACTGATCAGCAGGGTGCCGCCGGACGGCAGCGCGTCCAGGCACCCGGCGATGATCTTGCGGTTCTGTGCCTCGTCCCAGTCGTGCAGGATCATCGACAGCAGCACCGCGTCGTGCCCGGACGGCAGCGGGTCGTTGAAGAAGTCCGCCGGCGAGGTGCCGATGCGCTGCGACATGCCGGCGGCGTCGATGCGCTGCTGCGCGAGGCCGCACACGTGCGGCAGGTCCAGCACGGTGCCGTTGAGGCCCGGGTACTGCCGGCACAGCTCGATGAGTGTGGCGCCCGCCCCGCCGCCGACGTCCAGGACGCGGCGCGTGCCGGACAGGTCCACCGCACCGGCCATCCGGCGGGCGGTGAGGGTGGAGAACGTGAAAAGCCCGTCCCAGAAGGACTCCGGCCGGTTGCCCTCCTCGAACATGTTGCGGTCCGGGTCGGGCACCGGCTTGGTCGGCGCGTCGGTGCGCACCGCCTCGGTCGCGCGCAGCCAGCCGGGCGCGGTGTACTTGGCCACCATCTGCACGTAGTCGGCGAAGTAGTCGGGCCGCCCCGGCACCAGGTACCGGTCGGCGACGGCGGCGTTGTGGTAGCGGCCGGCGCGCTGCTCCAGCAACCCCAGCGCGGTGCACGCGGTCAACAGGATCTCCGCCGGCCGCGCGCCGATGCCGAGCCGATCGGCCAGCTCGGCGGCGGTGGCCCCGCCGTCGGCGAGGGTCTCGAACATGCCGGTCTCGATCGCCGCGGTCAGCGTCTGCGACCGCCACAGGCCGGTCGCCAGGTCGATCAGCAGCGTCGGCGGCGGCCCCTGCGCCCCCTCGGAGAGCACGGGCACGGTGTCGGCGTGAACAGTCATCTCAGCGCTCCTCCCCGGTGCGGAAGCGCACCGGCACCTGGTCGAACATGATGTGCCGGCCGTTCTCGAAGTGCAGCTCGCTGGGCCCGTCCAGGTCGAACACCGGCAGCTCAGCGAGCTCGTCCAGCACCGCGGCGAACTCGGCCCGGGCCAGGTGCACGCCCATGCAGTGGTGGATGCCGTGGCCGAAGCTCAGGTGCTGGTGCGAGTTGCCGCGGTCGGGGTTGAACTCGTCGGGCTCCGGGAACTTCTCCGGGTCCCGGTTCGCCGCGTCGAACAGCAGCACCACCCGGGCACCGGCCGGGATGACGGTGCCGGCGACGGCGACCTCGCGGGTCGTGATCCGGGTGAACCGGTCGGTGGGGCACCAGCGGCGCAGCACCTCCTCCGCGACGGCCGCGCGCAGCTGCGGCTCGCGCCGCAACCGCAGCTGCAGCGCCGGATCCCGGCCCAGCGTGTGCACCAGACGGGTGATCGAGTTCATCGTGTTGTCGTGCCCGGCGACGCAGAAGCTGACGATGATCGAGTACAGCTCCTCGTCCGGCAAGGGCTTGCCGTCGCGCTGCATCGCGGCGAGCTTGGCGATGTAGCCGCCGTCGGGCTCGCGCCGCACCCGCTCGATCTCCTCGGCGAGGATGTCGTGGAACGCGGGCCAGAACTTGCTCGCGTCGTTGTCGGTGGAGATGTAGGCCCACATCGTCTTCGTCGCCTCGCGGACCCGGCTGCGGCACGCGTCGGACAGCCCGAACGCGACGCCCAGCACCTCGATCGCGAACGGCTCGGCCAACTCGGCCATCAGGTCGCCGTGGCCACGCTCGGCCACCGGCGCCAGCAGCCGGGCGGCCATCTGGTGCAGCTGCGCGTCCAGCCCGCCGATCGCCTCGCGGGTCACCGGGTCGGCCATCCGGTCCCGGATGTCGCGCTGCTGCGGCGGGTCGTAGTCGATCGGCGAGAACATCGGCATGCCTTCGGCCCGGGGGAAGTGCACGCCGCGGGCCGAGCTGTAGGTCTGCCAGTCGGTGAGGGCGGCGCGCACGTCCTCGTAGCGGGACAGGATCCAGACTCCGCCGTATGCGGGCGACCAGGTCACCCCGCGGTCGCGGATCTCGCTGTTCACCGTCGGTGCGGTCTGTGGAGTGTATTCAGGGTCGTGATGGTCGAACGCGGTCACCAACCTGTCGGTGACGTCCGCGGACTCCATGGTCACGCCAGCATCCATGCCAGCCTCCAAGCCGGGTCCTTGTGGTGGTCGTTTTGGCGGCGGTACGGGGAGCGCTCAGCGTCGCCGCGGGGTGATCGGGGGGAGCGAGGGTGCCGTGGCACCGGTGTCACCGTCCGCCGGGACCAGCTGCGCCAGGCCGCTGACGGTCGGGTCGCTCACCAGGTCGTTCATCTCGATCCTGGTGCCGAGGTCCTGTTCGATGTGGCCCTGCAGCGTGGCCAGCAGCAGCGAGTCGCCGCCGAGCTCCAGGAAGTTGTCGTCCGCGCCGACCCGGTCCACGTGCAGCAGGTCGGCGAACAGCCGGGCCAGGTCGGTCTCCGCCCCGGGTGCGGGCGCCCGCCAGGCGCGCGCGGGCCGGCCGCGGGCCCAGTCCGCCGGCGGCAGCGCGCGGCGGTCGATCTTGTTCGAGGTGTTCAGGGGGAGCTCACCCAGCTGGACGTAGGCGACCGGGACCATCCAGTCCGGCAGCCGCTCCATCGCGTAGTTGCGCAGCTCCAGCGGCGCGACGTCACGGTCGGCGACGAAACAGGCCACGAGCCGGCGCTGGTCGCCGTCCATCGTCGGCACCACCGCGACCTGGCCGACGTCGGGGTGCCGGCCGAGCACCCAGTCGACGTCGCCGAGCTCGACGCGGTGGCCGCGGATCTTCACGATGTCGTCGATGCGGCCGTGGTGCTCCAGGATGCCGTCGGGGCGGAACCGGCCGGCGTCACCGGAGCGGTAGATGCGGCCGCCCGCCGCGCCGAACGGGTTGGGCCGGAACCGGTCCGCGGTCTGCGCCGGATCGCCCAGGTAGCCCAGGCTCAGGCAGTCCGAGTCGATCCACACCTCGCCGATGCCGTCGCCGACCGGGGTCAGCCCGTCGTCCTCGAGGAGGTGGACGGTGACGCCGTCGATCGGGCGGCCGACGGGTGGCGCGGTCTCGCGGTCGGCGCCGGTGGCCGTGGACGGGGTCAGCCGCCGCGGCCAGGGGTGGCAGGAGTTGGCGACCTGGAACGCCTCGAGGCTGCCGTACGACACGGCGACCTCGAACGGCAGGTCCGCCGGCCCCCACCGGTTGAGCCGGTCACCGCCGAGCGTGAGCAGCCGCAGGTCGCACTCGCGGGGCCAGGGCAGGTTCTGCAGCACCTCGCCGACCGGGGTGATCACGAAGCTGAGGGTGATCCGCTCGGCGAGCAGCCAGTCCCGCAGCGCGGGCGGCGACGCGATCACGTCGTGCTCGCCGATCACGATCTGCGCGCCCTGCCAGAGCAGGCCGCCGACCTCGTGGATCGCGATCCCGGCGCCGGCCGCGCCGAGCCAGGAGCCGCGGTCGGCGGCGGTGGTGCCGTTGATGGTGGCGCTGCGGGCGGCGCTGAGCGCCAGCCAGGAGTGCTGCGCCAGCACGATCTTCGCCGCCCCGGTGGAGCCCGAGGTGAACATCGCGTACGCGAGTTCCTCGCGCCGGGCCGCCGGACCGGGGTCCGGCAGGACCTCCCGGGCCGGGACGCCGGCGTCGATGGTCACCACGGGCAGCCCACCGGGGACCGGCGGCGTCGGGTTGCCGCCGGCCGGGCAGGGTGCCACCGGCACCCCGACCGGGACCGGCGGCACCTCCGCCGCGTTCGGGCAATGCGCCCGTGTCGGCTTCAGGGCCACCACGGCGGTGGGGCTCCCCGCCGCGATGGCCCGGTTGAAGCGCTCGACCGGCACGGACGGGTCCAGCGGCATGCAGATACCGCCGGCCTTCAGGCAGCCGAGCATGCCGACCACCCACTCGATCGAGCGGCCCAGGTACATGGCGACCATGTCACCGCGCCGCACCCCCAGGACCGACAGCTCGTGCGCGAGCTGGTTGGCCTGCTGGTTGAGCTCGCCGTAGGTCAGCTCCCGGTCGCCGTGCCGGACGGCGGGCGACTGCGGTGCGGTGCGGGCGAACTCCTCGATCCGGGAGACCAGGGTCGTCGTGCCGGTGGTGTCCCGGACGACCGGGGTGTCCTGCTGGGTGATCATGTCTGTGTTCCCTCCCTGGTCACTACGCGGCCGGAACGACCACTCGCTCGTTCTCCGGGACGTCGTCGATCAGCTTGTGCACCCGGCCCGCGAGGACCCAGCCCACGGCGACCACGGCGAGCGCGGCGGCCAGGTAGAAGGCGGTGACGTTGGTGAACGTCACGGCGATCGCACTGCCCAGCAGCGGTCCGGCGGCGTTCGCGCCCCAGACGAACGGCAGGGCGACCCCGCCGACGCGGCCCATCGCCTGCGGCGGCGTGGCCTTCTGGATCAGCGTCATCACACCGACGTTGCCGACCGGTGTGGTGAACGACGAGATGCCCTGCGAGATGATCAGCAGTGTGACGGCGGTCGCCGTGTTGCCGAACTGCGCGAAGGGCAGCAGCAGGAACGCCACCACCAGCATCGAGTGGGTCAGCAGCAGCGTGCGGCCCATGCCGAGACGCTCGTTGATCTTGCGGGACAGGATCGCGCCGAGGATGACCGGCGTGCCGCCGATACCGAGGACGAGCCCGATCTGCGCGGCGCTGAGGTGCAGGTCCTGGTAGCCGAACACGATGATCATCGCAAGGACCATGGACACGGCCGTGTTGCCGAAGGTGGCCATCAGCGTCAGGTACCGCAGCAGCCGGTTGCCGAAGGTCATCGACACGCCGCCGCGCAGGTCTTTGAGCGTGGCGCCGACACCGCCGGGGCGGGGCTGCGGCGCGGGCTCGCGGAACTTCACGAACATCAGGCTCAGCCCGGCGAACAGATAGGTGACGGCGTCGGCGGTGATCGCCCGTGCCGCGCCGAGCGCGCCGACCAGGGCGCCACCGGCGCTGCGGCCGAAGATGAGCGCGACCGAGCGGCTCAGCTGGGTCTTGGCGTTGCCGTCGACCAGATCCTCCCGCGGCAGCAGCTGCGGCAGGTACGCCTGGTAGGCGAGCTGGAAGACGACGTCGAAGATGCCCTTCAACACCGCCGCCACGTACAGGTGCGTGATCGTCAGCCCGTCCAGCGCCCACAGCAGCGGCAGCGAGCCGAGGATGACGAACCGGGCGAGGTTCGCGACCTGCATCATCATCCGCCGGTTCAGCCGGTCGGTGAGCACCCCCATCACGGGGGCGAGCAGCACGAACGGGATCCACTGCAGCGCGATCAGCAGGCCGACGCCGAGCGCGCCCTCGCCGAACACGAGGACCGCGAGGGACGGCAGGGCGATGACGCTGATCTCACTGCCCAGCAGGCTGATCGACTCGCCGCCCCACACGAGGGCGAAGTCGCGGTTGCGCAGCACCGAGGGCCGGCGCCCGCCGCCGCCGGCGGTGGGTGTCGCGGTGCCGGCGGGGCCGGGCGGCGCTTTGGGGGAGACCCCTGCGGAACGCTCGGCCTGTGTGGTTGCTGTCCTGTTTTGCGAGTTTGTTGAGGTCATGCCCCATGGCTCCTCTGCAGGAATCGTGCGAGACGCTCGTATTCCGGTGTGTGGTCTCTTCGCGTGTCGGCCGAGTCTTCGAGCCACACACCACAACTGCCGACGGCCTCACCGTACAACTGGTCTGCAGACAGCGCATCTTCAGGCCAGCGAAGCCACCCGAACCGGTCACCCCTGCGCAATGACTGCATAGTGAGTTATCGTATCTCCATGAGAGACTTTGAAGACTTCATGCCTCTCGCGGTCATCCAGGAGCACTTCTGGTCCTCGGACGGTTCGGCGGCGGAGCAGGCGCCGCTGACCGAGTGCGTGGCGCTGGCGGTGCCGGCTCCGCTGGACCCGGCAGCCCTGCACACCGCGGTCGGCGCGCTGCTGTCCCGCCACGAGATCCTCCGCAGCGCGATGCGGCTGCACGACGGCGAACCGGGCCAGGTCGTGCTGCCGGTCCCGGACCCGCTGCCGGTGACCGAGCTCGACCTCCCGGCCCGCGACACCGACGCCGACGCCGAGCAGGACCGCGACCGGGAGCTGACCCGGTTCGCCGGTGCGGGCATCGACCCCGCGGCGGGCTGCGGGATCGCGTTCCTGCTGCTGCGCGGCGGCGGCCCGACCCGCGAGGACGTCCTGGCCGTGGCCGTGCACCACATCGTCGCGGACGCCACCACGGTGCGGCTGCTGCTGGCGGAGCTCGCCGCGGACTACGCCGCCGCCCTCGCCGGTGCCCCGTCGCCGGTGCCCGCCCCCGAGCTGCAGTACGGCGACTTCGTCCAGTGGGAGCGCGAGGCGCTGCTGCCGACCGCCCAGGACGCCGACACCACCTGGTGGCAGGAGACCCTGCGGGACGCGCCGACCAGCCTGGACCTGCGCCCGGACCGCCCGCGCCGGCGCATCCGCCGCGGGGTCGGCGGGCGCATCGAGTTCGTCCTGCCCGGTGTCGACGGCGCCGCGCTGCGCCGCACCGCGCGGGAGCTGCCGTGCTCGCCGTACGCGCTGTGCCTGGCCGGATGGGCGGCCACGATCGCCCGCTCCACCGGCCGCGACGACCTGATCCTCGGGGTGCTCGCCGCGAACCGTGGCGTGCCGCAGCTGGAGTCGCTGATCGGGCAGGTCTCCAACACCGTGCCGCTGCGCCTGGACCTCGGCGGCACCCCCGACCTGGCCGAGGCGGTGTCCCGCTGCACGGTGCGGGTCGCGTCCGCGATCGAACACGTCCGGCTGCCCTTCACCCGGATCGTGCACGCCGTGGCCGCCCCGCGTCCGACCGACCGGACCCCGCTCATCCAGCACCTGTTCCTGCCGCGGGTCGACGCCGTCGGCGAGCTGAGCCTCGGTGGGCACCCGGTGCGGGTGCTGGACGTCGAACGCGGCCGCGGCCGGTTCGACACCGTCGCCGAGGTCGAGTTCGCCGGCGAGCAGGTCCGGCTGTGGCTGGAGTACGACGGCGACCTCTACACGCCCGACGGGGTCCGCGCGCTCGTCGACGACTACGCCAGGGTGCTGCGGCAGTGGCTGGACCGGCCCGCGCTGCGCCTGCCCGAGCTGGACCTGCACGCACCCGACCCGGCGCCGATCGGCGCCGGCGCAGGCGACGGCGTCGGCGTGGCGGACGGCGATCCGGCCGAGGAGCTGCGCATCGACCTGCCGGACGGCACGCCCGTCACGCTCACCCTGGACCGCTCCCGCGGGGCGGAGCACTGGCCGGTGCTGGCGGGCCTCGACGGCGCCCGCGCCGAGGACCTGCGCCTGGAGCCCGGCCTGTCGGTGCACCAGCCGGCCGCGCTGCTGCTGGCCGAGGCGCCCACCGGGCTCACCGCCCGCCGAGACGTGCAGGGGCGGCTGGAGATCGTGGCCGGCCTGCCGGCGCCCGCGGTGGACACCGCCGCGCAGGGCACCGGCGCGCAGGACACCCCCGAGACGACCGGGCCGGACCGGCTGCTGGCCCTGGTCCTCGAGATCTGGGCGCAGGCCCTGGAACGGCCCGACATCGCCCCGGCCGACGACTTCTTCGCCTGCGGCGGGCACTCGCTCATGGCCACCCGCCTGGTCGCCGACATCGAAGAGGCGCTCGGGGTGCGGGTCCGGGTGCGGACGCTGTTCGAGAACCCCACCCCCGGCGAGCTGACCGCCAACCTGCGCGCCGCCAACCCGGAGCTGGACGGCATGCTCGAGCTCGTCGCCGACCTGCCCGACCAGCCCGACGGCGCCGAGCCGCACGACGAGACCGCCGCGGAGGAGCCCGGCTCGCCCGACGTCGCGGTGGACGTGCCGCTGCTGTCCGGGCAGCGCCAGCTGTGGCTGGCCGAACAGGCCGACCCCGGCTCGCTCACCCACACCATCCCGCTCGTGCTGGACCTGACCGGGGCATTGCAGCCGGACGCGTTCGCCGCCGCGGTCAACGACGTGGTGGCGCACCAGCCGGGCCTGCGCGGCACGTTCGTCGAGGTCGACGGCCGGCCGGTGCAGCGGATCCAGCCGCACACCGGGATCGACGTGCCGGTGCACGACCTCAGCGGCCTGGACGAGGCCGGGCGCGAGGCGGAGCTGCAGCGGCTCGAGCACGAGATCGCGTACACCGGCTTCGACATCACCCGCGGGCCGCTGCTGCAGGCCCGCGTCGTCCGCCTGGACGCCCAGCGCCACCAGGCCCAGCTGCTGTTCCACCACCTGGTCACCGACGAGGTGTCCATGACGCTGCTGATGCAGGGGCTGGCCACCGCCTACCAGGCCAGGGCGGAGGGCCGGGCCCCGGTCCTGCCCCGGCACGAGGTCGACTTCGCCACCCTGGCCCGCGCCGAGCAGGAGCTGCTGGACGGTCCCGAGGGCGAGCGGCTGCGCCGGTTCTGGGCCCGCGAGCTGGCCGGCGCGCCTGCGCTGCGGCTGGCCACCGATCATCCGCGCGGCGACCGGGCGCGGTTCCGCGGCGAGTTCCTGGAGCGGCCCGTGTCCGCCGCCGCGGCCCGCACGCTGCGGGACCTGGCGACCGCCGGGCGCACCACCCCGTTCACCGTCTTCTGCGCCGCGGTCTCGGTCCTGCTGCACCGGCTCAGCGGCCAGGACGACATCGTGATCGGCATCCCGACCGCGAACCGTACCCAGCGCGGCGCCGAGCAGCTGATCGGCTGCTTCCTCAACGTGATCCCGATCCGGCTGGACCTGTCCGGCAACCCCCGCTTCGACGAGCTGGTGCAGCGGGTGGGTGCGGCCGTGCTACGCGCCTACGAGCACCAGCAGGCGCCGTTCGCCGACATCGTGCAGACCGTCCAGCCGCACCGGGTCACCGGGGTGCACCCGATCTACCAGGTCACCTGCGAGCTGCAGCTGGAGTCGTGGATGCCGGCCAGGTTCGCCGGACTGGACTGCGAATACCGCTTCATCTCCCACGGCACCGCGCGCTACGACATGGCCTTCCACGGGCTGCTGCGCCCCTCCGGGCTGTCCGCCATGCTGGAGCTGAACACGGACCTGTGGGACCACTCGTCCGGCTACCACCGCATCGACGAGGTGCTGGAGCTCATCGATGCGGTCGCCGGGGCGCCCGGCACCCCGATCGGCGAGCTGGCCGGCGCGGGATCGTCCTTATCAGCCGCGTCGAGCCGGGCCTGAGCCACGACCGGCGGCGCGCCAGGTGATGTCGTCACCGAACGGCGCCTGCCGGTCGCTCAGAGTCGGCGAAATTCGTCACTCTGAGTAGGTGCAAGGTTGCAGACTCTGATGTGTCAGCGATTGCGTGTCGGGCCTGCCGACCGCTAAATTCCCAGGTCGGGCGCGGTGCAACGGGGACCGCGTCGTCTTCGGAGTGTCACTCTACGGGTGAACCTTCCAAGATTCGACGGGAGTATAGTATTGGCAGGATGGCTGCGCCACTCGGCGGCACCCGACACGCACTTTTCCCTCGGCCCGCCGAGGCGCGCAACAGAATAAGGCGGTCTCCATGAATACCAATCAGGAGTACGTTGAAACGCATTACACGGTCAAGATCGTGGCCGAGAGCCCGGACGGCGACAAGATGCCCGCGACCATCACCGCCCGCGTCCGCATCAACCAGAACCTCGAGGCGCAGGTCGTCGAGCTGTCCGTGATGGCGCCCGAAGGCGGCGCCCTGCCGACCAACGCCGCGCGTTCGATCGACTTCGACATGCTGGCCCGGTCGCTGAGCAGCGCCGTCGCCGCGACCGTGCTCAGCGGCACGCCCGCCGCGGCCGAGGAGCAGCCGCCCGCCCGCCGCGCCAAGCCCGACCGGCCCTACCGGCGCATGCCCGACCCCGAGCTGGTGGCCGCCGAGCTGCGCCGCACCGGCAGTGTCGGCCAGCTCGCCCGGCACTTCGACGTCCCCCGCTACACCGCCCAGGCGTGGGTGGACCGGCTGCGCCGCAACGGCGTGCTGGAGTTCTTCGACACCTGATCGCCGACTCTGCAGAGTCCAGCAGACACTGGGATACTGAAGACATGACGGTCGACAAGGTGGAGCAGCGACTCGGACCCTACATCGAGCATCTCGGCCTGCAGTTCGAGCAGGTCGGTCCCGACCGGGTGGTGGCCGCCTGGGCGGCCCGCAGCGACCTGCTCCAGCCGCACGGCATCCTGCACGGCGGGGTGCATTGCGCGGTCGTCGAGTCCGTCGCGAGCGTGGCCGCCGACCGCTGGCTCGGTGACCGGGGCACCGTGGTCGGGGTCAGCAACGCCACCGACTTCTACGCCCCGGTGACCGAGGCCAACGGCCGGCTCACCTCGACGGCGGTGCCGGTGCACCGCGGCGCCACCCAGCAGGTCTGGACGGTGGAGACCCTCGACGCCGCCGGCAACCTGGTCGCCCGCGGTCAGGTCCGGCTGCAGAACCTGCGCTGATCCCGTTCGGGGGATCCGGGACCGACCCGACATCGCCTGCGCTGCCGCCGTCCTATGGTTCAGGTATCTGAATCATCGTCACCAACCGACGGGAGCCGCGGATGATCTGGCGCGCCGAAGTGGTCGACCAGCTCGACCTCTACTGGGAAATGCACCTGGCGCCCAGACTGGCCGGCCTCACCGACGACGAGTACTTCTGGGAGCCGGTGAAGGACTGCTGGTCGCTGCGCACCGCCGCCGACGGCAAGGCCACCCTCGACGGGATGCGCAAGGACCCCGATCCGCCGCCGGTGACCACGATCGCGTGGCGCATGACCCACGTCGCCTTCCACGTGCTCGGCATCCGCACCAGCGCGCATTTCGGCGACAGCTCGCTGACGATGGACACCGCGCGGCTGCCGGTCACCGCCGACGACGCCGTCGCCACGCTGGAGCGGCACTACCGCGGCTGGCGTGACGCGGTGGCCGCCCTCGACGGCGCGGCGCTCGCCCGCTCGATCGGCGATGCCGAGGGCGAGTGGGCGAAGCGGCCGATGGCGACCCTGATGCTGCACGTCAACCGCGAGGTCATGCACCACGGCGCGGAGATCTGCCTGCTGCGCGACCTGTACCGCGCCAACTTCTCCTGACGCTCGCTGCTGCTGAGGCTCAGGCGACGCGGACCTTCAGGCCGCTCACGCCGTTGGCCTTCCCGACGTGCGTGGCCTCCTTCTGCAGGTCTTTCACCGGCAGTGCCACGCCGTCGAACGGGGTGACGACGAGGTCCTTGCCCTCGATCTCCCACACCGCCTCGACCTTGCCGTCGACCACGACGATCGGGGAGATCCAGCCGGCGGCGCGGCTCACCTTGGTGCGGTGCTTGGCCTCGACCAGGACCTCGTCCTTGGTGCCGGGGCCGAGCACGTACTGGTCGAAGTGGCCGAGCAGCTTGATGCCCGAGCACTCCTTGGCGTCGGCCAGCTCGTCGGCGTGCTCGGTCAGGATCAGCGCCTTGCGGCCCTCGACGTCGACCTCGGTGAGCTTGTCCTCCAGGTCCGCGAACCACCGGCGCAGCTTCGGCTTGCTGGTGCTGTTGAGCGTCAGCCAGCGGTCGAAGGTGTCCATCGTGGCGGGGCCGTAGACGCCCAGGTAGGCCGCGATCGCGGCGCGGGCGGCGTCGTCGGGCTCCGGGATGCCCTTCCAGTCGGACCCGAACTTCTTCGCCGGCGACGTGAACGTGATTTTGTTGCCCTGGTTGACGCCGTGGCACAGGGCGCCCCGCCAGGCGAGGGGCTTGAGCACCGAGCCCCAGCCGGACCGCAGCCGCTCCTCCATGCTCTTGAACCGCTTGTCGGCGATGAGCTTGGTGACCAGCTGGTCGCGGGTGAGCTCGGCACCGTCGGCGAGGAGCCCGGCGACCTCGTCGGTCAGCTCGTCGACCTGCTTCGGGCTGACGCCGGACGCCTTCGTCCAGGACGGCTTGAGCCAACTGCCCGCGTCCGCCATCAGCGACAGGAAGGCGCCGGCGTCGGCAGGGCGCAGCAGGTGCAGCGTGCCGCGCATCGCCCAGGTCTTCATCAGCGTGAGGTCGGCGACGTCCCGGTCGACGGCGTCGCCGTCGGGTGTCGTCTGCCGCAACGCGACGGCCAGCTCGGCGGCGCTCCACACCTGCGCCTGCACACCACACAGTCTGCCGACGATCTCGCTCGCGCTGCGCTTCGTGCGCGGGTCCACGTATTGGCGCTGCATCCGCCAAGTGGCGACCTGTTTCCAGGTGACTTTCACGTCGCCCCCTTTGTCGTCAGTCTTCACCCTATACCGAGTCCACGTACCCAGCAGGAGACGCGACGAAGCTCCCACCAGCGCGGTGGGAGCCTCGTCTGCGTGCGCTCAGCCCGTGTCGGCGGTCTTGGCCTCCAGGGTGTCGCGCTTGGCGGCGGGACGGCTCCACCGCCGCATGATGGGCCGCTCCACGAAGGTGTACAGCGCCCAGGCGAGCACGAGGCTGGTGACGATCGTCAGGCCCGCGTACGTCAGCACCGTGCCCCACGTGGTGGGTGCGTCGGCCGGGTTCGCGCCCCAGGTCGGGGAGTGCCGGCCGATCCAGCCGTAGACCACGACGAGCCAGTGCACCAGGTACAGCGCGAACGAGATCTCACCAAGGAAGATCATCGTCCGGCTGCCCAGCGCGCTGCCGGTGCCGTGGATGTCGCGGTTGGCGGCGGCACCGACCAGGAACACCAGCGGCAGGGCGGACACCATGACGAAACCGGCGATCGGCGGGGTGGCGCCACCGGCGGCGATGGCACCGACCGCGGCCACGGCGAGGGCCACGGGCAGCGGCCAGCGCTTCACCCAGCGACCGTTGATGATGATCAGTGCGGTGAACATGCCGAGCACGAACTCCAGCATCCGCACCGGCGGGAAGAACGTCATGAACCACATGTGCAGCCAGGGCAGCCCGGTGCCGCGGTGGGTCCCGCCGGCCGGCAGCAGCAGCGCCACGAAGGGCACCGCGACGATCGCGGCGAACGTGAACCAGAAGCCCCGCCACAGCCGCTCCGGGCGGACCCGGCGCAGCAGGTTCAGCACCATCGGGAAGGCCAGGTAGAACAGCAGCTCACAGGACAGCGACCAGGTCGGCGTGTTGTTCCACAGGTTGAACAGCAGGTCCTGGTCCGGGATCCAGGCGTGCACCAGGAACAGCGTGGCCAGGGTGTCGCGGGTCGACAGCGCCTGCGCGAAGGTGACCGCGAGCAGCACCGCGGCGAGCAGCGTCACCAGGTGGTTGGGGTAGATCTTGAAGAACCGCCGGCGCCAGAACTGCGGCACCGTGTCGCTCTCCCGGGCGACCCAGGTCAGCACGAAACCGCTCAGGATGAAGAAGAACGACACCCCGACGGAGCCGAAGCCGTAGAAGACGTGGATCAGGAAGATCTGGTCCTTGGCCACGTTCGGCAGCAGGTTGATGCCCACGTGGCACAGCACGACGAGGAACGCCGCGATGAACCGCAGGCCGGTGAGGGAGTGCAGCTTCTCTTTGCGCCGCTCCGCCTCGCTGACCGGCACTGCGGGCGCTTGTACGGTTGTTGCCACCTCATTACCTCCGGCTCTCGCCTCGATGGGGGTTCCGGTTCTCGGTGTCATTTCGCACCTCCGCCGGTCTCGGCCGCGGGCGCGAGCTCGCCGGCCAGTTCACGGACCACGGTCGCTTGGTAGAAGTTGCGCACCGGCAGCCGCCGACCCTGTTCGGCGTCGATCAGGTCGATCACCTCCATGGCCGTCAGGGACGTGCCGCCGAGGGCGAAGAAGTCGTCGTCCGCGGACACCTCCCGGTCGAGCTTGAGCACCCGCCGGAACACGCTCTGCACGTACTGGATGCGGTCCTCGTCGTGGATCAGGGCCGTGGTGGCCATCGTCATCACCTCGTCCTCGTGGCGGCGGCCCCGTGGCGCGCCGGTCGCTGGTTCTGGTCGTGGGCAAGCAGTTCCCGTGCGGCGTCCACCACCGCGGCGGTGCTCACCCCGTGCGCGGCGAGCGCGTCGCGCTGGCTGGCCACGCGGCCGCCGGGGGTGCCCCGCACCGCGAGCCGCCGCATCGGCACGGCCAGGTCGGCCGACACCACCTCGGCGACGGCGTCGCCCATGCCGCCCTGCGGCCGGTGCTCCTCCACGGTCACCACACCGGCGCGGCCGCGGCAGCCCGTGAGGAGCCCGTCGCGGTCCAGCGGGTGCAGGGTGTGCAGTTCCAGGACCTGCGCGGCGACGCCGTCGCCGGCGAGGTCCTCGGCCGCCTCGAGCGCGAACAGCAGCGGCAGCGGACCGGTCGCCACGATCGTGACGTCGGTGCCGTCGCGCAGCACCCTGGCACGGCCGAGGTGGAAGTCGGGCGCCGGGCCGGGCGGCACCGGCGTGGCGGAGCGGCCCAGCCGCAGGTACGCGGGGCCGGGCAGGTCGTGCAGCTGCCGGGTGGCGGCGCCGATCTGGCGCCCGTCGCCGGGGACGACGACGGCCAGCTCCGCCAGCGCCCGGGCGACCGCCAGGTCCTCCAGGGCGAAGTGGGTGGTGCCGAAGTGCGCGGCGGACAGCCCGCCGTGCGTGGCGATCACCCGCACCGGCAGCCGGTTGCCGACCACGTCCAGCTTCAGGAACTCCGCCGCGCGCATGGTGGCGAACGTCGCCATGGTGTGCACGTAGGGGATGAAGCCGCGGCTGGCGAGCCCGGCGGCGACCGTCATCAGGTTCGCCTCGGCGATGCCGATGTTGACGTACTGGTCGGGGAACTGCTTGGCGAAGGTGTCCTCCAGCCCGCCGGTGTCGGAGTCCAGGCAGATCACCCGCGGGTCTTCGGCGGCCAGCTCCGTCAGGGCCTCGCGGTAGGCGGTGCGTGGATCCGGGCCGAGGACCACCTCGGCGGTGTCGACCACGGCGGTCACGACGCACCTCCCGCAGACCGGCCGATCGCGGCGAGGGCGCGCTGCACCAGCGCCGGCTTGAGCTTGGCGTAGTGCCCGGCGACCCGCTGCTCCAGGAACGGCACGCCGCGGCCCTTCACGGTCTTGGCGATCACGACGACCGGCCCGTCCGGGGCCGGGCGCAGCGCCTCGCGCAGGGCGGGCAGGTCGTGGCCGTCGACGGTGCGCGCCTGCCACCCGAAGGCCTCGAACTTGGCGTCGAGGGGCTCCAACCCGACGGTGTCCTCGGTGCCGCCGGTGATCTGCAGCCCGTTGCGGTCCACCACCGCGACCAGCCCGGACAGCCTGCGGTGGCCGGCCAGCAGCGCGGCCTCCCAGACGCTGCCTTCCTGCAGCTCGCCGTCGCCGAGGACGGTGTACACGTGCCGGTCGCCGCCGCGCAGCTGCTCGGCGAGTGCGAGGCCCACCGACAGGCCGAGCCCGTGGCCGAGCGAGCCGGTCGCGAACTCGACGCCGGGCAGGTCGTGCCGGGGGTGCCCGAACAGCCGGCTGCCCGGCTGGGCGTAGCCGTCCAGCTCCTCCGCCGGGAACCGGCCGAGCTGGGTCAGCGCGCTGTACAACGCGGGCGCGGCGTGGCCCTTGCTGAGCACGAAGGAGTCGCCGGGGCGCAGCAGCTCGGCGTGCAGGACGGCCATCAGGTCGGCGCAGGACAGGCTGCCGCCGGCGTGTGCGCCCTCGGGGCCGCCGGCCATCCGGATGATGTCCTGACGGATCCGCTTGGCCATCGCCGCCGCGTCGAGCGTCGTGCCGGATGCGGTGTCGGATGCGGTCTCCGAGGCCGCCGGGTCCTGCGCCGCCGGTTCGAGCGTTGCCGCGGGGGAGTGCGGCGGGCCTGTCGTGGTCGGCACGGCCATGTCTGGCTCCCTTCGAGGTGGAGGTCGAGCTGGGTTCGGGTCGGGCGGGTCAGCCTCGGCGCAGCACCTCCCGCCAGCCCGGGGCGGGCCGGGAGCCGGCCATCCGGCGGATCAGGTCGAAGTGCTGCCAGACCTTCTCGAAGGCGTCGGCGTAGCGCTGCAGCAGCGGCCCGGCGTCGGGGTCCAGGTGCCGGCGCTGCAGGCACAGCGAACCGTCGATGACGTCGGCGGTCACCGGGAAACGCTCGGCCACCCAGTCCAGCGCGGCGTCCTCGGACAGCCCGGCCGGCCGGAACGCGGGATGCGCGGGCAGCGGCGCGACCTGCCACTGGGAGACCGGCACACCCTCGGCGCGCAGCGCCCGGTGCAGGGCGGTGCGCAGCCCGGCGCGGTGCTCCGGGTCCAGGCCGAGCTCCTCCGGCTCGGGCATCAGGCGCAGGATGTGCCAGGAATGCGTGCGCCCCGCGGGGGTCCGCGGCACGTGCAGCCCGGGCAGCTGCTCCAGCCGGTCCAGGAAGGCCCGGATCCCGGGCTCGCGCCGGCGGGTGTCGTCGTGGAAACGGGCCAGCTGGGAGCGGGTGAACGCGGCCGCGACCGGCGCGATCCTGGCGTTGAGCGCGGTGCGGTGGGAGATGTACGTGCGCGCCCCGGTCGGTGCCAGCTCGCCGAAGTTGCGCAGCCGCACCAGCTGCTCGTGCAGGTCGTCGTCGTCGGTGGTGACGAGCCCGCCCTCGCCGCACGTCGGCAGGTTCTTGTGGGGGTGCAGGCTGAAGCAGCCGACCGTGCCGAGCGCGCCGGCCCGCTCGCCGTCGAGCTGCGCGCCGTGCGCCTGGGCGGCGTCCTCGACGACCCGGACGTCCAGCCGGCCGGCCAGCCGGTTCAGGGCGTGCATGTCCGCCGGCAGGCCGTGCAGGTGCACCGGCAGCAGCGCGGCGGTGCGCGGCCCGGCGGCCTCGGCGGCGGAGTGCGGGTCCATCGTGTACGTGTAGGTGTCCGGCTCGATGTCGGCGAACACCGCGGTGCCGCCGGCCGCGTGGACGGCGTGCGCGGTCGCGTTCATGGTCAAGGCGGGGACGATCACCTCGTCGCCGGGGCCGATCCCGCAGGCGCGCAGTGCGACGTGCAGCGCGGCGGTGCCGGAGGCGACGGCCACGCAGTGGCGCACCCCGGTGGCCTGGGCCCACGACGCCTCCAGCCGGCCGACCTCCGGCTCCCCGGGTGAGGCGGCGTTGAGCTGCCCGCTGCGCAGGACGCGGAGCACGGCCTGCTCGTCGGCCTCGGTGACGATTGGCCAGACGGCGTCGGCGCAGTCCTTGGGCACGGCCCGCGGGCCGCCGAGCAGCGCCAGTTCGGCGCCGGGACGGGTCGCCGCGGGACGGCTCACGGTGCGGGTCGTCTCAGACATGGGTGGGGCACCTCCGGTCGGACGAGTTCGCGCCGGGACGCGGGCGGCGGCAATCCGTCGTCGCAGACACTCGGCAGACAAAATGTAGACTCTGCGCCGTGCGATGCAGTGTTGAACGTTGGCTATGTGGTCTCGTCGGCCAGCATCGCCCGGGTCGCTGGCATCCGCAAGTTGATCTTCACGGCCCCGAGCGCTCACCTGAACTCCGCCGGAATGTGGTGTGTAGCAGCACTTTCCTTGCACTGGAAGGGATTGGCGGGATCACCGCCGGTGGCCGCACCCAGTGATCGCCACCGATCAGTGGAGGGTCCGAAGAGATTGTCGCTCAGGATGTGCACTCGTGAAGCATGTGTTAGCTTCTGCAGTGTTGGCAAAACAGTAATCACACAATCTAGCGGAGGCAACTATGACTGTTGCTGTGACTGTGCAGTGCCCCGAGTGTGCGGGTGCGGTCCCTGTTTCCGACGAACTGCTGGTCGCCGAGATCGTGATCTGCCAGCACTGCTCGAGCGAGCTCGAAGTGGTGGCGACCGGGCCCGTGGTGCTCGCGCTGGCCCCCGAGGTCGAAGAGGACTGGGGCGAGTAACCGGACAACCCGACGACCGCGAGCTGGAAGGAGTTGCCCGGTGAAGGTGAGTGTTCTCGGCGCGGCCGGATACACCGGCGGGGAACTGCTCCGCCTGGTGCACACCCACCCCGAACTCGACCTGGCGCAGGCCGTCTCACGGCGGCACGCCGGCCGGCCCGTCGCGGAGGTGCACCCGAACCTGCACCACCTGGGGCTGACCTTTCAGCCGCCGCAGGACCTGACCCCGGTGGACACCGCCTTCCTGGCGCTGCCGTCGGGAGCCTCCGCCGAGGTGGAGGCGGGCGTCGCGGAGGTCGCCGGGACGATCGTCGACCTGAGCCCGGACTTCCGCTTCGGCGCCGACTCGGTGTCCGGCGAGACGTACCGGACCGGGCTGCCCGAGCTGTACGCCGACGAGCTTCCCGGCGCGGCCCGCATCAGCGTCCCCGGCTGCATGGCGACCGCCGCCGTGCTGGCCCTGGCGCCGCTGCAGCGGGCCGGGCTGGTGGCCGGCGACGTCGTGGTGGACGCCCGGACCGGCTCGTCCGGCTCCGGCGCCGAGCCGGGACCCGCCTCGCACCACGCCGAGCGCGGGCACGCCTTCCGGGTCTACCGGCCCACCGGGCACCGGCACGAGAAGGAGATCGCCGCGCTCGCCGGGGTGCGGCCAAGGATGACCGTGACGGCCGTCCCGGCGGTGCGCGGCGTGCAGGTCATCTGCCACGTCACGCCGCCCGAGCCGGTGACCCGCCGGGACGTGCTGCGGGTCCTGCAGCTCGCGTACCGCGACCACCCGTTCGTCAGGGTGGTGGCCCGCAGCCGCGGCGTGCACCGGATGCCGGACCCGCAGTTCCTGTCCGGCACCAACTTCACCGACATCGGCTGCGCGGTCGACGAGGACGGCGGACGCATCGTCGTGGTCGCCGCGCTGGACAACCTCGTCAAGGGCGCGGCCGGCGGCGGCGTACAGAGCCTGAACGTGGCCCGCGGGCTGCCGGAGGACACCGGACTGGAGTTCCCCGGCCTGCACCCCGCCTGACCGGCGGGCGCGACCGGACGGAAAGCAGCGAGACGAACAAGCGTCGGGAGGTGAGCGGGGAATGGCACGGGACGACAGCCAAGACCTGGCCCAGGAACTGATGGTCGACGCGCCGGCCGGGACCGCCATCCCCGCAGGGGTGATCGTGGTCAAGATCGGCGGCGGAGCCAACCCCGAGACGGTGCTGGACGAGGTGGCCGAACTGGCCGCTGCCGGCCTGCCGACGGTGCTGGTGCACGGCGGCGGCGCGGCCGCCGACGAGCTGGCCGACCAGCTCGGCGTGGAACGCGAGGTGATCAAGTCACCGGACGGCACGCACAGCAGGCGCACCGACGAGCCGATGCTCGAGGTCATCACCATGGCCCTGCTCGGGCAGGTGAAGCCGGAGCTGGTCAGCGGGCTGCGGGCGCGCGGCGCCCGCGCGGTCGGCCTCAGCGGCGCCGACGGCGAGATGCTGACCGCGAAACGCAAGCCGGCGATCCGGTCGGTCCAGGACGGGCGGATCGTGCTGATCCGCGACGACCGATCCGGCCAGATCGAACGGGTCGACCCCAGCTCCGTGCAGGCGGTGCTGGAGCACGGCGACGTCCCCGTGGTGTCCCCGCCGGCCAGCGACGACGAGGGGCACCTGCTCAACGTCGACGCCGACGAGACCGCCGCCCGGCTCGCCGTGGCCCTGGACGCTTCCGCGCTGGTGCTGCTCACCGACGTGAGCGGGGTGCTCGAGGATCCGAACGACCCGTCCACCAGGCTCGAAGAGGTCGGCCCGGAGCACCTGGACGGCGACATCGTGCAGGGCCGGATGCGGCACAAGGTGCGCGCCGGGCTGCGCGCCAGCCGGACCGTGGACCAGGTCGCCATCGCCTCCGCCGAACAGGACCAGCCGATCCGGCAGGCGTTGAACGGCACCGGAACCTTCGTCCGCGAAGGGGACCGCGATGCGTGACGGGCCGCGGGAGGACTACCCGGCGTGGCTGCTGCGCGCCGCGCTGAGCATCCCGTCCGTCTCCGGGCAGGAGCTGCCGCTCGCCGGGTTCCTCGCCGAGCAGCTGGACGCGCTCGGGTTCGACGCGCACGTCGACGAGGTCGGCAACGTGCACGGCGTGATCGGCCCGGGCGACGGACCCACCGTGATGCTGCTCGGCCACATCGACACCGTCCCCGGGCACGTGCCGGTCTGTCAGGTCGGTGACCTGCTGTACGGCCGCGGCTCGGTGGACGCCAAGGGCTCCTTCGTCACGATGATCTGCGCCGCCGCCCGCAGCCGCGGGGTGCGGGTGCACGTCGTCGGCGCGGTCGGCGAGGAGGTCGCCGGTGGGCGCGGCGCCCGGCACGTCATGGACACCGTGGCGCCCCCGGCGGCCGTGGTGATCGGCGAGCCGAGCGGCTGGGACGGGGTCTGCCTGGGGTACAAGGGGCGCATCGGCCTGGGATATGAGATGCACCAGCCGCCGCTGCACACCAGCAGTCCTGAGCCGACCGCGGTGGAACGCGCCGCCCGCTTCGCCCACGACGTGCAGGACTACCTGCGCGGCCTGTCGGGCGAGCCGGACCCGGACCCGGTCGCGTTCGGCGTCGCCGCCGGCACCCTCGTCCGGCTCTGCGGCGACCTCGCCGACGCCGAGGCGTTCCTGACCTGCCGGGTGCCGCCGGGCTTCGACTTCGCGGCCCTGGAGCGCTTCGCCCGCAGCCGTACGCACAGCCGGATCTGGGTGGACGAGCGGGTGCCCGGGGTGACCCGGACCCGGTCCGACCCGGTGGTGAGCCAGCTGCGCGCCGCGATCGCCGCGCAGGGTGCCCGCCCGACGTTCAAGCGCAAGGCCGGCACCTCCGACATGAACACCCTCGACCCGTGGGGCGTGCCGATGGCCGCGTACGGGCCCGGGGACGCCCACCTGGACCACACGACCGACGAACACCTCCCGATCAGCGAGCTGTACCGCGCGATCGACGTCCTCGCCCTCGCGCTGCCCCGGCTCGGCCGGCAGCTCGCCGCGACGCCGTCCCGCCCGCCCGAACCGGCCCCTGCATCGGCACTTGATTCGGCACGAGAACCGGCACTGGCCGGGTCCAATCCACTGGAGGCATGATGTTGCTCGACGGGAACGTCGCCATGATCACTGGCGCGGCCCGTGCGCTGGGCCGCTCCCACGCGCTGACCTTCGCCCGCGAGGGCGCCGACCTGATCCTGGTGGACCACTGCGATCCGGAGGCCGGCCCCTACCCGATGTCCGGCCGGCGCGAGCTGGAGGAGACCGCCGATTCCTGCCGGCGCTTCGGCAGCCGGGTGCTGACCGGCGTCGCCGACGTCCGCGACCAGTCCAATGTGGACAAAGTCGTCGACGAGGGTCTCGACGAGTTCGGCCGGATCGACGTGCTGCTCAACAACGCCGGCGTGCTCGGCCCCGGCGGGGTCCGCGCGCACGAGCTGACCGAGGAGCAGTGGCAGCTCGCGCTGGACGTCAACCTCAGCGGCACCTGGCGGTGCTGCCGGGCGGTGCTGCCGCACATGGTCGGGCAGGGCGGCGGGCGGATCGTGAACACCGCGTCCACCGGCGGCAAGGTCGCCTTCGAGATGTACGCCAACTACGTCGCCTCCAAGCACGGCGTGATCGGGCTGACCAAGTCGATCGCGCTGGAGTACGGCCGGCACGGCGTCCGCGCCAACGCCGTGTGCCCGAGCACCGTCGCCGACGACGCCGAGCTGGGCACCCGCAGCACCCGCGCGGTCGCCGAGGCCCTCGGATCCGAACTGGACGACTACGAGCAGAAGTCCGCCTCACTGCACGCGATCGGCCGGCTGGTCACCGCCGCCGAGGTGTCGGCCGCCTGCCTGTGGCTGGCGAGCCCGAACTCCGGCGGCGTCACCGGCACCGAGCTGGTGGTCGACGGCGGCTTCACCGCCCGCTGAGCCGGGCTCCCGGACGACACCGGAAGACACCGGAAGACCCCCGACGGACATCTCCACGGACATCTCGACGGACAGGGAGTTTCCAGCCATGGATCAGCCGACCGAGCTGCAGACCCGGGACGGTGCCGCCGCTCCGCAGGACCTCGCCGCGCTGCGGTCGCGGCTGGCTGAGCTGAGCCCGGACAAGCGCCGGCTGGTCGAGCGGATGCTCGCCCGCAAGGGCACCGACCTCGGGATCATCCGCCGGGCCGGCGGCGCGCCGGAGGCACCCTGCTCGTTCGAGCAGGAGCGGCTGTGGTTCATGTACGAGCTGCTGACCCGCCGCGAGATCTTCCACGTCCCGGTCGCGCTGCGCATCGACGGCGACCTGGACGCGGGCGCGCTGGAACGGGCGCTGCAGCAGCTCGCGGCGCGCCACGAGGCGCTGCGCACGGTCTTCCGCCAGCGCGACGGCAAGCCCTACCAGCTGGTCCAGGACCGCATGACGATCCCGCTCGAGCAGGTCGACTGCAGCACCGAGGCGGATCCGGTCGGCACGGCCCGGCACCTGGCGTCGGAGCTGGTCACCGAGGACTTCGACCTGACCGAGGGTCCGCTGGTGCGCTGCACGCTCTACCGCGTCGACGAGCGCACCCACCTGCTGGCGCTGGTCCAGCACCACATCGTGTCCGACAACTGGTCGCTGGGGATCCTGCTGGACGACCTCGGCCGCCTGTACGCCAACGAGCTCGGCGTGCCGGTCGAGCTGGCGCCGCTGGACGTGCACTACCCCGACTTCGCCGAATGGCAGCGCTCCACTGTGGACGGTGCATCGACGCGGCGCATCCTGGAGCACTGGCGGGAGCGCCTCGACGGTGCCCCGGACGCCCTCGACCTGCCCACCGACCGGCCCCGGCCGGCGATCCGCGGCAGCCAGGGGCAGTTCCACCACGTGCGCTTCGACGCCGACCTGGTCGCCGGGCTGCGCGACCTGGCCAGCAAGCACGACACCACGCTGCTGGGCGCGTTCCTGGCCGGCTACGTCGCCCTGCTGTCCCGGCTGGTGCGCACCGAATCCCTGGTGGTCGGGGTACCGGTGGCCGGCCGGCCGCAGGCGGAGACGCAGCGGATGATCGGCTACTTCCTCAACTGGCTGCCGATCCACGTGCGGGTCGGCGACCGGCCCGACCTGCACACCCTGGTGCGCCGCACCGGGTCCGCCCTCGCCGCGGCGATGGGCCACCAGGACATCCCCTTCGACATGCTGGTGCGCGAGCTGGCGCCGTCCCGCCGCCCCGGCGTCACGCCCATCTTCCAGACGTCGTTCTCGCTGCGCGACGGCGCGCCCACCCCGCCCAGGATGCCCGGCCTCGAGATCGACTTCTTCGAGCTCGAAGGCGGCGCGACCCACTACGACCTGATGGCCGAGCTGTGGTGCGAGGGCGACGAGGTCGTGGGCTACCTGCCGTTCGACGACGAGCTGCTCGACGCGGCGACCGTCGCCCGCTGGGCCGGCTGGCTGGAGACGCTGCTGCGAACCGGCCTGGCCAACCCGGACGTCCCCGTCGCCGACCTGCCGATGCTCGGCGAGGACGAGCCCGCCGTCATCCCCGCCCGCGGCCTGGCCGGCACCGGCGGTGTCGCGGCGACGCTGCCCGCCGCCTTCGCCGCGCAGGCCGATCGGCACGCCGACGCCGTCGCCGTCTCCGACGACCGGCAGAAGCTCACCTACGCGCAGCTGTCCGAGCGGGCCGGCCGGATCGCCGCCGCCCTGCGGGACCGCGGCGAGGGTCCCGGCAGCATCGTCGGCCTGGTGCTCGACCGCGGCGTGGACCTGCCCGCCGCCATCCTCGGCGTGCTGCAGGCCGGTGCCGCCTACCTGCCGATCGACCCGGAGAACCCGGCCGACCGCACCGCCGACCAGTTCGCCGAGTGCCAGGTGCGCACCGTGCTGGTCGTCCCGGCGACGGCGAAGGCGCCCGCGCTCGGCGCCGACGGCGGCCCGCAGACCCTCGTGCTGGACTGGCAGGACCAGGCCTGGCAGGGTGCCGCGCCCGCGCCGGTCGCCGTGGACGTGTCCCCGGACGCGCCCGCCTACGTCATCTACACGTCCGGCTCCACCGGCAAGCCCAAGGGCGTCCTCGCTGCGCACCGGCATGTGCTGCGGCTCATGGCCGCCTGCGACGAGCACATGCGGTTCGGCCCCGACGACGTGTGGACGCTGTTCCACTCGTACGCCTTCGACTTCTCCGTCTGGGAGCTGTGGGGTGCGCTGCTGCACGGCGGCCGCCTGCTGGTCGTGCCGCAGTGGGCCACCCGCGCGCCGGACGTGTTCGCCGAGCTCGTGCTGAGCGAGCAGGTCACCGTGCTGAGCCAGACGCCGTCGGCGTTCGGCCAGGTGAGCGCCGCCCTGCTGGAGCGTTCCGAGCGGCAGGCGCTGCGGTACGTCGTGTTCGGCGGTGAGGCGCTCAACCTCGCCGCGCTGCGCCCCTGGGTGCGGGCGCACGGCGACCGGCAGCCCGAGCTCATCAACATGTACGGGATCACCGAGACCACCGTGCACGTCACCGTCCGGCCCGTCCGCGAGGGCGACCTGGCCGAGACCGCGTCGCTCATCGGCCCGCCGCTGCCGGACCTGTCGCTGTACCTGCTGGACGCGTCGCAGCACCCGGTCGGCACCGGTGTACCCGGCGAGATCTTCGTCGGCGGCGACGGCGTGAGCCACGGCTACGTCGCCAACCCCGCGCTGACCGCCGAGCGGATGCTGCCCGACCCGTTCAGCGCGCGGACCGGCGCCAGGATGTACCGCAGCGGCGACCTCGCCGTGCGCCGCGACGACGGCGAACTGGTGTACCTGGGCCGCGGCGACGACCAGGTGAAGGTGCGCGGCCACCGGATCGAGCTCGGCGAGGTGCAGGCGGCCCTGACCGCCCTGGACGACGTCGCCCGGGCCGCCGTGGTGCTGGAACGCGACCGGGTCGGCGCCGCCACCCTCGCCGGCTACGCCGTGCCGGCCGGGGACGCGCAGCCCACGGGCACCGCGATCCGCCGGGCGCTGCTGCGCACGCTGCCGGAGTGGATGGTGCCGGCGTCCGTCACCGTCCTCGACGAGCTCCCGCTGACCCGCAACGGCAAGCTCGACCGCAAGGCCCTGGCCGGCCGCCGCGACAAGGCCGCCCCGACCGGGCCGCGCGGCGAGGCGCCCCAGGGCGACACCGCGGTCGCGCTCGCGGCGATCTGGACCGACCTGCTCGGCGTGCCCGCCGTGGGCGGCGAGGACAACTTCTTCGAGCTCGGCGGCCACTCGCTGATGGTGATGCACATGGTCGCCCGCATCCGCACGGCGCTCGGCGTCGAGGTGCCGATGGAGACCCTGTTCAGCAACCCGCAGCTGCAGCCCCTCGCCGATGCCGTCGACGAGGTCGGGACCCGTACCCCAAGCGCCGGCGACGGGCCGGCGGACGAGATCGAGGCCGTGCGTGCCGACATCGCCGAACGGGCCGCGGGGATCCCCCGGCCCGGGGCGCGCGACGCCGCCGACCGCGACACGGTGCTGCTCACCGGTGCCACCGGCTTCGTCGGCCGGTTCGTCCTCGCCGAGCTGCTCGGTGCCGGCGCGCACGTGGTGTGCCTGGTCCGCGGCGGCGCCGGCCGGCGCGCCGACCTCGTCGCCGGGATGACCGACCTCGGGCTGTGGCGCGAGGAGCACCACGAGCGCCTGGAGCTGGTCGACGGCGACATCGCCGCACCGCGACTCGGTCTGTCCACAGTGGACTTCGACCGGCTGGCGGACGGCGCCGGGCGCATCGTGCACGCCGCGGCGTGGGTCAACCACGTGTACCCGTACGGGCAGCTGGCCGCCGCGAACACGCACAGCATGGCGGCCCTGCTGGAGCTCGCCGCCGCCGGCCGGCGCAAGGCGCTGACCGTGGTGTCGACCAGCTCGGTGTACGACGCCGCCGGCGACACCGTGTCGCCCGGCCCGCTGCAGGCCCTGCCGTCCGCGGCCAACGGATACGTGCGGTCCAAGGCGGTGGCGGAGCTGTACCTCGACCTCGCCGGCGAACTGGACGTGCCTGCCGTGGTGGTGCGCATCCCCAGCGTCTTCGGCGACCAGCGGCGCTTCCAGATCAACGCCGCGGACGCGGTGTGGAGCTGGTCCCGGGCGATGATCGACACCGGGTCCTTCCCGGAGAGCTTCGCCCTCGACGGCAACGAGCTCTTCCAGGCCCTGCCCGCCGATGCCGCCGCCCGGGCGATCCTGCTGGCCGACCGCGGTCACGCCGACGCCGGCACCCGTTACCTGGACGCCGTTCCGGCGGCGATCGGTGGCACCCAGGACCTGGTGGAGGCGATCCGCGCCGCCGGGCACCAGCTGCGCCCCAGTCCGGACCGCGAGTGGTATGCGCGGGTCGGCGAACTCGACCCGGGCCGGGTCTGGGTGGCCGGCATCGCCGGCCAGGTCGCGGCCCAGCTGGCGGCCGACCCCTCGGTCGCCGCCCCTCGCACCCTGCGCCGCTTCGCCGTCCCCGACGAGGGTGCCATCGGCGAGCTGCTGCGGACGCGGGCGCTGCACACCCCGGCGCACCTCGCCGGGTACATCCGGACGCTCGACGCGTCCTGACCTGCCGGCCGCGTCCGGCGGCCCAACCACACGTCCACGACGGGAAACGGACCGGGAGGAATGCCCCAGGCCCAGGTTTTGCACGGCCAAGGACGAGACCGCACGTCATGAACGATGGGAGTGACAGTGAGCACGGACGAGCGTACGTATCTCGTGGTGCGTAACCACGAGGACCAGTACTCGATCTGGCCCGCCGGGCAGGACATCCCGGACGGCTGGGCCGCAGAGGGCTTCGACGGCCCGAAGGACGCCTGCCTGGCGCACATCGCCGAGGTGTGGACCGACCTCCGGCCGCTGAGCCTGCGCCACGCCGGCGTCGTCGAGGGAGGTGTGCACGTTGGCTGAGATGGTGCACACGCCGCCGATGACCCCGGACACGACCGACGAGCCGCTCGCGGTGATCGGCATGAGCTGCCGGTTCGCCCCTGACCTCGACACCCCCGGCCAGCTGTGGGAGCACCTGCGCGCCGGCCGCAGCGCCGTCGGCGAGATGCCCGCGCGCCGCTGGGACCCCTACGAGGCCGACCCGAAGACCCGCGCGATCCTGCGCCAGACGACCCGCAAGGGCTCGTTCATGAACGACATCGAGGGCTTCGACGCGGAGTTCTTCCAGATCACGCCGCGCGAGGCCGAGTACATCGACCCGCAGCAGCGCATCATGCTGGAGATGGCCTGGGAGGCGCTGTGCGACGCCGGGCTGCCGCCGACCTCCCTCGCCGGCACCGACGCCGGCGTCTACGTGGCCGCGAACACCAACGACTACGGCCGCCGGCTCCTGGAGGACCTGGACCGCACCGGCGCGTGGGCGGTCAACGGCACCACGTTCTACGGCATCGCCAACCGCATCTCGTACTTCCTCGACGCGCACGGCCCGAGCATGGCGGTCGACACCGCCTGCGCCGGCTCGCTGACCGCCCTGCACGTCGCGTGCCAGGCGCTGCGCAGCGGTGAGACCAGCGTGGCGATCGTCGGCGGGATCAACATCATGTCCTCGCCGGCCCTCGTGGTCGCCCTCGACGCGGCGTCCGCGACGTCACCCGACGGGCGCAGCAAGGCGTTCGACAAGGCCGCCGACGGCTACGGCCGCGGTGAGGGCGGCGGCGTCGTCATCCTCAAGCGCCTGTCCGACGCGGTCCGCGACGACGACCCGGTCTACGGGCTCGTCATGGGCAGCGGCGTGTTCCAGGACGGCCGCTCCGACGGCATGATGGCGCCGAACAGCGAGGCGCAGCAGCGGATGCTGGAGGAGGTGTACCAGCGGGCCGGGATCGACCCGAACACGGTGCAGTACGTCGAGGCGCACGGCACCGGCACCCAGCTCGGCGACACCGCCGAGGCACGGGCCATCGGCAACGTCTTCGGGCCCAACCGCGACAGCGACGACCCGCTGCTGCTCGGCACGCTCAAGCCCAACGTGGGCCACGTCGAGGCCGCCTCCGGCATCGCCGGCGTCATCAAGGTGCTGCTCGGCATGCGGCACGGCGAGCTGCCGCCGAGCCCGCACGAGGAGGTCAACCCCGAGCTGGGCCTGGAGTCCAGCAAGATCCGCCTGGTCGAGGAGACGACCCCGTGGCCGGAGAGCGAGCACGGCATGCGTGCCGGCGTCTCCAGCTACGGCGTGGGCGGCTCGATTGCGCACGCCATCCTGCAGGAGCCCCCGGCGCACCAGAGCGATGCGGCCACCCCCACGCAGACCGTCCGCCCGTGGGTGTTCCCCGTGTCGGCGGCCGCCGGTCAGGGCGTCCGCGACCTCGCCGGCGCCGTCGCCGAATGGGTGCGCGAGCACCCCGACGCCGACCTGAGCTCCCTCGCCCACACGCTGACCGAACGCCGCTCCCACCTGGCGCACCGCGCCGGCGTGGTGGCCGGCGATCGGGACGAGCTCCTGGCCGGCCTCGACGCGCTGGTCGCCGGGGAGAACTCGCCGGCGGTCGCCATGGGCGCGGCACGCACGTTCGGCGACACCACCGCGGAGGGACCCGTCTGGGTGTTCTCCGGGCACGGCGCGCAGTGGTCCGGCATGGGCCAGGAGTTGCTGCGGACCGAGCCGGCGTTCGCCCGGGTGATCGACGAGCTGGGCCCGGTCTTCGCCGAGGAACTGGGCTGGACCCCGCGTGAGGCGATCGACGCGGGCGGCCCGTGGACGGTGGCCCGTACCCAGGCGATGACGTACGCGATGCAGGTCGCGCTCGCCGAGGTGTGGACCGAGCTGGGCCTGCGCCCGGGCGCGATCATCGGGCACTCGGTCGGTGAGATCGCCGCGGCGACCGTCGCCGGCAGCCTCGACCGCGCCGACGCCGCCAGGTTCGCCTGCCGGCGGGCCCGGGCCCTGGAACAGGTCGCCGGGCGTGGCGCGATGGCGATGGTGCCGATGGCGTTCGACGAGGTCGAGCGGAAGCTGGCCGGCCGCGACGGCGTCGTCGCCGCGATCGCCGCCAGCCCCCTGTCCACGGTGATCTCCGGTGACATCGACGCGGTCGAGGCCGCGGTCGCCGGGTTCGAGACCGAGGGCATCAAGGCCCGCAAGGTCAACACCGACGTCGCGTTCCACAGCCCGCACGTGCGGGGTGCGGTCCTCGACGAGGTCCGGCAGGCGGCCGGCGCGCTGCGCGCCCGCGACCCGCAGGTGACGCTGTACAGCACCGCGCAGACCGACCCGCGTTCCGGCGCGGCCCGCGAGGGCGAGTACTGGGCCACGAACCTGGCCGAGCCGGTGCGCTTCAACCAGGCCGTCCGGGCCGCGCTCGACGACGGCAACCGGGTGTTCCTGGAGGTCTCCTCGCACCCCGTGGTGGCGCACTCGATCACCGAGACCGCCCTGGACGCCGGGATCGCCGACGCGCAGGTCGCCATCACCCTGCGCCGGGACGAGCCGGAGCAGCGCACCGCCGTGTTCAACCTGGCCAAGCTGCACTGCCTCGGCACGCCGGTGACCTGGTCGTACCCGGGTGAACTGGTCGACGTGCCGGCGGTGCGCTGGCAGCACCGGCCGTTCTGGATCTTCCCCGACACGCCGGCCGAGCAGGGCGCCGGCCGCGGCCACGACCCGGAGACGCACACGCTGATCGGCGGGTACACCACCGTCGCCAGCGCACCGGTGCAGCGGGTCTGGCAGACCGAGCTGGACATGTCGAACCGCCCCTACGCCCAGTCGCACAAGGTCGTCGGGGTCGAGACGGTGCCCGCCTCGGTGGTGCTCAACTCGTTCATCGGCGCCGCCGCCGACGCCGGCGAGGGCGACGTCCAGTACGGGCTGCGCGACATCGTGTTCCGCATCCCCCTGGCCGCGCACCCGACCCGCGTGGTGCAGCTGGTGATGGAGCAGGACAAGGTCCGCCTCGCCAGCCGGATCAAGCGCGAGGAGGGCAGCGGCGGGGTCCACGACAACGAGTGGCTGACCCACACCACCGCGACCGTCGTGCCGGAGCCGGTCGTCGGCGCCACCCCGATGGAGGACGTGGACGCCATCCGCGCCCGCTGCCCGGAGTCGTGGAGCTGGACCAAGGTCGACGACATCTTCCGGGGCATGGGCGTGGACGGCTACACGTTCCCGTGGGAGGTGGAGGAGCTGCTCCGCGGTGACGACGAGCAGATCAGCACGGTCCAGGTCGACCACACGCCGAAGCGGCACCCGTCCAGCTGGACCGCGGTCGTCGACGCCGCGCTGACCGTCAGCGGCGTGCGGGTGATGACCGAGGACTCCTCGGTGCTGCGGACCTGCTCGCACCTGGAGTCGCTGTCCTACCGGGGCGCGCCGCCGGCCCGCATCTACGTGCACACCACGTTCGACCCGCGCACGCCGGACACCATCAACATGGTCGTGGCGAACGACAGCGGCGAGGTCGTGTGTGAGGCGCGCGGGCTGCGCTACGTCCAGGTGCAGGACATCGGCACCGGCGCGGTCGGCCCCCGCGACCTGGTGCAGGAGCTGGCCTGGGAGCAGGTCACGGTGCGCGACGACGCGCCCGCGCCGCGGCAGGCGCTCCTGGTGGGGCAGCCCGACGGCGGTCCCGCGCTCGTCGAGGCCCTCGCCGCGCAGGGCGTCGAGGCCCGCTCGGCGCTCGACGCGGCCGCGATCAGCGACGGCACCCTCGCCGCCGGTGACGTGGTGATCGTCGCGCCGCCGGCGCTGCTGCCGGACGAGGCGCCCGAGCAGGCGGCCCGCCGCAACGCCCAGGCGCTCGTCGACGCGGTGCAGCGCATCGCCGAGATCCCCGACGAGCAGCGCCGGCCCACGGTCTGGGTGCTGACCAAGGGGGTCCGCGACGGCGACACCGAGGCCGCGCTGGCGCACGCCCCGCTGTGGGGCGCCGGCCGGATCGTCGCCGGGGAACGCCCCGACCTGTGGGGTGGCACGATCGACGTCGCCGGCGACCAGGACCTCGCGTCCGTGGCCGGGGTGATCGGTGCGCTGCCGCCCAACGAGGACGTGCTGTCCGCGACGTCCGAAGGGCTGTTCGCGGCCCGGCTGCAGCGGGTCGAGCGGCCCGCCGAGCGCGACGACGCGGCGGTCTGCCGCCCGGACGGGACCTACATGGTCACCGGTGGTCTCGGCGCGCTGGGCCTGGAGGCGGCGCGGTACCTGGTCGAACAGGGCGCCCGCAGGCTGGTGCTGGTCGGCCGGCGGGGGCTGCCGCCCCGGTCGGAATGGGGCCAGATCAGCGACCCGGCGGTCGCGGCGCAGGTGGCCGAGGTGGTCGCCCTGGAGGCGGCCGGTGCCACGGTCCGCGTGCTGCGGCTGGACATCGCCGACGCCGAGGCGACGGCCCGGGCGCTGGACCCCGGCGCGCTGGACCTGCCGGCGATCCGCGGCATCGTGCACTGCGCCGGCGTGGTGTCCGACGCGCTGGTGGAGAAGACCGGCGCGGCGAACCTGGACACCACGATGGGGCCGAAGGCCGACGGCGCGATGGTCCTGCACCGGCTGTACCCGGCCGGCACGCTGGACTTCTTCACGATGTTCTCCTCCTGCGGCCAGTACGCCCGGCTCACCGGCCAGGTCAGCTACGCCTCGGCGAACTCGTTCCTGGACGCCCTCGCCGCGCTGCGGCGGGCCCAGGGCGAGGCCGGCGCGACCAGCTTCGCGTGGGCGCAGTGGATCGGCCGCGGCATGGGCGAGACCACGGGCAAGGCCACCATCCTGGAGGCCGAGTCCCGCGGTCTGGGCGGCATCACCGTCACCGAGGCGCTGCGCAGCTGGAGCTACGCGGACCGGTACGGCCTGCCGTACGCCGCGGTGATGCGGGTGATGCCGGGCCACACGCTGCCGGTGTTCTCGCACCTGTCGGTCACCGACGCCGACGCGGAGAACGCCGCCGACGGCGCGGTGGACTGGTCCGCCGTGCCGGCGGGCGAGCTGGAGGAGAAGGTCCTCGCCGAGACGCACCAGCAGGTGGCCGCCGAGCTCAACCTCGCGCCGGACGACATCGCGATCGACCGGCCGCTGCTGGAGCTCGGGGTCGACTCGGTGCTCACCGTGGCGCTGCGGGTGCGGCTGCACCGCTGCTTCGCCGTCGACCTGCCGCCCACGATCCTGTGGAGCAACCCGACGGTCCGCGCGCTCGCCGGCTTCCTCGCCGGTGAACTGGGCGGCAGCGCGGAGGACGAGACCCCGGCCGAGACGCCGGCCGGTGCGCCGGCCGAGGCTGAGGCGCCCGAGACGGACGGCGGATCGGACCTGACCCGGCAGGTGCCGCAGGTTCGGCGCGAAGAAGCCCCGGTAGCCGCCGCCTGAGACCGGACCGGGGCGGAGATGATCTCGAAGCCCCGGTCCACCCGGGCCCGGGACGGTGTGACCCACTCGTCCCGGGCCCGTCGTATCCCTAGACTCTACATATACTTCAACATGGGCTTGAGCTGCTAAAAGGGGCCGTCAAGCGACGCTGGCGGCGCACAGTCGACAGGACGCGTTGCAGAGTCCACGATATGATTCCCACTAATGACTGTGGGGTCTGTGCCCCGAGGCACCGTTCACGTTGAACCATCGAGGGGAAGCCACTGATGGACAACTCCGAAGACCTCCGCGCCGACGACGTCGCGCAGAACGGTTGGGCACACGGCCGTCTGCCGCTGCCGACCGAAGGACGCGAATGGCAACGCTTCGCGTCGGCCTGGGACGACCTGGTCCCGGACGCCTATCTCGGCGACGCGCGCTGCCGCCGCAACCGGCGCTACGGCAGGGTGCTCGCGCACCGCGACGGCACGCTCGAGCCGCTGGTGGGCACCGAGTTCTTCCAGAGCAAGCAGATCAACCGCGCGTTCGGCGACCAGCTGCGCGTCTTCGAGCCGCTGACGGACGAGGCCCTCGCCAGCCCGCGGTTCAGCCAGATCCTGCGCGAGTCCGTCGGCGTCGTCAACGAGGCGGCCGGCAAGCGCGACTGGGAGCTCGGCATCCACTTCATCCGGGTGATTGCCGACGCCGAGGACGCCTCGGAGCCCGCCCCGGAGGGCCGGCACTCCGACGGCCACGAATACGTGGTGATCCACCTGATCGACCGGCACCGCTGCGTCGGGGGCGAGAGCCGGGTCTTCCGCCGCGGCGAGGAGCAGCCGCAGCACAAGGTCACCATGACCGAACCCCTCGAGGCGCTGGCGCTGTCCGACACCGAGATGGAGCACGCCGTCAGCGAGATCCGCACCGAGGAAGCGTGCGACTGCGGCTGGCGCGACACCATGATCGTCGACTTCAACACCGTGCCCGACCTCGCCGACGTCGAGGGACGCACGCACAGCTCGCTGCAGTGATTGGAGGGTGCAATGAGCCAGGTTTCAGACCATCCGGTGCTCACCTCCGGGGCGTATGACCGTCTCGTGCAGCGGCTGCCGGGCACGACGGCACACCCGGATTTCTGCCTGATCGGCATCGACGACCTGCTCAACAACCGCGCCACGACCGGCGTCGGTGACCTCGACGTGGGCCGCTTGAACGCGTGGGGCAACTCGTTCCCGTCGCAGGAGCTGCCCGAGCCCGGCGCCGTGATCGAGATCGCCGGCATCCCGTTCGTGTGGCCGACCGCGCACGCCGACGGCGACAACGTCCGGTCCGAGGGCCAGGTCATCGACATCCCGTCGGGCCGGTACGACTGGATCTACCTGCTGGCCGCCTCGGAGCGCCGCAGCGAGGACACGCTGTGGGTGCACTACGACGACGGGCACGCCGACCCGCTCCAGGTCGGGGTCTCGGACTTCCTGGACGGCACGCCGGCGTTCGGTGAGCTGCCGGCGTTCCGGACCGCGCAGATGCACTACCCGCACCATGTCCAGGAGAACCTGCCGACCACGATGTGGCTGGCCCGGGTCGGGATGCCCCGCCGCGGGCGCGCGCAGGCCCTGCGGCTGCCGCGGCTGGTCGCCCTGCACGTCTTCGCCATCACCCTGGTGACCGGCATCGACGTGCGGCTCGCGGACGGCGCGCTGGCATGATCGAGACCGCACCGAAGGTCCAGCTCTGGACCCGCGACCTCGGCAGCTGCCTGCACGGCACCCTCGCCACCGTGCTGCTGCACGACGGGCACGACCCGGTCACGGTCCTGGGCGCGTCGTGGGAGTTCCGCCGCCGTGCGGGCGCCTGGACCACCGAGGAGTACTACTACCTGGCCGAGCCCGACTCCCTCGCCAAGCGGCTCGCGCTGCACCACCCGTTCGAGTCGACCTGGCACCGCAGCGAGGCACCCGGCGACGGGCTCGGCGAGCTGCGCGACGCGCTCGCCGCGGGGGTGCTGCCGATCGCCGCGGTGGACAACTTCCACCTGCCGTTCCGGCCCGCCTTCCACGACGTGCACGCCGCGCACCTGCTGGTGGTGTACCGCATCACCGACACCGACGTGTACGTGTCCGACGCCCAGCCGCCGGCGTTCCAGGGTCCGATCCCCGTCGCCGACTTCCTGCGCAGCTGGGACTCGGCGAACCCGGCGCACGACGCCGACGTGTTCTTCAGCTCCAGCCCCAGCGACCGGCGCTGGCTGCACGCCCGCATGCGGGGCGACGTGCCGGAGACCAGCCGCGACTGGCTCGCCCAGGTGATCCGGGACAACGTCGCCCGCTACCGGGCCGCGTCCCCGGCCGGCGTCGAGACCGGGGTCGAGGGCCTGCGCCGGTACCTCGACGAGCTGTGCGCGCTGGAGCCCGGCACGGAGGCCGCCGACGCGGCGCTGAGCGAGCTGTACGTCATCAGCTGGAACATCCAGGCGCAGAGCGGGCTGCACGCGGAGTTCCTGCGCGAGCAGGGCCTGCGCTGGAGGATCCCAGAGCTCGCCGAGGCCGCGGCCCGCGTCGACGCGGTCGCGCACGGCTGGACCGGCGTGCGGATGACCGGCGCGCACTCCCGGGTCTGGCAGCGGCACCGCTTCGACGAGCTGCGCGGGCACAGTGCCGAACTCATCCGCCGCCTTGAGGTCGCGCTCGAACAGCTCGACCGCACCGCGGACGCCGTGTCCCGGCAGGCGTGAACCGCCGCCGGCAACGAGAAGGGCCATCGTGGACAGAACTGACTTGCCGATCGCCGTGGTCGCCTCCCGGGTCCGCCGCGAGGAACGCCTGATCCTCTCCACGTTCGAGCGGCGCGGGCTGCGCTACGAGCACGTCGACCCGCGGAAACTGACGGTGCTGCTCGCCGACGGGCGCCCGCCGTTCCGCGCGGCACTCATGCGCGAGGTCAGCCACAGCCGTGCCGCGTCCGTCGCGTCCACATTGGACGCGCTCGGCGTGCCCACACTCAACCGGCCCGAGGTGCTGGACACCTGCGGCGACAAGCTGCGCACCGCACTGGCGTTCCACCACGCGGGGCTGCCGATCCCGCAGGCGGGCGTCGCGTGGGGTACCCCCGCGGCGCTGGAGGCCATGTCCAAGCTCGGCTATCCCGTGGTCCTGAAACCGGTGACCGGGTCCTGGGGGCACCTGACGGCGCGGGTCTACGACGAGGAGCAGGCCCGCACCGTGCTGGAGCACCGCGCCGCCCTGCCGAACCCGCAGCAGCACGTGTTCTACCTCCAGGAGCACATCGACAAGCCGGGACGGGACATCAAGTCCTACGTCGCCGGCGGCGAGGTGGTGTGCGCCATCTACAAGAACGCGGTCGACGACTGGCGGACGAACACCGCGATCGGTGGCGCACCCACCCCGTGCCCCATCACCCCGGAGCTCAACGCGCTCGCGGTGGCGGCGGCCGAGGCCGTCGGGGGCGGCTTCCTCGGCGTCGACATCCTCATCGACCAGCAGGAGCGGATGTTCGCGAACGAGGTCAACCACACCCCCGAGTTCCACGGCGCCATCGACGCGACCGGCGTCGACGTCGCCGGGCACATTGTCGACTGGGTGGTCGCGTCGCTGGAGGACCTGGAAGGCAGGCAGCACTGATGGGACAGCCACTGCTCGCACTGTGGAGCGCGCCGCGCTCCCGGTCCACGGTCTTCTTCCGGATGATGCTGGAGCGCAACGACCTGGTGCCGTTCCACGAGCCGTTCTGCAACATCGCCAACGACGGCACCACCCAGGTCGGCGACCGGGCGGTGACCTCCAGCGGCGAGCTGGTCGACGTCCTGCTCGAGCTCGCCGAGCAGCGCACGGTGTTCTTCAAGGACACCACCGACTGCGAGTACGACACCGTGTTCGACCGCCAGGACTTCCTGAAGGGCGGGCGGCACGCGTTCCTGCTCCGGCACCCGCGGGAGATCATCCCATCGTATGCGGCGATCAAGCCGGACATGGCCCTGCGCGAGGTCGGCGTGGAGTACCTCGCCAGGATTCACCAGGCGGTCCTCGACGCCGGCGGCGATCCGGTGGTCGTCGACTCCGACGACTTCGTCGACCAGCCGGAGCGGACCGTGCGGGCATACTGCGCGGCGGTCGGCCTGCCGTTCAAGGACGACATACTGCACTGGCAGCCGGGGGAGCGGTCGGAGTGGCGCCAGTCCGCACGCTGGCACACCGACGTCAGCACCAGTTCCACGGTGCAGCGCCAGGAGCGCGCCTACGACCGCACGATCGACACGGATCCCTTGCTGCGCAGCTTCTACGAGCATCACCTGCCGTTCTACGAGCAGCTCTGGGATCGACGCATCCGGATCTCGTGAGGCCGCGTCCCGGGTTGCCGCTTGTAGACTCCGCAGTTACTGTGGCCTTAGCCGACACTCGACATATACGACATGGCACAGGCGATATCGAGAGGCTTGGTTGATGATTATCACGACGCCGCCGTTCTGCCCGGTGCAGTTCGACGACCCCGATCTGCTCAACTCCGCCTTCCACGCGCACACGGACATGCACGCGCTGTGGGCGCACCTGCGCGAGGTGGCGCCGGTGTACAAGGCGGACCCGGGCGGCGGGCGGGAACAGTTCTGGGTGGTGACCCGGCACGAGGACGTCAGCCGGGTCCTGCGCAGTCACACCGAGTTCTCCTCCCGGCGCGGCACGATCCTCAGCGTTCTCGACCTCAACACGCCGGACATCGCGACCGACGACATGCTCGCCGACACCGACCCGCCGCGGCACCGTGAGCTGCGCGAGCCGCTCAACCACGCGTTCGCCCCGACGCTGGTCGCCACGCACGAGGAGCTGATCCGCGGGCTGGCCCGGGACTCGATCCAGCGGGCGCTGGACGCCGACGTCTACGACATCGCCCACGACACGATGATGTTCGCGATGTCGATCACCGGCACGCTCATGGGCCTGCCCCCGGAGTCCTGGGAGCGGCTGATGCACCTGGTGATGATGATGATCGCCTACGACGACCCGTCCTACTCCGCCGGCGGCGCGCAGGCCACCGTCCGCCAGGCCCGGCACCAGGTCTTCGAGGCGTTCAAGGAGCAGTTCGCACTGCGCTCCCGCGACGACGAGCACCCCGACGCCATCGGCGTCATGCGGCAGATGGACCTCTCCGAGGGCCCGATGACCGAGCTGCAGGCAATGGTCAACGGCTACGTGCTGCTCATCGGCGCCAATGTGACCACGCCGCACACGCTGTGCACCCTCTTCTCGCAGATGGCCCAGCACCCCGACCAGTTCGAGAAGCTGCGGCAGCACCCGGAGAACATCCAGGTCGCGCTCGCCGAGGTGCTGCGCTGGGCGTCGCCGGTCACCGCGCTCATGCGGTACGCCATCCAGGACGTGGAACTGCAGGGGCAGACCATCAAGGCCGGCGACCCGGTCAGCGCCTGGCTCGGCTCCGCCAACCGCGACGAGCGGGTCTTCGAGGACCCCTACACCTTCGACCTCGAGCGCCGGCCGAACAGGCACGTCGCGTTCGGCATCGGGCCGCACTACTGCATCGGCGCCGGCATGGCGAAGGTGACCCTGCAGATCTTCATCGAGGAGATGCTGGACATGGTGGAGTCCGTCGAGATCGCCGGCGAGGTGCAGCACGTCGCGTCGCACTTCGTGCCGGGATACAAGAGCCTCCCGGTGCGGTTCACGCCGCGCAAGACGGTGGTGGCGGCCCGGTGAGCAGCCCGCCGACCTACCGCAGCGACGCGCGGTTGTGGTTCGACCGCCGGTTCCAGTCCGTCACCGCGACCCACAGCCTCTACTGCTTCCCGTTCGCGGGCGGCTCCGCCACCTACTACGCCGACTGGGAGAAGTACTTCACCGGCCGGGTCGAGCTGGTGCCGGTGCAGCTGCCGGGGCGCGGGGCGCGGATGACCGAGACGCCCGCCACCGACCTGTGCGGCCTGGCCGACGAGCTCGCCGATGTGATCGCCGACGAGCCCACCGAGGTGGTGCTGTTCGGGCACAGCATGGGCGCGATCCTCGCGTTCGAGGTCGGCCGCCGGCTCACCGCCCGTGGCCGGGCCGTGCGGCACCTGTTCGTGACGGGCCGGCCCGCGCCGCCGATCGTGCGCCCCCGCACGCCCGTCAGCGACCTGCCCCGCGCCGAGTTCCTGCAGATGCTGCGCGACTACGGCGCCGCGGCCGACGCCGTCTTCGAGCACGAGGACCTGCTGGACGTGCTGATGCCCATGATGCGGGCCGACTTCGCGATGATCGAGAACTACCGGCGCCGGCCGGGGCCGCGGCTGTCGTGCCCGGTCACCGCGTGGTGCGGCGACAGCGACCCCGGGGTGCCGCCGGAGGCGATGGTGCCGTGGGGCGACGAGACGTCCGGTCCGTTCGCGCTGTCCGTGCTGCCGGGCGGGCATTTCTTCCTCACCGAGCACCACGCCGAGGTCGTGCGGGGCATCAACGCCGCCATCCGGGGCGTCTGAGCCGTTCTGCGTCGTTCGCTAAGGAGTCTGAGCATGGATTTCGATGTTCCACAGGAGACCGCCGACTTCGCCGCCGAGGTCGACGAGGTGCTGCGCTCGCCGGAGACGGCGCGGCTGCTGCAGGACGTCCACGCTCGGCACGACGGCATGGACGGCGACGTCCGCCCGCTGTACCGGCACCTCGGCAGCGCCGGCATCCTCGCGCCCTCATGGCCGGCCGAGTACGGCGGCCGGGGCCTCGACTACACCGCGACCGTGACGCTGCTCGAACAGCTCGTCTCGCACGGGATCCCGCAGAACCTGTACTGCATCTCGGTGCAGAACGTCGGCTCGCTGATCCTGGCGTCGGGCAACGCGGCCCAGCGCAAGACCCTGCTGCCGGCGATGGCGAGCGCCGAGACCACCGCCTGCATCCTGTTCACCGAGCCGACCAACGGCTCCGACCTCGCCGCGCTGACCACGACCGCGGTCCGCGACGGCAACGGCTGGGTCCTCAACGGGCGCAAGACGTACAACCTCAAAAGCGCCTACGCGGACTTCGCGCTCATCGCGGTGCGCACCGACCCGCAGGCCAGCGTGTATGAGGGGATCACCCTCTTCCTCGTCCCGCTGAATACCCCCGGCGTGGTCATCCGCCCCATTCCCAGCATGGCCAACGAGCAGTTCCACGACATCTGGTTCACCGACGTGCGCGTCGACGACGACGCGGTCTTCGGCAAGGTCGGCGCCGGCTGGTCGCTGATCACGCAGATGTTCGCCGCCGAACGCACCGGCCTGGACTACTACGCGCGCGGCCGGCACTGGCTGAACATGATCGCCGAACGCCTCGACGAGGACGGCGACCGCGTCGGCCTGGCCCGCTACCGGACCCGCCTGGCCGCCAGCAAGCTGCTCAGCTGCCAGGTCATGCAGAACCTGCAGGATGGCAACGCCGACATCGCCGAGTCGTCGTTCGCCAAATGGCACTGCAGCGAGACCGCCCAACGGATCGCCTGGTGGTCCCTGGACGCCCTCGGCCCGGACGTGCTCACACCCGGCCCCGACGCCGGCGACCGCATCCTGGAGGCCGCGCTGCGCGAGTCGCCCGGAGTGACCATCTCCGGCGGGGCGTCCGAGGTGATGCTGGACATCCTGGCCAGCGCGCGGGTGTACTCCTCCGGCACCGGCAGCAGTGCGCCCGGCCCGCGCCTGGACCCGCTGCAGCAGCGCCTCCGCGACGCGGTCGACACGGTCCTCACCCACACCGGCGACCTGTCCACCCAGCTCGCCACGATCGGTGTCCCGGCGCTCAACGCCCCCGAGCGCCTCGGCGGCCTCGCCCTGGGCCTCACCGCCGACATCGTGGTCAACGACCGCCTCGGCTACGCGCTGCAGCCGCTCAGCTGCTACCGCGAGACCGCGTTCGCCCTGGACCTGCTCGGCGGCGACGGCGTGCGCACCGAGCACCTGAGCGAGACCATCGCCGCACTGTACGAGGGAACCCGGCACGCCGTCCTGATCGGCAACCACGGCACGGCCGGCGGCCCCGGCTCCTCCGGCCGCCACAGCGCGTCCGGCGTGCGGGTCAAGGCCGACGGCACCGTCTGGGGCGAGGGCGGCACGGTCTGGGGCGAGTCGGAGCCGCTGGCCCGCAGCAACGTCGGGCTGTGCCTGGTGCGCGCCGCCGGCGACGACGGCGGATGCGCCTGGCACCTCGTCGTCCCGGACCCCGCCACCTGCACCGTCGAGTCCTTCGAGCACTTCGGCACCCCTGCGACGCGGGTCCGCTTCGACGGCGCCACCGCCGAGCCGCTGCCCCTGACCGCCGCACACTGGGAACGCGCGCTCGCCGCCGCCCGCATCCGCCAGGCGGCTCTGCTGCTCGGCATCGCCGACCGGATCCTGGACGTCGCCCGCACCCACGTGAACACCCGCGTCCAGTCCGGCAAGCCACTCGTGGAGCGCCAGACCGTCGCCCACCGCCTGGCCACGCTGATGGGCGAGGCCGACGGCTGGCGGCTCGTGCTGCACAAGGCGGCCTGGGACGTCGACCGCGACGAGCCCGCCCCCACGGCGGCCGTCCTGGCGGCCATCGCCGAACACGCCCAGCTCGCCAGCCGCACCGCACTGCAGTTGCACGGCGTGCGCGGCATGCTCGCCCACTCCACCACGGTGACCGCCTACCGCCAGGTCTCCGTGGAGTCACTCCGCCTCGGCACCCCCGCCACCCTCTGGCAAACCGCCGCCGCCACCACCGCTTGAGCATGGCGTGCGAGACAGTGCTTGCCAGGGACGAACGGTCGTGCTTTTCTTGACGGATGGGGAAGGGTGAGGAGACCAGGCTTGCGGTGCTGGACGAGGCGGCCAGCGTTGCGCGGGGTGTGGGGCTCGGGGGGCTGACGATCGGCACGCTTGCCGAGCGGACGGCGCTGTCCAAGAGCGGGCTCTTCGGTCACTTCAAGTCGAAGGAGTCGCTGCAGCTGCAGGTGCTCCAGCACGCCAGGGCGCGGTTCGTGGACCTGGTGGTCCGGCCCGCCATCGGGGCGCCGCGGGGGGAGCCGCGGCTGCGGGTGCTCTTCGACGGGTGGCTGCGGTGGGAGGCGGTGCCCGGCGGGTGCCTGTTCGTCACGGCCGGGGCGGAGTTCCATCATCAGCCCGGTGCCGTGCGGGACGAGGTCGTCCGGGGTGAGCGGGACATGATCGACATGATCGCCACGATGTTCCGGGCCGGCGTCGCCGACGGCGCGTTCCGGCAGGACACCGACCCCGAGCAGTGCGCCTACGAGTTCAACGGCATTCTCCTGGCCTTCCATTCTGCCTTCCACCTGCTCGAGGACGAGCGTGCCGAGCCGCGGGCGCGGCGGGCGCTGGACTCCCTCCTCGACCGCGTCCGCAACTGATCCCACCCACTGCACCGGAGGAGTTCCATGGTGACCGAGGCCGTAGTATCGGTTCAAAAAAGCACGAACGATCGGTTTTTTCGACCACCACAGCCGGTGCGGGTCGCGTTCCAGGTTCTTGAGCGCGCCGCGCCCGCGATCGGCGCTCGGTGGGCGGAGCGGATCTGGTTCCGGCTGCCCAAGAGGACCGCGCGGTCCGCGCTCGCCCGGCTCGCGCCGTCGGGGGACCCGGGACGGCGGTTCACGATCCGTGTCGGCGGGACCGACGTCGTCGGCGGCACCTGGGGCGATGCAGGGCCGGTGGTGTACCTGGTGCACGGCTGGGCCGGGCACCGCGGCCAGCTGGAGGCCTTCGCGCCCGGCCTGGTCCGCCGCGGGTTCCGGGTGGTTGCGTTCGACGCGCCCAGCCACGGCGAGTCGGGTCCCGGCGCGTTCGGGCCGCGGTCCTCGTCGATCCCCGAGTTCGCCGACGCGCTGGCCGCCGTCGTCGCTCAGCACGGGCCTGCGGAGGGCATCGTCGCGCACTCGCTCGGCTCGGTCGCGGCCGCCATCGCGCTCTGCGACGGGCTGCGGGCCGGGCGGGTCGCCATGATCGCCCCGATGGCGAGCCCCGCGTCCTACGCCCGTCACTTCGCCCGGATCCTCGGGTTCGGGCCGCGGACCCTGGCCCGGCTCACCCGGCGGGTCGAGCGGCGCGTCGGAGCGCCCATGCGGCATTTCGACGTGCCGGAGATCGGGCGGGCCGTACTGATGCCGCCGACGCTGATCGTGCACGACCGGGCCGACCGGTCCATCCCCGTCACCGACGGCATCGCGATCGCCGAGGCGTGGCCGACCGCGCGGCTGCACGTCACGTCCGGGCTCGGGCACCGTAGGCTGCTGCGCGAGCCGGAGGTGGTCGGCGCCGTGGTTGACTTCATGGACGGGAAGGAACCCAGGCTCGCCGGATGACACCCGTCGGATGCACCGACCGGCGTCGACCGTATACCCTCGGTGCCGATGATGCGGGTCGATGGAAGGTGGCACGGTGCAGGTCTGGGTGCGCGACGATTCCGGGGACCGGCGGCTCGACGAGCCCGCGTCTTGACGCACCTGTCCGACCCGCGGCGGTCGCGGGTGGTGCTCGTCGGGTCCAGCACCTACGACAACTTCCCGGCCATCCCAGCGGTCACCAACAACCTCACCGCCCTGCGGGACGTCCTCATCGACCCGCAACGGTGGGGGCTGGACCCTGACGCGTGCCGGGTGGTGCACAACCCGGAGACGCCCCGCGACGTCCACGCGGTGATGCGCCGCGCCGCCGCCGAGGTCGACGTGTCGGGGCTGCTGCTGCTGTACTTCGCGGGGCACGGCGTCATCGACCCCGACACCGGCGTGCTGCACCTGGCGGTCGGGCAGAGCATGCCCGACTCGGCCTACTCCAGCGCCGTGCCGTTCGACTGGGTGCGCCGCCTCGTGCAGGGCAGCCGCAGCGCGCACCGTGTCGTCATCCTCGACTGCTGCTACGCCGGGCGGGCGATCCCCGGACTCGGTGTCGCCGACGACGCCGCGCTCGCCACCCAGGTCGAGATCGACCGCAGCTGCGTCATGGTGGCCGCGTCCGGCAACCGGATCGCGCTCGCGCCGCCCGACGAGCCGCTCACCGCGTTCACCGGCGTGCTGGTCGAGCTGCTGCGCGACGGGGTCGGCGGCGGGCCGGCGCTGCTTGACCTCGGCACCCTGCACGAGGAGATCCGGCGGGTACAGCGTGCCCGCGGCCGCCCGATCCCGGAGCTGCGGGCCCGCAACGGCGGCGACCGGATCCCGATCGTCGTCAATGCCCAGCGACCGGCGCCCGCCGCCGACGTCCCGGCGCGGCAGCCGGAGCCTCCGCCGCGGGCCGACAGCTCCCTCGTCGGGCGGATCCTGCGCGGCGGAGCGGGCGTCGCGGACCCGGAGCTGGCCGGGGTCATCGCGATCCTCGCCCACTCCCCGGTCGAGGGCGCGATCGGGGTGCGGCTCGACCGGCCGGCGACCCGCTCGCCCGCGCACGTGCTCGGCGACGAGCTCGCCGGGTCCCTGCACGTCCCGGCGGTCCTGGACGGCGGTCCGGTCCGCGACGTGGTCGTGCTCCTCGCGCTGCTGCGCGACGGTGCCGCGCCGCCGGACGGGTGGCGGGCGCTCGGCCCGGGACTCGTCGTCATACCGCCGAACGCCGACCCGGCGCAGGCGGAGGCCGTGGTCGCCGCCGCGTACCTGTTCGTCGGCTACCTCGGCTGGCGGCCGCACCAGCTGGAGACCGAGCTGGCCGCCGGCGACCTCGTCGACACGGGCACCGACCTGGCCACCTGGCTCGGCGACCCGCAGCAGGCGTGGTGACGGCATGACCGGAACCGAACAGAGCCTGGTGTACCGGCTGGTCACCACGATCCGGCAGGGCCGCGACGTCACCCTCGTCCTCGGCTCAGGGCTGACCGCCGCGGTCGTGCCGGGCGTCGACCGGATGATCGAGCTCGCCGACGAGTTCGTCGGGCAGGCGCTGCAGAACACCGACCTGCAGGCGGCCCTCGCCGGGCTGCGCGCCACCCGCCGCGACGCCGCCCTCTACACCGCGTACCGCCGGGCGTTCACCGAGTGGCTGTCCCCGGTCGAGTTCGACATCGTCGTGCAGCGGGCGACCCTCGAGGCGTACCGGCCGGCCCGCGGCACCACCGGCGGCTGGGAACGCGTCGGCTACCACCGCGGCGTGCAGCTGGAGGAGGACCGCGACGCGTGGTCGCTGCCGCCGGGCGTCGAGGCGCTGGGTGAGCTCCTCGCCGGTCAGCCGGACCGTTTCGAGCGGCGGGTCATCACGACCAACTTCGATCCGCTCATCGAGATCGCGGTGCGGCGTGCCGGCGGCACCGCGCGCAGCCTCACCCTCCGGCGGGACGGCACGTTCGCGGGGCCGATCGGCCCCGCCGACGGGATCGACGTGCTGCATCTGCACGGGTACTGGCGGCCGACCTCGGAGACCGACGAGCGCTCGCTGCTGCACGACCCCGAGCCGCCGCGGGCCGACGACACCGTCATCGTCAGTGCCCTCGCCGAGGCGCTGCGCGGCGACACGATCTGCGTGGCCGGATACCCGCCGGGCCGCAACGACGCCCTGACCCGGGCGGTCGGCGTGCAGTCCGACGTGTTGTGGGCCCGGCACGACGACGACGCGTCACCGGCCGGCACGGCGCTGATCTACGTCGGTGTCGACGTCGACCGGCTGTTCCCCGCGGTCCGGCGGGGCCTCGCCGCCCTGCCCGTCTCGCTGAAACGCGCCGAGCCGCCGGCACCGGCCGAGCCCGTCACGACCACGCCGCCCGAGTCCGCCACGGCACCCGTCGTCGCGGCGGCCGGGACGGCGCTGCACCGGGTACACCTGCCGACGCTCGAGGCAATTCTCGGCACCCGCCCATCGGCGGTGGAACTGCTGCGGCAGCTGGACTACGAGTTCCGGTGGCGGCGCGTCGACGACACCCCGGACAGGCCGCTGGACCTGGTGTTCTGGCCGGTCCGCCTGCGCCAGCCCACCCTCATCTACGCGGTGCAGGCCACCGTCGCGGCGGCGCTGTCCGCCCGTGGTGTCCGCGTCGTGCTCTGCTTCGACGACCTGGCCGGTGACCAGCACACCCGCAGCTGGCGGGCCCGCTTCACCGACGAGGTCGAGCGCTGGTTCGCCCTCGTCGAGGGCGCCCGGCCGCCGGAGGTCGACTCGCTGGTGTCGTTCTGCTCGCCGGGGCGGGTCGCCGAGCGGCTGCAGGACCCGGAGCTGCTGCGCCGCCCGACGCATCCGTGGGCGGTGCAGCTGGAGTACTACCGCGGCGACCGCATGATTCTCGACGTCGCCCGCGCGGCGAAGGCGTTCCCCGGCGTCGGCGACCTGGAGATCGACGACGCCATGGTCGGTGCGCAGATCCGCACCACCCGCGCCGAGCGGCTGATGAGCACCCCGGCGATCTGGGCGTACCTGCAGTACCTGCTGCGCGACACCCGCCCCGAGGCGGTCATGACCCTCGGCGGTGAGGACGAGGCGGTCATGTGGGACCAGTGGCACGACACCTTCCCCGACTCCGTCGGGCACCTGTTCCACCCCGTGATGGCCAACGTGCGGCAGGACGCGCGGATGCTCGGCGCCCGCAGCTTCCGCGAGGTCGAGGACCACCTGCGCAAGGCGATGCGGCTGGAGAGCTGGGACCGGGAGGACCACTACCTGCACTGGATCGTGCAGCACGCCGTGGTGCTGCACCGGTATCTGCGCAACCGGCCGCCGCTGTCGTACGACGGCCGCCTGCTGGACTCGTGGGAGTCCGTCCGCGCCGCGCTGCTCGACTCCCGGCTGCGGCCCGGCACGGTGCGGGTGATCGCCCGCGAGGTCGCGGCGCTGCTCATGCACGAGTCGGTCTGATCGGCCTATGCGCGGCGCCGCACCCGCGGGTACCGTCGAGGACATGGGCGCTTCCCCCGCCGTAGCCGTCGACGATCTCACGCTGCCCGACGCCATGGATGCCATGGACGCGTTGGACGCCGCCGAGCAGGTCTGGGGCCCCGACCTGCTGGCCTATCTGCTCGGCGCCGGGCTCGACGCGCCGCTGGCCGGATGGTCCGCCGACGTGGCGGTCCAGGACCCCGGCACCCGCACCCGGCTGCACTGCGTGCTGGCGGTGCAGCGGCTCTTCGACCTCGGCAGCGTCGCCCGCGCCTGGGCCCGCGACCTGCACCCGGCGCTGGGCTTCCGCAGCCCGGCGAGCGTGATCCGCACCGGCGACCCTGACGAGCGCCGCATGGTGCTCGAGCTCGCCGAGCGCGACTCGCTCAAGCCGCGCTGACCCGGTTCGGCCACGGACCGGCCCGGGCGATGGCATGATTCGCCGCGTGACCCGGCTTGCCGCCTCAGAGCCCAAGCTTGCCGCATCTGACTTCAAGCTTGAGAGCATCGACCTCTACATCACGTCGCGGTGCAACCGCCGCTGCACGTACTGTTTCCTGCCCGATGCCTACTTCGACCGCACCCAGCACATGACACCGGCGACGGTCGCCGCGATCGTCGGCTGGGCGTCCGGCGGCGCCACCGAGATCACCGTCCTGGGCGGCGAGCCGGCGCTGCACCCAGCATTCGTGTCCATCGTCTGCGACACGGCAGCCACGGTTCGGGTCCGTACCGTCACCAACGGCAGCAGACAGTTCCGGGCCGCCCTGCCCGCCGTCCGGCACGCCCTGAGCCGGGTGGCGGTCAGCCTCGACGCGCCCTCGGCCGCCGTCGTGGACCGCCTGCGGGGCCGCGGCGCGTTCGCCGACGCCGTCGCGACCGTCGACGAGCTGCGCGCCGCCGCCGTGCCGTTCGACCTGAACTGCACCGTCCTGGCCGACACGGTCGACACGGTGCCGGACATGCTCGCCTACGCCGAGGCCAGCGGCGCCGGCCGGCTCAACATGCACTGGTTCTCACCCGTCGGCCGGGGCGCGCTGCACGCCGCGGACCAGTCCGTGCCGGCGGCCGACTGGCGGCGCAGGGTGCTCGACGTCGTCGCCGCCTACCGCCCGTCGCGCCAGTCGTTCACGGTCGACTGCCAGGTCGCCTTCGACTTCCCCGTGCCGGGCGCCGACCCGGGCGTCTGCGCCGTCCGCGACGGCACCAACCTGCAGTTCCTGCCCAGCGGCGCGGTCTTCGCCTGCGGCATGCTGCTGGAGGACGAGACCCTCGCCGCGTACCGCTGGCAGGACGGCGCCCTGGTGCGCCGCGCCGGCGACACCGAACTGGCCCGCACGACGTCACCGTGCGGCGCGTGCCCGCTGCGACCGGCCGACGGCGGGCACCACCCGATCTGCATCTACAACCGCCTCGCGACGGTCTAGAACGTCAGCTCGCGCGCCTCGGGCCGGCCGTGCCCGCGCAGCCAGTCGGCGGCGAGCTCCGCGTAGTTGCGCCGCTCGGGCGGTCCGACCAGCCCGGCGACCTGCTCGCGGGCGAGGGTGATCTGGGCCGGGTCACCCTCGAACTCCGCGAACGTGCCCAGCTCCGGCAGCTCGTCGACGGCGACGACCAGGTCCCCGCGGCGGAACTCGCGGCGCCGCTTCGCCAACCGCCACACGGCGACGAGGCCCTGCCGGGCGAAGGCGTCCCGGACGTCGCCGGTGGCCGGGAACTCCACCTCGACCCTGCGGTAGGTGCCGTCGTCCGCATACGTGCGAGGTCCCTTGAACCCGGCGGTCACAACGCCTGCCACCAGCCGCAGCCGGGCCACGAGATCCTGCCGGCGCAGCTGCCCGTCGGGGGTGTCGTAGTACTCGTCGAGCTGCTCCTGCTCCGCAGACCCCCGGAACCCCAGCGCTTCGAGCCGCTCGACGAGGGTGGCCGGATCGGGCACGGGGTGCTTGCTCTCGACCTCGTCCACCCCGCCGGTCACCCCCCGATCCTATGCCGCGGGCGGCGCCGTACGCCGGTTGCGCATGACGCGGATGATCTCGGCCGCGCCGGGGCCGCCGGCCTTCAGCATGGCGAGCACGTCGCCGTCGTAGCTGTTCAGGACGAACCGGACGGTGGGCTCGCCCGGTGGCAGGGTCACGCCGAAGTACCGCTCGCAGGGCCACTTCGTCTCCTGGACCGTGCCGTCGGCGTGGACCCCCCACGAGTGCTGGCGCCACAGACCTTCGGACAGGGCATAGCCGGTGCCGACCGCCGGGATCGCGCCGTCGATCCAGAGCCGCGCGACGTTGTCGTGGCAGTCGCCGCCCGGCTCCGGTGCGTCCAGGACGGGACCTTGCGGGGCGCCGGACGTGAGGAGCAGGTCGAGATCGGGTTCCGGGGTCATCGGCGGCACCACCAGGTCGCCGCCGTGCGTCAACACGACGCGGCACAACGCGTGCCACCGGTCGCGCACGCCGCCGTCGACGTCCCAGTCGGCGACGCGCTCCTGGTACGTCCTCAGTAGGCGATCATGTTCAACCAGCACACGACGACCTAACCATCACGGCGGTCCCGGGGCCAGGGCCCGCGCGCCGCGGCCGGGTCACCCGGCCCGGCCGGCGCGATCCCGGCGGCAGGCGCAGAGCCGCTCCAACGGCGTCTCATCCATTGAGGGCAAACCTACTGCGACGGCCGGGCCGTCGGTGCGCGCCGGAGGGTTCAGCGGGCGAACTTCGCGACCGCGGCGGGGCTGACGGGCGTGAAGACGTTGACGAGGTTGCCGTCGGGGTCGCGCAGCAGCAGCGACCGGTTGCCCCACGGCATCGTGGTCGGTGCGTTGACGAAGTCCGCCACGAAGCCGGTGAGGTCGCGGTGCACCCGGTCGACGTCGTCGACGAGGAACTCGATGATCACGGACCGGTTGTCGGACGGGCGGGCGGCGTCCGGGGCGAAGAGCGCGACGGTGTGGGTGTCGGCGATCGCGAGCGTGGCGGAGCCGGCCCTGACCTCGGCGAAGTCCGGCGTCGACCAGGTTGCCGGCACGCCGGTCACGCGCTCGTAGAAGTCGACGAGGCGGGCGACGTCGGCGGTGATGATGCGGATCGAAATGAGGTCCATGGCGCACACGCTAGGCGGGATACTGGACAGATTCCGCCCGGTATCGGGGAGATACTGCTGGGATGGCCCGACCCACCGCCCGCGTGCTGGCGCTGCTGGAACTGCTGCAGTCCGGTGGCCTGCGGACCCTCGCGGAGCTCGCCGACCGGCTCGAGGTCGACGGGCGCACCGTGCGCCGGTATGTGGACCACCTGATCGACCTCGACGTGCCCGTCGAGTCGGTCCGCGGCAGGTACGGCGGATACCGGCTCCGCCCCGGCTACCGCATGCCGCCGCTCATGCTCACCGACGACGAAGCGCTGGCGGTGGTGCTCGGCCTGGTCTCCGGTCGCCGGGCCGGGCTGCTGGCGACCACCGGCGCGGCGCACGAGACGGCCATCGCCAAGATCCGGCGGGTCCTGCCCGAACGGCTCACCCGTCGGCTCGACGCCGTCCTCGGCTCCCTCGCCTTCACCGAGTCACCCACAGGGGCACGCACAGAGGCGCTCGCGCCGGACAGCACGGTCCTGCTCACCATCGCGTCCGCCGTCGACGCGCACCGGCCGGTCTCGATCACGTACACCGACCGCGACGGCCGGGGCAGCTCTCGCGTGCTGCACCCGTTCGGGCTGGTCGTCCACGCCGGCCGCTGGTACGTGACGGGCGCCGACCTGCGCATCGGCGAGGACCGCACGTTGCGGCTGGACCGCATCACCGACGCCCGCACCCTGCCCGGCACGTTCGAACCGCCCGCCGGCCTCGACCCCGCCCAGCGCGTGGTCACCGGCTTCGCCGCCGCTGAATACCAGCATGCGGTGACCCTGCGCATCGACGGTACCGCCGAGCAGATCCGCACCCGGCTGCCCGCCACCGTCGCCACCGTCGTCGAACCCGAGGGGCAGGGGTGGTCGCGGGTCGAGCTGCGCGCGCAGCGGCTCGACTGGCTGCCCGCGGTGCTCGCGTCGCTGGACCTGCCGTTCGTCATCGAACGACCGGACGAGCTCCGCGACCTCGTCGCCGCCCTCGCCGACCGCCTCGCCGCCTCCGCCCGGCGCACCACCTAGGCGGAGCGCCTGCCGTAATACTCGGCGATGGCGGCGAAGGCGGCCTTCGGCTCCCACGGCAGGTTGGGGTACGTGGTGCCGGGCCGGTCCTCGAAGACCTTGACGACGCCGTAGCTGGCCAGGTCGAGGTCGTCGCGGGCGGGGCCGTCGGGGCGGTGCGGGTGGTCGTAGAGCGCGAAGAGGAACACGAAGGCGGTGTCGACGCCCGCGGCGTCGAAGACGTCCAGGAGTTCGCGGATGTAGGTGGCCTGCCCGGCCTCGTCGCGGACGTGGTCGCCGGTGAGGCGGACCGGGCCGTCGTCGCCGTACTCGACGATCTCCAGCCCGTGCGCGCCCCGGTCGCCGGCGCCGCGGTAGGTGGCGGCACCGAACTCCGTGATGGCGACGGGCTTGCCCTGCAGCGCGGGGCTGCGCATGCCCTCGGCGACCAGTTCGGCGAACCGGTCGGCGATCGCGGCCGAGCGGTACACGTCCATGGACACGATGTCGAACGGCGTCCAGTCGACGCGGTCGATGGGCACAGACGCGTAGGTGACCCGGCCGCCGAAGCGTTCCCGGACGACGGCGACGGCCTGGGCGAGGAAGTCGTTGACGCGGGCGCCGACCTCGGCGATGACCTCGCGCAGACGGTCCGGCCGGCTCAGCAGCTCGAGCCGCTGCTCCATGGTGTCGGCGGGCAGGAACCCCTGGTTCATGATGCTGAGCTCGGCGCCGGTGACGAACACGATGTCGCCGCCGCGCCGCCGGAGTCGCTCCGCCCGGTCCGCGCAGTCCGCGAACAGCGCCAGCGTCTCGTGCGTGGTCAGCTCCAGTGGGTACGGCGAGTACCACACCTCCAGGCCCAGCTCGACGGCGCACGCCGCGGCGACGTCGATCCGCTCCGGGTCGCCGCCGATCACCCGGACCGCGGTGCAGTGCAGGTCGTCACGGATGATGCGCAGCTCGCGCGCGACCAGGTCCGGGTCGAACCGGCGACGAGAATTCAGGCCGTACCGGACGAACCCGGTGTCGTAGGTGATGCCGTTGCCCCGCACGTCGGTTCCTTCCCGCAGCAATTAGGTACTGGGAGTACCCTATTTTGACGAGCGGCGACGGTCAAGTGGATGCTGGGCGGGAACCAGCGGCACCGAGCGCGAGGACGGGCATGCCGGACGACCCGACGACGCAGGCCCGTGCCGGGCAGACCCGGCGGCGGGGCGCGACCCTGGAGACCGCGATCCTGCACGCCGCCGCCGCGGAGCTCACCGAGCACGGCTACGCGGGCCTGACCATGGACCGGGTCGCCAGGCGGGCGGGCACCAACAAGAACGCCATCTACCGCCGCTGGCCGGACCGCCTCGCCCTCGGCATCGCCGCGTACCGGCAACTCGCCACGACGATCGAACCGCCCGACACCGGCGCGCTGCGCGACGACGCCCTGGAACTGCTGCGCCGGGCCAACCGCCACTGGAGCTCACCGCTCGGCGCCGTGCTGCGCGAACTGCTGAGCGCCGCCGGCGGCGCACAGAGCCTCGTGGCGCACCTGCCCGAGCAGTCCACCGACGCCATGACCGCCATGTGGCTGACCGTCCTCGGGCGCGCCGTCGCCCGCGGCGAGGCCGACCCTTCGGCGCTGCACCCGCGCGTCGCCACCGTCGCGATCGTCCTGCTGCGCAACGAGTTCGTCACCCGCGGCATGCCCACCGCCCCCGACGAGGTCCTCATCGACATCGTCGACGAGGTGTACCTGCCGCTCGTGCGCAGCCGCGCCCCGCGTTGAGGGACGGGCCGCTTCAGACGGCCCGGCGGTACGCGACGACGCGCTGCTCGATCACGAACCCGACCTTCGCATAGATGCCGGCGGCCCCCGTGGGATTGTCGGCGTCGGTGTCGAGCGACGCGTGGGTGTAACCGGCCCGGCCGGCGCCGGTGAGGACCTCGGCGAGCAACGCGGTCGCCACACCCTTGCGGCGCCAGGACCCGGCGGTGCCGACGTGCCCGACGTACAACCGGCCAGGCACGTCGCTGGCGTAGGACAACACGTACCCCGCGATCGCGTCCCCGGCCAGGGCCAACCGCGACAACTCCGGCTGGAACGCCTCCGAGTGCACGGTCAGCGGCGCCCACGACTCGAACGTGCGCTCCTGGTACCCCCACAACTCCCGGAACGCCGCGGTGTGCACGGCATGCAGGTCCCGCTCCCGCGCCCGCTCATACGGCGCGATCCGGACCCCGTCGGCGAGCGGGGCCACCGGCGGCGGCGTGGTCGGTGCCACCATGTCCAGGAAGTACCGCGCGACGGCGAACCCGAACCGTTCGAACAGCCGGACCGCAGCCACGTCGGCGTCGCCCGCGATGACCTGCGCCTGCCACGGCGCGCCCGGCGCCACCTCCGCGTGCCGCGCCGCGGCCCGCTCGAGCTGCCACGCCAGCAGCTCCCGGCCGAGACCCGCGCCGCGCCGGTCGGGATGCACCCCACCGACCAGCTCCAGCCGGTCCCCGCCCTCGGGCGGCAACGGCACCATCGCGACGGCCACGAGCCGTCCGTCCGCGTCGTGGACGAGCCGCGTGTCCGTCTCCGGATCCCTGACCTCGTTGTTCACGAGGTCCTCGATCTCGGCGGCAACGTGCCCCCCGTGCCCGCCACCGGCCTCGGTCAGCAGGTTGATCAGCTCAACAACCGCCGCAGCGTCGCCGCCCCGGTAGGCACGCACCTGAAAATCCGTCACCCGTCCACCGTATGAACCCCCGCAACCGGATTGCCGCGCCCCGGGAAACTCCCTGTCCGGTACTAATCTCTGAGGATGCCCTCGGACCGCTTCGATTTCTTCATCAGCTACGCGGCGCCGGATCGAGCCTGGGCCGAGTGGATCGCGGTGCAGTTGGAGAGCGCCGGCTGGTCGGTTTGGCTCGACTCGTGGGAGCTCGCGGCGGGTCGAAACTGGGTGCAGGCCATCGCCGAGGCAACCGACCGATCGGACAGCGTGATCGCCGTGATCTCGCCCGAATCACTCGGACCGCTCCGGCACACGACCGAGGAGTGGTTCGGCTTTCTCCTGCGAGGACCTGAGAACCGCATCATCCCGGTCCTGGTGGCGCCCACAGATGTCCCAGCGCTGCTGCGTTCGATAAGCCAGATCCGAATCTACGGACTCTCCGAGGCCGACGCCCGAAAGGCTCTCCTGGCCAGCTTGGCGCCTTCGCGAACCAGACCAACGGTCGCGCCGCCGTTCCCCGGCGCCGAGACCGGCGACCAGCCTGTGCCGGACCCTGTTGCTCCACCCACCCGTCCTCGGCGGGACAAGAAGAAGGTGTTCATCAGCTACAGCCACAAGGACACTGACTGGCTGGAACGCCTCCTGGTCTTTTTGAAGCCACTGCACCGTGCCGGCATCATCGACGTCTGGTCGGACAAGGACATCAAGCCCGGCCGGGACTGGCACAAAGAGATCAATGCAGCGCTGGACCTCGCCGGCATCGCGATCCCGCTGATCAGCTCGGATTTCCTTGCGTCGGACTTCATCGCGGACGAGGAACTGCCGAAACTCCTGCAAGCGGCCGAACAGGAAGGAACGACGATCCTGTCGCTGCTCGTCCGGCCCAGTCGTTTCGAACGGACGCCGATCTTGTCGACGTTCCAAAGCGTCAACCCGCCGTCATACCCGCTGTCAGCGCTTCGCCGGCCGCAGTGGGAGAAGGTCCTGGTCGACCTTTCCTACGCGATCGAGGACGAACTCGAAAACTGACGCGTCCAGCGCCTCGGCCGTCGCCGCGGCGGAGCCCGGGAGGTCAGGCGGGTGTGACGCCGTATCGCAACGCGAGTTCGATGAGGCCGTCGACCATGGGCTTCGCCAGGCCGTTGTGCTCGAACGGCACCGGGCCGTTGGTCGTTCCCGGCGAGCCCCACGGCACGAAGTCCGTGTGGATCAGCTCCAGCACGCCGTTGCGCCGGGGTAGGTGGCCGTAGCCGCTGATCCTCACGCTGTGGACAACGCCGGTCGCGGTCAGGAGATAGCCGCTGACGTTGAACGTGTACGGGTCCGCGCGCTGCGTGTCCGGGTCCTTGAACTCGTGGGCCCGCAGCGAGAACGCCCATCCCTCGGCGACGTCCGTGACGCTCTCGGTGACGACCTCCTTGAACATCCGCCTGGACGTGGTGCGGACCCGCTGGGAGATGCGCAGGTCCGGCGGAACACCCTTGGCGGTGAGGGCGGCCGCGATGCCTGGCGCACCCTGCGCAAGGGCACGCTCATGCCCCTGCTGCTCCAGCGCTCGCTGCTGTTCGGCCTCCGCTCGGACGCGTTCGGCCGCGTCGTGCTGCTGCCGTGCGGCTCCGAACCGTGACGCGAAGTCGTCCATGTGGTGCCTCTCCTCGAACAGCTGCCCGCCCGGTGAGCACACAACGTGTGCCTCAGCCGTTGCGGTGGTGCTTCTTCACGAACGTGTAGCCGGGTGGGAGCTCGGCGTCGTCGAGCTCTTCGTGTTCGACCGTCTGCTGGTGCAGCGACAGTTGCCGCTCCGACGGCTGGGCGCCCGGTGGCAGCCTGCGCAGGAAGCCGTTGACCCAGTGTTCGCGGCGGTCGCTGCCCTCGCCGTGGACGGCGTCGTCGGGGTGCGGGGCCGGTTCGACCAGCGGGGCGTAGAGGAGCATGTCGGCGGGCTCCTCGCCGTCGACGCCCGGGTAGGACGGGTGCCCGGTCGGGTCGACGCTGCCGACGACCCGGGTGACGTAGCCCTCGCGGAGCAGCTGCTCGACGGCGTTGCGGAGCAGGAACGCGGCGCGGTCGCCGCGGCCGAGCCGGCTGCGTTTGAGGAGGTCCGCCTCGGCGAACACGGCGCTGCCGTCGTCGAACACGCGGCCCAGCCGCCGCACGGTGTGCAGGACCTTGGACCAGTTCGCCTTGCCCGGGGTGTAGTCGCGGGTGACGACCATCGGGTCGTACTCGTGGTAGTAGTTGACGCCGTCGACCCGCATCGGCTCGACGAGGGGGACGGTGCGCACGACGACCTCGTCCTTGGCGGGCCGCCACACGACGGTGACGATGACCCCGGGGTGCAGGTCCGCGGGCCACTCGATGCCGACGAACTGCCACTCGACGTCCTGCCGCAAGGTTGCCTCGAAGACCAGCCGCTCGGCCGTGACGCCCCGGACACGGTGCTCGAGCACGACCGGGACGGTGTCCCTGTGCTGGAGGGCCTCGACGCACTCCTCCGGCACGGGGCAGCCGCCGCCGTCGAGGTCCACCCGCCGCAACGCCAGTCGCCGACTCCTCATGATCGCCTCCGGGTCCCATTATGCTTCCGGCGCCGTCGACGGACGCGACTGTCGCCGACCTGGATCCGGCGGCGGGTAGTCTGCCCAGTCGATGGGCATGAGCTTCACGGTGATGGCGGTCGCGGGCGTTGACGCCCGCGACGTCGCGGCGCGGCCGTCCCGGCGATTCGACGGCGGCGCCGGGTGACGTGGCGGCTGCCGTTCTTCGAGGCGCTCGGCGACGCCCAGCGGATCCTGATCGCGGGCGCCGGCGGCGGGTTCGACGTCTACGCCGGGCTGCCGCTGGCCCTGTCGCTCATGAACGAGGGCAGGACGGTCCACCTGGGCAGCCTGTCGATCGTCAACCTGTATGAGGTGAACGCCTGGCTGGAGCCCGGGATCGCGGCGGTCACCCCGGACACCGTTGCCTACAGCGACTACTTCCCCGAACGTGCGCTGGCCCGATGGCTGGCCCTGCACCGGCTACCGTCCACCGTCTTCGCGTTCCCCCGCACCGGGGTACGACCGTTGCGCACCGCGTACCGCCGGCTGGCGAAACGCCTCGACCTCGACGCGATCGTGCTGGTGGACGGCGGGACCGACATCCTGATGCGCGGCGACGAGGCGGCCCTGGGCACCCCCGTCGAGGACGCGACGAGCCTCGCCGCCGTCAACGGCACGCCCGTGGCCACGAAACTCGTCGCGGTGATCGGCTTCGGTGTCGACGCCTACCACGGCGTCAACCACGTCCAGGTCCTGGAGAACATCGCCGCGCTGGACCGCGCCGGCGCGTACCTCGGCGCGTTCACCGTCCCGTCGCACGGCCCCGAGGCGGCGCTGTACCGGGACGCCATCGCGCACGCCCGGGCCGTCGCACCGGACCGGGCGAGCATCGTGAACGGGCAGATCGCCGCGGCCCTGACCGGCGCCGCCGGCGACGTGCCCCTCGACGGCCGCACCGGCGGGACCCCGCTGTTCGTCAACCCGTTGATGGCCATGTACTTCACGTTCGACCTGGCCGGCCTGGCGGCGCAGTCGTTGTACCTGGACCGCATCCGCACCACCGACGACATGCTCCAGGTCAGCCACGCCATCGAACGCTTCCGCGACGAGATCACCCCCAGGCCCAGGGTCCCCTTCCCGCATTGACGCCCCGGCCGGCTACAGGCGGTAGCGGATGAGGACCGGGGTTCCGGTGAGGGTGATGTTGGCGCCGGCGCTGACCGGCTCCGTGGTGCCGTCCAGGCGGAGCACCGCCTCCGCGCCCGCCTCGGCGCGCAGTGTGATCGGGCCCGCGTGGGTCCAGCGGATCAGGGCGCGGCGGTTGCCCTCCGGGGTCGACACGACGAACTCGCACTGCCACACGTACTGCGGCAGCTCCACCGCCTGCCCGTTGCCGCAGCCGGTGATCTGCGCGCCGGCCACCCACCGCTGCAGCTGCTGCACCGCCAGGGCCGCTTCCGTCGGGGCGCCCCCGTCCGGCTGCAGGACGATCGGGATCTTCGTGCCGCCCCAGTTGTAGAAGTACATCCGCTGCAGGTTGGTCGTGCGGGCCAGCAGGCCGACCAGGAAGAACCGCACCGCGTAGTCGCGGGCCCGCTCTGCGTCGAGGTGCCCCTGCAGCGGGATGTCGTAGGTCGTGCCGGTGTTCCACAGCGGCGGGTGCACGCCGATCTCCTGGAAGAGCCGGCCGATCAGCGCGGTCAGCTCCAGCATCGTCTCCGGCGGGTCCTCCGGTGAGCGCTGGTGCAGCTTGATGCCGGCGGCGTGGCAGTGCGAGTATCCGCCGAGCTCCGCGAAGCGGCGCAGCACCTGCTGGCCCTCGGCGTTCCACAGGTTGCCCATCCCGGGGCACACCACGACCGCCTTCGGGTCGGCGGCGCGGATGATGGCGTTCGCCCGCCGGGTCATCTCGACCAGCGTCTCCACCGAGCCGCTGTACAACCGAGGGTCGTTGGCGAAGACCCACAGCTCATACGCCGAGATGCGGCCCTGGTACCGGCCGACGAGCGCGCTGATGTACGTGTCCCACATCGTCAGGTCGTCCGGCGGTGCCGAGCGGGCGCCGTCCGGGTAGACCGTCAGCGGGCCGTTCGGCGCCGCCCACCCGGGCGTGCCGCCGACCACGAACAGCACCGGCAGGTCGTGGCTGCGCGCGCCCTCGACGAGCCGGTCGAGGATCGTCCAGTCGAACTGGTCGCGCGCCGGCTGGATCCGTGACCACGTCGTCTCGCTGTCCCAGAGCCGCACCGCCCCGGTCGTGAACCCGGGCATGTGGCCCGACCCGCTGTTGATCGTCACCCCGAAGTACTCCGAGGGCACCGGCTGCGCGGGCAGCGCCCAGGTCGGCCCGCTGATCCACTGCGGTGTCGGCGTCGTGGTCGCGCTGGCCGTCGCGGCGAGGTGCTTCGGTGCGGGGCCCGGCGCCAGGCTCATCCGTGTCGCCACCGCGGTCCCGGCGACCAGCAGCATGGCCGCCAGCGCGGCGAGCGCGGCGGTTCTCCACCTGCGTCGCGGCGGTGTCGGGGGTACGGCCACCGCCGGCACCGTTGTGCCGGCTTCGCCGGGTTCGGGCGCTGTGACGTCTTCCGCGTGCTGTGTCTGCTCCGCGTGCGGTGCCTGTTCCGCGGCTTCCGCCGGTTGCTGGCGTAGGGCGGCCGTCCACAGCGGATACAGCCGGTCGAGCTCCTCCCGGTCCGCGCCGCACGCCCGGGCGATCCGCTCCACCGTGCCGAAGTCGTGCGGCACCGCCCGCCCGGCGATGTACCGGTGCACCGCCGACTTGCTCAGGTTGACCTTCTGCCCGATGAGCGCATGGCTCAGCCCACTGCGTTCCTTGAGCGCGGTCAGCAGCGCGGCAAGGTCGCCAGGACGGTGCGGCATCGCCGTCTTCTCTCCAGAGGGGCCGGGGGCAGCATCGTACCGACCGTCCCGGGATTCGCACATCCCCGCAGGTCAACGCGGGGGCGGCGTCCCAGCGTCCCGAGTTGCCGGCCATCGCTGGCGCCTCGGTCGCGGACCTTGGCAGACTGCCGCCACCGCCGCAAACGGCGGTGACCGGGTGCACATCAACGGGGGTGTCCGGTCACTGCCACGCCGGCGCCTGGGGCCGAACCAACACAGTCGGCCGGCCAGGCGAGCCCGGGGGTGGGCTCGCCTGGCCGGTGGGGGAGAGGAATCAGGCGCAGTTGACCGACACGTCGTCGACCCACGCCGCGACCGTGGTGCCCGGGCCGTTGCCGACCACCGATACGCGGACCATGAAGAAGGTCGGGCTGTTCGACCATGAGGTGCTGAACTTCGTGTACGGCGCGTCGGAGGTCAGCGTGGCCGACTTCAGCGCGACGTAGTGGAAGTCGAAACTGAGGATCTCGAAGTTGATCAGATGGAAGCCGCCGGTCGGTGCCGGGTTGACGAAGACCGACGCGGAGCAGTTCTGCGGGTGGCTGAGGAACACGTTGCGGCTGACGGAGGAGAAGCCGTCGCCACGGATGGTGATGAACGCGTCGCGGACACCGCTGCGCACCTGCAGGGAGCTGAAGCCGCCCGCGCCGTCGCCGGAGTGGGTGAACGACCAGTTCTGCAGGGCGGGCGGCGGCTCGAAGCTGTCGAAGATGTTCACGGCCGCGGACGCGGGCGTCGCGCTGACCGCGAGCAGGCCCACGGCCAGGGCGACCGCGACGAGCGCGGCGCGGAAGGTGCGGATCAAGGGCATTCCGGGTACCTCACGATCGATCGGCGGGCCGGCCGGTGGGGGAGTCCACCGGCGCGGCGGTGGTTGCTGGCGTTGCGCGACCACCGCCACCACCGTCACCGCCGCGGACCGGCCCGCACCGCCACGCGGCGGCAAAGTTCCGGTCAACTGCCGGTCCGCCGCCAGGGACTGTCACCCGGGCGACATCGGCGCGGCAGGCCGGGCAGAGGTCCGGGCAGAGGTCCGGGCAGGGGGCCGGGCAGGGGCCGGGCACGGCCGCCACTGCCGGTGTCGCGAACGCGACCGGACCCTCGCCGAACCCCCGCCGTGCCGGCGCCGTGGCAGCACGTGTGGGTGTCGAGGCCGGACCGTTCGCCGAACTGATGCGGCGGCACCGCCGCACCGCCGGGCTCAGCCAGCGGGAGCTGTCGACGCTGTCCGGGCTCAGCGAGCGGGCGATCCGTGACCTCGAACGCGGCTCGACCGTCCGCCCCCGCGGGCACTCGGTGCGGGCCGTGGCGGCGGCCGTCGGCCTGAACGGCGCGGACCTCACCACGTTCCTGTCGGCGGCCCAGGACAGCGTCACCCCGGTCCCGCCGCCGCACGCCCTGGACGACCTCGTCGGCCGGGACGAGGTCCTGCGCGCCCTGCTCGAGCTCGTCACCGTCGGGCGGCGGCGGATCGTCACGGTGACCGGCCCCGGCGGCGTGGGCAAGTCACGCCTGGCGGCCGCGCTCGCCGGCGTGGCCCGGCAGCGGCACGGCCTGGACGTGCGGGCGGTGGACGTGTCCGCGCTGGGCGAACCGGACCTGGTCATCGAGGTCGTCGCGGAGGTGTTCGGCTGCGGCGGCACGTCCCGCCGCGGTCACATCGACCGGGTCGCGGCGCACCTGCGCGACCGCCGGGCGGTGCTCGTCCTCGACGGGTTCGAGCGGCTGGTCGGCGCCGCGGCCGACGTCGCGGCCCTCGCCGGGCGGTGCGCCGGGCTGACCGTGCTCACCACCAGCCAGCGGCCGCTGCTGGTGCGTGGCGAGCGGGAGGTCCGGCTCGTACCGCTGCGGCTGCCCGACGCCGTCGCACTGTTCGAGGCCCGTGCCGCCGCGGTGCGCCCCGGCTTCGCGGTGACGGACGCCAACCGGGCCGAGGTGAGCGCGATCTGCCGGCGCCTGGACGGGCTGCCCCTCGCGGTCGAGCTGGCCGCGGCCCGGATGCGGCTGCTCACCCCCGGTGAACTGGTCGACCGGCTCGACCACCCCCTGGCCGTGCTGGCCGGCGGCCCGCGCGACCTGCCCGCCCGGCACCGGTCGCTGCGGGCGACGATCGAGTCGAGCCTGGCGGTCGTCGGCGCGCCCGCCGGGGTCCTGTTCGACCGCCTCGCCGCGTTCGCCGGCGGGGTCGCGTTCCCCGACCTGGAGGCGGTGACCACGGCCCTCGGCGACGATTCGCCGTGGCTGCTCGACGCGCTCGCCGAACTGGTCGACACGAGCCTCGTGCGGGTCACGGCCGACGGCGGCTCCCGGTACGGCCTGCCCGACGCGATGCGCGAACTGGCGGCGCAGCGGCTCGCCGCGTCGGCCGACCGGGACCGGGTGGCCCGGGCCGTGGCGGTGCACTACCTCACCCGCCTCCGCAACCAGGACACCGGGCAGGACATCGGCCAGGACACCGACACCCTCAGGTCCGCGCTGGCGTGGGCGGTCACGCACGAGCCCGGCCTGTTCGACGCGGCGACCGTCGACGCGCTGTTCTCCCACTACGAGCGCACCGGCCGGCTCACCGAAGGGCAGGGCCTGCTGGCGAAGGCGGGCGCGGCCGGGGCGCCGCACGCCTACGTCCGGGCCGGTCAGCTCGCCCGGCTCCGCGGCGACCTCACCGACGCCGCCCGGCTCGCCGCGCTCGCGCTCACCGGCCTGGACCCCGGCGACCACAGCGGACGCTGCATGGCGCACCTGACGCTCGGCTCCGTCAACACCGACCGCACCGACGGCCGGGCCGCCCGCACCCACCAGCGCGCCGCGCTCGTGCACGCCCGCCGCGCCGGTGACGTCCGGCTGATCGGCCGGGTCCTGAACAACCTCGGCACCCTGTCGATGGAACTGGGCCGGCTCGCCGACGCCGGCCGTCTCCTCGGCGCCGCGCTGGAGGCCAAGCGCCGCAGCGGCGCCGGCGACGTCGACCGCGGGCGGACCCTGTTCAACCTCGCCGAGACCGCCCTGGACGCCGGCCGGCACCGCGACGCGGAGGAGCACGCCCGGGCCGCGACCGCCGCCCTCCGCGACGGCCACCCGCGCCTCGCCGCGTTCGCCGGCACCACCCGGGCGCTCGCGCTGCTGCGGCTCGGCCGCACCGGTGCCGCCCTCACCACCGTCCGGGAGGCGGTCGCGCTGCTCGGCGAGTCCGGCGACGACCGGCGCACGTTCGCGGTCATCGGGCTGCGGTACAGCGTCGTGCTGCACGCCACGGGCGAACGGCCGGCGGCGGCCGGGGCGCTGCGCCAGGTGCTCGCGGCGGCGTTGGACAGCACCGACCGGGACTGCGGCGAGGCCGCGAACGCCCTGGAGAGCCACGCGAGGTTGCTCGCCGCCGCTGACCCGGCCGCGGCGGCGAACCTGCTCGGCGCCGCCGCGCGGATCCGGCGGGCGTCGAGCCGGCCGGTGTCGGCGGCGACCGCCTCGGACGCGGTGGCCGCCGCGGACCTCTGCCGCGCGGCCCTCGGCCCCGCCCGCTTCGACCGCCAGTGCGCCCGCGGCGCCACGATGCTCCCCGACAGCCTCGCCGCCGCCGTCGCAGCGGACCGGTAGCGGCCCGCCTACCGGGCGGGTTGGAGCTCGGGGACCGGCGCGGGCTCGCCTACCGGGCGGGTTGGAGTTCGGGGACTGGCGCGGTGCGGGCCGGGCGGCGCACCAGCAGGGTCACGACGGCGAGGAGCGCGACCGCCGCGGCGAACAGCAGCCAGACGCGGCCGAGCGCGGTCGCCGCCGCGGCCAGCAGCGGGCCGGCCCACATGCCGGAGGTCATCGCAAGGGTGAGGGCGGCGTTGTACCGGCCGCGCAGCGCCTGCGGGGCGAGCGCGTTGACCAGCGCCGGGAGGGCACCGGCCAGGAGCAGCTCACCGGCGCCCATGAGCACCGCCGCGAGCGGCAGCGTGACGCCCGCCCCGAGCAGCTGTGACCGCGCCTCGACGGCGCACAGCAGCCAGCCGGCCGACCACACGGCAGCGGCGGCGGCGATCAGCTGCGGAGGCCGCAGCCGCGCGCCGGCCCGCAACGCCAGGGGGAGACCGGCGACGATGGTCAGGCAGTTGGCGACGCTCGCCCATGCCATGGCGCCCGGGTCCCCGCCGGTGACGGCGACGACCGGCAGCCCGGCGTTGTAGACGCCGTACCCGGCGGCGGACATCAGCAGGGCGACCAGCAGCACCCGCAGCAGCGCCCGGTCGGCGAGCAACGCCCGGTAGCCGCCGGCCGGTGCCGCGTCGCGGTCGCGGGCAGCGGGGGTGCCGGCGGGTGCCCTGGTGTACGAGGCCCACACGGCGGCGACCGCGACGAGGCAGGTGGCCGCCGCGACCCACCACAGCCCGGTGAGGTCGTCGGTGCCGACCAGCACCCCGGCCGCGGAACCGGCGCCCATGCCGGCGTTGAACAGGGCGAACTGCAGCGTGAACGCCCGGCCCTGCGCCGCCTCCGGGACCAGGCCGGCGATCAGCGTCGCGTACGCGGGCAGCGTCACCGACCAGCCGAACCCGACGGCGGCGACGGCGCACCCGAGCAGCACCGGGTGCCCGCCGGTGGCGACGAGGACCAGCCCGCAGACGGTCACGGCCAGGCCGCCGGTCATCACGCGGTGGCCGCGGTACCGGTCGGCGAGCGCGCCGCTGAGCCAGTTGCCGGGGAAGCTCGCCAGGGCCAGCAGCGACGTCATCGCGGTGGCGGTGACGAGCGGGACGCCCTTCACCGAGTGCAGCAGGATCACCAGGTACGGCTGGGTGAGCCCGATCCCCACGGCCGACACGACGTCACCGCACAGCAGCAACCGCAGCGCGACGGGGAGCCGGAGTGCCGGCCGGGTGTCGTCCATCGTGTGCTCCTCAGATCCGCCGCGGTCGTCGATGGTGTCGGCGGAGTCTGTGCCGGGTGTCTTGCCGAACGCTTGGCGCCGGCTTCCAAGTGCATCGCAAGTTCGGGCCAAGCGGTGCCGGGCACGCTCATGGAGCCCGGCCGGGGCCACCCGCCGGGCCTCACGAAATCGAATCCAAGGAGCATTCCGATGCAGCGTTCGACCACCGAGGCGCCCGCCGTCCGGACCCAGGTGCGGGCCGACGGCCTCGCCACCAACCACAGCCAGGCCGTGTCCGCCGGGCGGGGGCTGACCATCAACCACAGCCAGGCCGTGGCCACCGGGCGGGGCCTGAGCTGGAACCACAGCCAGGCCGTCACCCGGCTGGTCTGATCCACGGCGCGGGCGGCGGGAGCGAAGCATGACACCGGATCCCGTCGACGAGGCGGTCGCCCTGCACGACCGGGCGCTGTCCGCCTGGGACGAGTGCCATTACCCGCTGGCCGCGGACCTGTGCCGGCGTGCCCTCGAGATCCTCGAGGCGCACGCCGGTGCCGGCAGTCCCGACGTCGCCAACGTGCTGACGCTATTGGGCAGCGCCGAGGACGAGCTCGGCGCGCACGGGCCGGCCGAGGCGCACCACCGCCGGGCCGCCGCCATCATGGGCGCGCTGCCGGCACAGCCGGACGTGCTGCTGCGGCTGCGCGTCCAGGCGGCCCTCGGCCTCGGCGGGAACCTGCGCCGGCAGGGCCGCTACCTCGAGGCGGAGCAGGTGTACCGCGTCGCGTGCGACGACGCGGCGGCGAGCTACAGCGCCCTGGAGATGGTGCCGCTGCACAACGAGCTCGGGGTGCTGTACAAGTTCGCCGGTCGCCTCGACGACGCGCGTGCCCGCTACGCGACGGTGCGGGCCGTGCTGGAGGACGCGTACGGCCCCGAGCATCCCGTCCTCGCCGCGGTCTGGCACAACCTCGCCGGCCTCGCGCACAGCCGCGGCGACCTGGCCGAGGGCGAGGCGTACGCGCGGCGCTCCCTTGCCCTGCACCGCGCCGCCTTCCCGCCCGGGCACCCGGCGGTCGTCGCCGACGAGGCCCACCTCGCCGCGCTGCTGCAGGCGCGGGGCAACCACGCGGAGGCGGAGCCGTTGCTGCGCCGGGCGATCGGGTACTTCACCGACCTGCACGGGCCGGACCACGTCGACGTCCTCACCAACCTGCACAACCTGGCCGCGGTCCTGGCCGACGCCGGCGACCCGGCGGGCGCGGAGGAGCTCTACCGGCGCGCGCTGGACGGCAAGCGCCGCACGTTCGGACCCGACCATCCGGAGGTCGCGCTGACGCTGCACAACCTGGCGGCGCTGGCCGCCGGCCGCGGCGAGCGCGCGCCCGCCCGGGCCATGGCGGCCGAGGCGCACCGCATCCTCACGCCGCGGGTCGCCGCCGACCACCCGGTCCTGGTCTCCGCGGCGGGTTTCCTGGCCGGCCCCGCCGAGGTTCAGGGGCGGTCGTAGAGCGTCCAGTGCCCGAGCCGGGTCAGGGCCCTCGCGTACGCGCGCACGGTCGTGCCCGCGGTCAGCCCGGCGAGGCTGACGTGCTCGACGGCGAGCCGTTCGGCGTCCGCCGGACCGGTCGGTGGCCGCGGCACCGCGAACCCGGTGGCGAGACCGATCACCGTCGGCTCGGCGCCGTGCCGCTCGTGCCACCGGCGCGCCGCCGCGACCATGAGCTCCGGCGGGAGGCCGACCCCGCCGTACGCGTCGACGTAGGCGAACGCGGCCCACGGCTCCGGCCGCGGCAGGATCGCCAGGAACTGCGGCGCGCCATAAGCGGTCACGTCGTACGCGTCGAGGTGGTGGCCCTCGTCGCCGGTGCCGAGGGTCTCCGCGTCCTGCCGCGCCTGCCACCGCGCGACGTGCGCGTCCAGGTCCACGGTCTGCGCCCGGCGCAGCACGTCGGCGGGCGAGCTCAGGCGGCCGTCGGCGCGGAAGAAGTCCCGGTCCAGGTGCATGGTGTCCGCCAGCAGCACCGGATAATGCGCTGCCGACACGGCCCGGACCCGCTGCCGCGCCTCCTCGAACCCGCCGTCGAGCCGCACCACGACGAACCGCTCACCGTCGACCTCGTGCTCGTGCGTCAACCGGCCCGCCAGGCCGGCGGCGCGCAGCAGCTCCTCCATCGCCGAATGCTAGTCGATTCAGCGAGCTGTGCCTGGGCACCATGACGTTCGGCGACGACGCGGACGAGCCGGCATCGCACCAGCTGCTGGCCCGCCTCACCGCGGCCGGCGACGTACCCGCGCGGTTACCTGGCCAACTCGCCCCGCCGCCGGGAGCCCTGTGTGCCGGACGGATGCGGGTGGAGGGCTGCGGTGCGGCGGGGGACGTTGTATGCTCCCGCCGATGACTACCTCATGTCAGAGATTGGGGGTCCCATCCGCGCGAAGTGAGTGCTGATGCACTCTCCCGACGCGAATGGGGAATCCCGCCGCACCTTCTGGCTGCGCGTGCGCGAGTTCGCCGTGCCGCCCTCCATGATCAAAGCAGCGACCGCCCGCCGGCACGCCGGTGACTGGGCCGGGGCGTGCGCCGCCGCGCGCGTCGACGTCGATCTCGACCTGCGGGCCCTGGCCCGGGCCGGCGGCGCGACACTGTCGGCACGCATCCGCGCCGACCTGCGGCACCTGGCGCCGGACCTGTTGCGCTGGCACATGCCGCGGATCGCTCCGGACGGGCTGCTGCGCCCCGGACTGACCGTGTCACTGGCCCGGTACGACGGTGGCGTGCACCTCGTTGCCCGCACGCCACCGGCCTGGGCGGACGCCGGCCAGCGGGTCAGCCTCGCCGTCTGGGGCGGCTCGGTGCGCGGTGGCGTACCGCATCCGCATCCGCATCCCGACCAGCGGTTCCGGCTCGATCTGCACCGGCACCTCTGGGACGCGCGCCGGTCCGGTGAGCTACGGATCCGGGCCGGTCGCGGCGGCGTGCTGGCCGGTGCGCCGCCGGGACCCGACTATGCCGTGGACCGGTGGGCCGCGGAGGCCGCGATCCTGCTGCACGCCGACGGGCTGCCGGGCACGACCGTGACCGTGCGGCTGGGCGCGAAGCGCCGGCTGTCGGTCGACGCCGGCGGCACCGTGGTGCCGGCGCGTGGCCGCGACCCGGTCCTGCCGGACGCGGCGACGTGGGTGCTGCCGGACGTGGAGCTGCTGCGGGCCGGGCTGCTCGACGCGGACCGGCTGCACCCACTGGTCGCCGCGGCCATCGCACCAGACCGGCCACCGCCGGACGCAGCGCCGCCGGACGATGTGGACGCACCGCGGGCCGTCGCCTGCCGGGGCGAACGGCATCGCATCGGCCTCGTGGACGGCGTGCTCGTCGCGCTGGACCACGACCCGGCCGAGGTCCGCCGCGAGGAGCTGCTCGCGGCGCTCGGCGGCACCCCGCTGCCGTGCCTGCAGGCGATCGACGAGGCGCACCGCCGGCCGGAGTGCCTCACCGACGTGCGGGCCCGCCTCGACCACGGCGACGCCGCCGGTGCCCTCGCCGTCGTCGAGGGCCTGCTCGGCGCGGACGCGTTGCTGCGGCACGGCGCGCTGCGCGAGGAGCTGGAGACCGCGGCGCTGCGCAAGGTCGCGCACGGTCTCTTCCGCGCCGGGCTCGCCGGAGACGGCCCGGGCCCGGCACACCGCGACGGCCGCCGGGTCTCCCGGTCGCGCCCGCGCCACGCGTCGTCCCGCTGACCTCCTTCTCCCACCCCGACTCCTCAAAAGGTGATGCCTCATGCCCGCGTACACCGATCAGCTCGACGTCGCCGCCGAACTGCTTGCCCTGCTGCACGACACCGACACCGAACCGCGCGCCGACGTGCAGCTGGAGGCGCTGACCCTCGCCGTCGCCGCCGACCTGCCGGTCCTGCTGTGGGGTGAGCCCGGCATCGGCAAGACCGCGGCCCTGACCCAGCTCGCCGCCGCGCTCGACCTGCCGCTGACCACCGTCATCGCGAGCGTCCACGAGCCGTCGGACTTCTCCGGGCTGCCCGTCGTCGGCGACGACCCGGCGGTCCAGGGCGTGCCGATGGCCCCGCCGGACTGGGCCGTGCGCCTCGTCCGCGCCGGCCGGGGCCTGCTGTTCCTCGACGAGCTGTCCACCGCACCGCCGGCGGTCCAGGCGGCGCTGCTGCGGCTGGTCCTGGAGCGGCGGGTCGGCGCGCTCCGGCTGCCGCCGGGCGTGCGGATCGTGGCCGCCGCCAACCCCCGGTCCTCCGCCGCGGACGGCTGGGAGCTCAGCGCGCCCCTCGCGAACCGGTTCGTCCACCTGCAGTGGGCGCACGACCACGACGTGGTGGTCCGCGGCCTGGGCGGTACCTGGCCCCGCGCGTCGCTGCCGCGGCTGGACCCTGGACGGTTGGGCGCGTCGGTCGCGTTCGCCCGCCGGGCCGTGTGCGGGCTGCTGGCCGCCCGGCCCCGGCTGGTGCACCAGCTGCCGAGCAGCGAGACCCGCCGCGGCGGGCCGTGGCCGTCGCCGCGCAGCTGGGACATGGCGCTGCGGCTGACCGCGTTCGCCACCGCCGCCGGCACGTCCCGCGACGTGCTGTCGATGCTGGTCCGCGGCACCGTCGGCGACGGGCCGGGCCTGGAGCTGCTGGCGAGCCTGGACCGGATGGACCTGCCGGATCCCGAGACGCTCCTTGCGGACCCGGCGGCGGCGACCCTGCCGGAGCGCGGGGACCTGCGCCAGGCGGTCCTCGACGGCGTCGTCGAGGCGGTCCGCAACCGGCCGGAGAAGGCCCGGTGGGACGCGGCGTGGGCGATCCTGGCGCGGGCCCTGGACACCGGCGCCCCGGACCTCGTCGTGGTCCCGGCGACCACGCTCGCCGCGTTGCGCCGCGTCGACTGGGACGTGCCGGAGCTGATCGAACGGCTCGCCGGCGCGGTGTCGCTGTCGCAGCGCGCTGACCGGGCGGGCGCGCGGGTCGCCGCGGCGGTGGCCGCCTGATGCCGCCCACAACGGCGCCGAGCCCGGCGCCCGCGTCGGCGCCTGCGCCCCCGTCAGCGCCCACGCCCGCGCCTGCGCCTGCGCCCGGGCCCGCGTCAGCGCCTGCGCCCCCGTCAGCGCCTGCGCCTGCGCCCGGGCCCGCGTCGGCGCCTGCGCCCCCGTCAGCGCCTGCGCCCCCGTCGGCGCCTACGCCCGCGCCCGTGTCGGCACGCGGAAGGATGCCGGCGGCCGGAAGGGTGCCGGCACGCGGAGGGGCGCCGGAAACGGTGCCGGGGCTCGACTTCGACAAGCTGTTCGCCGCGCGGCTGCACGCCGCCCGGGCCCGGCCCTACCTCGCGACCGCGTTGTTCGCGCTGCACGTGGTCGAGTCGCGGCGAGTGCCGACGATGGCGGTCGACCGGCACTGGCGCTGCTACGCCTCACCCGCATTCGTCGCGCAGACCCCGGTCGAGGAACTCGCCGGCGTGTGGGTCCACGAGGTCTCACATCTGCTGCGCGACCACCACGGCCGCGGCGACCGGGTGGCGCTGGACCGCGACCTGCACGGGCCCGGGGAGCGGCTGCGGATGAACATCGCCGCCGACTGCGAGATCAACGACGACGTCTACGGCGACGGCCTGGCCCGCCCCGCAGGTGCCGTCTGCGCCGCGGACCTGGGCCTGGACGACGGGCAGCTGATGGAGGACTACCTGCGGCAGTTCCAGCTCGGCCCGTACACGCAGGGCATGGTCTGGCTGGACTGCGGCAGCGGCGCCGACGGCCTCGAGCGGGAATGGGACCTCGGTGAGGACGGCGCCAACGGGCTCAGCCGCCACGAGCTGGACGCGGTCCGCTTCCGGGTCGCCCAGGGCATCAACGCCCGCCCCGGCGACGTTCCGAAAGGCTGGCGGCGCTGGGCCGACGAGGCATTCCACCCGCCGCAGCCGTGGCGGGCGCTGCTCGGTGCCGCGGTCCGCGCCGCGGCGGCCGGCGCCGCTGGGGGAGACGACTACACGTACGGGCGGCCGGCGCGACGCTCCGCGGGCCTTCCCGGCGTCATCCTGCCGAGCCTGCGCCGCCACCCGCCGCAGGTGAGCGTCATCATCGACACGTCAGGGTCGGTGAGCGACGCCGAGCTGGGCAGCGCGCTGCTGGAGGTCGCCGCGATCGGCCGGGCCGTCGGCGGCCGGCGCGACCTGGTCCGGGTCCTGTCGTGCGACGCGGCGGCCGGGGTCGCGCACCCGCTGTGCCGGGCCGAGGGGATCCCGCTGGTCGGCGGCGGCGGGACGGACCTGCGCGCCGGGTTCGCGCGGGCGCTGCGCACGGCGCCGCGCCCGGACGTCGTCGTGGTCCTCACCGACGGGCAGACGCCGTGGCCCACGGTCCGGCCGCCGTGCCGGACCGTCGTCGGGCTGTTCCCCCGCCGCAGCTCGTGGAACGAGGCGGATCCCGACCACGTGCCGGACCCGCCGCCGGACTGGGCGCGGGTCGTCCACCTCGGCTGACTCCTGGGTCAGGTCGTCGCGTACACCCGCAGCGTCACCTCGTTGCTCAGGTGGGTCTCCCCGCCGACGGTCAGGGCCGCCTGCATGGTCCAGATCGTCGGCGGCGTGGCCTGCCCGCCGTCGGTCACCGTGACCCGCGCGTGGTTGCCCCGCCCGCGGAACTGCACCGGCCCGAGCACCGTCTGCGCCCGCACCGTCCACTGGAGCGCGTCGGCGAGCCGCGCCTCGTCGTACCCCGCCGGGACCACCACCGACAGCGGCAGCGTGAACGGCTGGACCGAGTAGCACGAGCCGCCGAACGTCTGCCCGGGACACCCCGGCACCTGCACCAGCAGCGGCAACACCTCACGGAGACGGTCCCCGGCCGGGACGAGCGGCGCGTCGGCACCCGTGGACACGGACGCCGCCGGCAGCGCCGACGGACCGGCCGGGACCTTCGCGTGTCCCGATGCGGCAGGTGTACGACCAGCGCCCGCCGACCCCGACCCCGCGACGCCCGGCGGCACCAACGCGGGCGGCGGAGCGGCCGGGCCCGTGACCGGCGCCGAGGAGAACACCGCCGCTCCGGCGAGACCCTCCGGGGACCCGCTGCGGACGCCGAGGAACCCGGCGACGGCGGCGACGGTCAGCAGCACGACGAGGATGGCCAGCAGCACCGGCGGCCGCCGCAGCAGCGGCAGCCGGACGGAGGCGACGGCCGGCACCGGGTAGTAGACCGTCGACAGTGGACGGTCATCGTCCGGGGCTGCTTCCTGGCCCGCCACCGGCAGCAGTTCAACGGTGACATCGGTGTCGTCGCCGGTCTCCGGAGCCGCGGGCGCGGCGGCGGCATCCAGCGCGGCGGGTTCTGGGGCGGCGGGTTCTGGGGCGGCGGGTTCTGGGGCGGCGGTGTCCGGCGCGGGGAGGCCCGGCGCGGCGAGGTCCGGCGCGGCGAGGTCCAGCGCGGCGAGGTCCGGCGCGGCGAGGTCCGGCGCGGCGAGGTCCAGCGCGGCGAGGTCCAGCGCGGCGAGGTCCAGCGCGGCCAGGTCGTCCGGCACGGCAGGGATCGGGAGGGCGCTCAGCACGGCCAGAGCGCTCGGGCGTGCCTCCAGCGCGGCGGTGCACGTCGCGCAGGTGGGCAGGTGCGCCGCCACCGCCTTGCGCACCGCCGGCCGCAACCGCTTCGCTGTCGTGACAATGGTGGCCAGTTCCCGGCAGCCCGCGCCACCGTCCGTGGCGGCCGCGGTCGCGTCAGCGGTGAACATGGCGACGTCGAGATGGCCGCCGGGTTCCACCAACCGGTCGACCGCCTTCCGGGTGACATCGACCTTCTTGCCGGCGGCCGCCGCGACCGCGGCGAGGTCGACCTGCCGGTGGCGGGGGCGGTCCGCGTACTCGGGCAGGATCAGCGCCAGGAGGTTCCAGTGCTGCTCGTCGAGGGCCGGGCGGGCGGCGTACAGCGTGCCGGCGGCGGGCACTCCGGTCGCCTTCCGCTGCCGCAGCTCGGCCTTGACGGCGGCGCGGGCAAGCGTGAACAGCGCCGCCGGCCCGTCCTCGCCGGCGTCCCGCTCCGCCGCCGCGCGGAACGCCTCCAGGGTGGCGGCCCGTGCCGCGGGCTCGTCGCCGCACGCGAGGGTGACGCAGTAGCGGTACACCTGGACGTGCTGCATCGGCCGCCTCCTTCGCCTGGGTCCGCGGGCTCAACGATCGGGCCGCGCCCAGGTAGCGAGAACGGGTGGAGTAATCGGGCCGTGGGCAACGATTACTCCACCCGTCCCGGGCCTTCACTGATCCGTCACGCGCCGCCGACGCCCAGCTCGCGCGGGCCCGCCCGGAACAGCTGGGTGTTGGTGAGACGGTTGCGCTCGCGGGTCTGCTCGCGGGACTCGTTCGGCACCCGCTTGAAGAAGCCGCGCTGCACCACGGTGCCGTCGGCCTCGACGGTCATCTGCAGGCCGCTGCCCGCGTTCTGCACGAACGTCTGGACGTCGTTGGTGAGGAACACGAACGCCTGGCTCGGCGTACCGTCGCACGGCCGCAACTCCAGAGCCGCGCCCTCCTGCTGCGAGTCGCCGACGACGTCGATGCACAGCGGTCGGCTGCCCGGCTGCAGGCTCGGCTGGAACGCGAACGAGGTGGCACCCCGCACGACCTTGTTGTTGGCGTCGATGACCTTCGGGAACAGCTTCGTCCACACCCGCGAGTCCGGGGTCTGCCCGGCCTTGCCGATGCGGGGCCGCGACACGATCCGGGCGCCCGCCTTGGTCCCGTTGGGCTGCAACACATTCGCGCCCTCGATGTCTCAAGGAGAACTCCCGTGAAAGCCCTTTCCGCCGCTCTCGTGTTCGTCGTCGCGCTGGGCGGCCTGACCGCGTGCGGTTCCGACGCCAAGCCCGCCGCGAACCCGCCCGCGTCGGCGTCATCCGCCGCGGACGCGGACCTCACCGTCGGGACCGCGGTGACGGTCCCGACGCCGAAACCCGAGCCGATCGGCCTGACCGCCGGCAAGGCGAAGGTCGGCGGCGCCGAGGCCGACGTCGTGCGGTTCAAGGACCGTGTCGTGTACCGCTTCGAGGCCGACGAGAACAAGCCGCCGAAGGTGAACTGCGTCGGCGACTGCCTGGTCATCTGGCCACCGCTGCTCACCGACGGCACCCCGGTCAAGCTCGCCGGCGTGAACCCGGCCCTGGTCGGCTCGGTCCAGCGCGCCGACGGCTTCACCCAGGTGACCCTCGACGGCTGGCCGCTGTACCTCTACAAGCAGGACGAGTCGCCCGCCGACACGAAGGCCGAGGGCGTCGGCGGCAACTGGAGCGTCGTGCACCCCAACGGCAAGCCGGTCGTCAAGAAGCAGACGTTCACCTGCACCGGCTGCCCGAGCGTTCGCAATCGGATTGAGCACTCGTTCGATGAGTGGCGCAGACGCTCACCGTGCAACGAGGCGACCTGCGGCATGGTGCGGACGTGCCGGATCTGTCAGGAGATCAAATTTCGGCCGGAACACCAGTTCACGTGGCACTATTTCAGCGCATTGCCGCAGCTTCCCGACTTCCCGGCCAAGAGCAAGCTCGTCAAAGTGATGTTCCAGGGGCCGTGCAAGCAATTCTCGTTGTGTGACCAGTGCGGCAAGTTGGAGCACACGAATTACCGCGTCTGGCACGACATGGGCCCGGCGCAGCTCGGCGGCGTCGAGCACGTGGACATCGGTCCGGGAGGCTTCGACAGCCCGATGTACTTCCAGGCCTGCCGGGTCTGCGACAAACGCATTCGTTCTTCGGCCTGACCATTGGCAGGTCGGCGGGTGGGCGCCTGACCGACGGGCACTGCGGCAGATGCGCGCGCCCAGCACGAACAACACGGTGCCGTCCCGGTTCGCGGCCACGGTTCACGGTCATGTTTACGCTGCTGGGCCGCGTCGCCGGTGTCCCATGGTGTCCCACGCACGGCGCGGACCCCGACCCCACGATGCTCGGATACCTCCTGTCAGCAACACCTGAACGACACGCAGGAGGCACGCCATGAACGCCCAGGCCATCCGCACCCGCACGTCCTGGTTCACCCTCAACGGTGTCCTGTGGACACTGCAGATCGTGTGGGGCTTCTTCTTCGCCGGCAGCGGTTTCGGCAAGGTGCTGCTGTACGACGGCACCCTCTACGCCGCCGCACCCCGGGCCGTGGCCTGGTACGCCGCGGTGCCACAACCCCTTATCGTCTGCATCGGCGTCGTCGAGGTGCTCGGCGGCATCGGCCTGATCCTGCCCGCAATCACCCGGGTCTCGCCGAAGCTCACGCCGCTGGCCGCCGCCGGTCTCGCGCTCACCATGCTGCTGGCCGCCGGCTTCCACGTCGTGCGGGGCGAGTACGCACTCGTGCCCGCCACCGTCGTCCTGGGCGCGGTGGCCGCGTTCCTCGCGGCCGGACGGTCGCGGCTGCGGCCCATCGCACCCGCGCCGCTCACCACCCCGCGCGTCCGCACGTCGCTCGTCGTGCTCGTGGTGATGGCGCTGACGGTGTTCGCCCCGACCTGGTACACCATGACGCACACCCAGTTCTGAGGCCGGGTGTGCGCCGTCAGCCGAACTCGGCGGCCACCGCCGCGGCCAGCAGGCCGTCGCGGTGGCCGCCCGGCCGGTTAGAACAGCAGCGCGCCGGCCAGGTCGACGGCGACGTCGCCGGCGATGTGGTGCCGTTGCGGGGTGTGCGTCCAGTCGATGACGGCGAACGTGGGGTCGGCCGGGTCCACGCGCACCGGCAGCACGGCGCCGGGCGCGACGGATCGGCGGAGGCGGGCCGGGACCACCTGGCGCACCACCGCGGTGACGGTGCCGCCGGCCGCGACCGGCACCGCGAGGGTGATCCGGGCGACCGGGTCATCGTCCTCGGTGCTGGTCACGTTGTGGGCGGCGACGACCGTGGCGAGGCAGGGCACGCCGGTACGCAGGACGCGTCGCTGCCGGGCGAGCCGACGTGCACCGATGACGAACAGGGGTACCCCGATGGCGAAGAGCACCACGGTGAGCGCGGCGACCGTGACGGCGGCGATCAGGTCGTCGCCGCTCGGTGTGGCCGGCAGGCTGGTGAGGACCAGCGCGGTGCCGCCCGCCATGACGGCGGCGACGGCGGTGAGGATGCAACCGACGAGGCGGGCGAGGCCGGCCCCGGAGTTCAGGCTTGACATGGGCCCAGCATGCTGGCGTGCCACCGGCCCGTCAGTCGTGGCAGGACCAGCCCGGGTTGTGGTGCGCACACCACAACCCGCAGGTCACGGGGCTGGTGCCGCAATGCCGACAGTGCTGTCGCGGGCCGCGGTCGTCTCCATCGCCCACAGCACGCCCGCCGCGTCGTCGGGGGCGAGGAAGTGGCTGTCGACGTACAGCGTCATCTCCAGCACCTCGTCGGAGCCGTCGACGCTGAGGAAGAACCCGGACTGCGGGTCGTCGTGCGCGCTGACCCACGCGAACTCGCTGTCCGGGCCGGCCGGGAGCGGGACGGTCCGCAGCGAGCCGCCGAACCGGCGGTCGTTGAAGTTCACGTCCAGGTCGACCCCCGGACCCCGGTCGGCGACGACCGCTGCGACACGGGCCTCGAGCGCGCGCCGGTCGTAGTACGCATGCTTGTACGCGGTCATCGCCGCGCCCCGGGCCCGCCGCACGACGTCGCCGAACGCGCCGGTCGTGTCGAGCACGCACAAGCCGTTCTGCGACACGGGGCAGACGCTGCCGTCCAGTTCGGCGCGGAACCGGTTGCTCGCCATCAACCGCAACGGCAGCACGAGGACCCCGGTCACCTCCGCGAACGCCATCGCGAACACGGCCAGGAGCACGGCCGCGGTGTCCGTGCCGTGCTCCCGCGCGGCGGCCGCGAGGGCCGCCGGCAGCGCCGTGGAGCGGAACACGCCGTGGTGGTAGCGGGGACTGCGCACGTCCCGCGACGGCGGCATGACCGGCACGGGGATCTGGCGCAGCCGCGTCTCCCAGTGCCGCAGCGCGGCCGCGTTGTGCCGTTGTGCCGCCGGCATCGCCAGCTGCCGGGCCTGTTCGAGGGGCGCGATGCCGCGCACCGGCGCGGTGGTGCGGGCGGCGGTCTCGGCCATCATGACGACCGCACCGGCCCCGTCGAACACCAGATGCGACATGACGAGGACGGCGTGGGTGCACCGGTCGCCGTCCACGACCACACCCATCCGCACCGGCCACTCGCCGGCGTAGTCGAACGGTGCCGTCCGGTACCGCCGGGCGACGTCCTCCGCGTCCTGCCCGTGCCCGGCGGCGATGATCTCGAGGTCGATGGTGCCGTGGTCGTGGACGACCTGCCGCGGCGGGCGATCGCCGGCGGCGGGCTCGAACCGGGTCCGCATCGACTGGTATCGCCCCATCAGGTACGCGAGCTCCGCGGCCACGTCATCGACGGTGGTACCCGGCGACAGCGGCCGCGCCCCGCCCATCGCGAACGTCCGGCCGAGCCTGCGCATCTTGAGCCAGACGTCGAGTTGCCCCCAGGACAGCTCGCCCACCCCGGCTCCCTCCCCGGCGAACGCGACGGTGCGGCGACCCACCACCTCATCCATGGCCGTCACTCTAGGCGAATCCCGGCCACCCGAACGCCGCCGGCGGTTGCAGGAAATGTGCAGCGTCCACGCCGCGCGCGCGGAGGTGCTCGGCAGCATGATGGGATCATGACCGTTCGCGCTGGACTGCTCCGTGGTGCCGGCCTCCTGGCGCTTCTGGCGGTGCTGGTGACGGCCGCGATCGCTGTCGGGGTACCCGATGCGCAACGGCTGCGCAGCGACGTCCTCGCGCTCGGGTGGTGGGCACCGGTGGCCTTCAGCGCGCTGTATGCCGTGGTGTCGCTGTCGCCGCTGCCGAAGACCGTCTTCACGCTGGCGGCCGGAGCGCTGTTCGGGGTGGTGGCCGGCCTCGGGATCGTCGTCGCCGGGGCGATGCTCGGCGCGGTGGCGGCGTTCTACCTGGGCCGGCTGCTCGGCCGTGACACCGTGCGGTGGCTCACCGGGGGACGCCTCGACCGCCTGGACACCCTGCTGGCGGGGCATGGGCTGCGCACGATCGTCGTCGCCCGGCTGATCCCGGTCGTGCCGTTCACCGCGGTCAACTACCTGGCCGGGCTCACCTCGGTGCGGCTGCGCGACTTCATCGCCGGGACGGCGGTGGGCATCCTGCCGGCCACCACCGCCTATGTCACGGTCGGCGCGTACGGCTGGCGGCCGGGCGCGTGGCCGATGTGGGCCGCGCTGGCCACGCTGCTCGTGCTCACCGTCGGCGGGCTGGCCGCCGAACGGTACCGGCGCCGCCACGCCAAGCCCACCGACGCCAAGCCCACCGACGTCGAGGACCTGCCCAGCGCGTCCTGAAAACCGTGCCGGCTGTCCACCCGTCGCGCGATTGACAAAAAGTTTTTGTACGTACAGGATTGTTTTTGTCATGAGAGACCTTCTGTACCTGGAGCGCGTCGAACAGGCCGAGACGCTGCTCAAACCCCAGCGCATCGAGGTGCTGCGGCAGCTGGCCGAGCCGCGCTCCTGCACCGAGGTCGCCGCCCGCCTGGACCAGACGCAGCAGCGCGTCTACTACCACGTCAAGCGGCTCGTCGAGCACGGCCTCGTCAACCAGGTCACCGAGCGCCGGGTGCGCGGCATCAACGAGGGCGTCTACCAGGCCGCCGCGCGCGCCTATTGGCTCTCCCCCCGCCTCGTCGGCCGGATCGGCCAGCGCCAGCACCGCGACGAGGCCAGCCTCGGCTATCTCCTCGACCTCATGGAAGAGGTCCAGTTCGACGTAGCCGCCCTGCACGCCCAAGCGGCCCGCCGGGTTGCCGCGCGCCGTGCCGGCGAGCCGGGCGCGGACGAGCCGGACCTGCCGTCGCTCGGCGTCTCCGGCGAGATCCGGGTGCGACCGGACCGGCGCCCCGAGTTCATGGCCGACCTGAAGGCCGCCCTGCAGGACCTCTTCACCAAGTACGGCGGCGCGGAAGGCGACGCGTTCAAACTCGCCGTCGCCTGCTATCCCGACCGCCCCCGCGACGAAGACACCAGAAGTCGACAAGGAGAAGACAGATGACCACGCTGAAGAAGCGCCTCCGGATCGCCGCCCCGCCCAGCGCGGTGCACCGCGCGCTCACCGACCCGGCGGCGTTGCAGGTCTGGCTCGCCGAACACGCCGCGGTGGACCTGCCCGACCGGTACGAGTTCTGGGGTCGTTTCACCCCGGACGGCGCAGCGCCGCACCAGCGCCTGCTGCACGTCGACGACACCTCGCTGCGCTTCGACTGGGAGCTCGACGGCATCGCCACCACCGTCGACATCGACCTGGCCGCCGAGTCAGGATCGGGCGGGGACAGCGAGTCGACCCTGCTGACGATCACCCAGACCGAGGTGCCCGGCTGGCCCGAGCTGCTGACGGAGCCCGGCAACCGCAGCCTGATGCACACCTACTGGGTGCTGACCCTGGCCAACCTGGTCGACTACGCCGAAGGGCGGGAACCCGTCGCGCGGTGCGACTTCACCAGCGCGGTGCTGCGCCAGGAGGTGCTGATCGACGCCGACCGGATGGCGGTCTACGAGTCGCTGACCGAGCCGGAGCAGTTCTCCCGGTGGGCCGGCGTGAAGGTGGAGGCCGAGCTGTACCCCGGCGGCCGCTGGGCGATGGGCGGTTTCGAGGCGAACAGCTACCCCGCCCGCGTCGTCGACATCCAGCCTGGCCGTTCCATGTCGATCGACTGGGGCGAAATGGTCCAGTCGTGGGAGCTTGCCGACTCCGACGGGCGCACCCGGCTCACGTTCGTCCACAGTGGATTCGACGAGACCCAGGCGCCGTACGACGGCTGGCTGGGCGCGCTCGGCGGCCTGGTGGCGCTGCGCCGCTACCACGAAATCAAGAACTGGCGCCCCATGTGGGTCGAGGTACACCTCGACGGCCTCCCGGCCGAGCTCCAGACCAGCGACTGACCGTTTCCACGACAGGAGAACACTGATGCGCACTTTGGTGGTGGGGGTGGGTGACTACTCCCTCGACGGAGTCATCGGCGAGGCGGGCAGCCCCTTCTTCGACTTCTGCCGCACCGTTCCCGACGACCCGGAGCACGCGGCCTGGACAGCGGACGTGCAACAACGCGCCGACGTCCACATCTTCGGCAGGGTCACCTATGAGGGCTTTGCCAGCTGGTTCCCGAACGTCACCGGCGATCCCACGGCCGACATCCTGAACAAGGGACGCAAGGTCGTCTTCTCCCGCACCCTCGAGCGCGCCGACTGGGACAACACCACGATCGCCCGCGGCGACCTCGTCGAGGAGGTCGCGAAGCTGAAGGCCGACGGGGACGGCGAGATCGCCGCATACGGCGGCATCAGCTTCGTGCGGTCCCTCGTCCGCCACGACCTCGTCGACGAGTACCGGCTGACCGTGTACCCGTACCTCGTGGGCAGCGGGACCACCCTGTTCGACATCGCGCAGCCGCGCGCTCTCGACCTGGTCAGCAGCGTCGCCTTCGCCAACGGCGTCGTCGGGCTCACCTACCGGCGACGGACCGCAGCACCAGACACCCAGTCCTGACCCGGGAAGCTTCGGTGCGGCGGGACCCCCGCCGCACCGACGGTGTCAGCCGGTGCGGGCCGCCGGAGGCGCTTGGACCTGGCGGGCAGGCAGGCGCTCGACCTGCACCCTCACTCGCCCGAGATACACACCGGCATGGTTCAGGACCGTCGCCGCCGTGCCGTGTGCCTCGCTGATGAGCCCGAGAAGCAGGTGTTCGGTGCCGACGTGCTCGTGCCGGAGCCGCAGCGCCTCGCGCAGCGACAGCAGCAGGACCTGCTTCGCCGGCTCCGTGAACGGGATGGCTCCGGCCGGCGCCCCGGATCCCGGGGTAAGGGCCGCGTCGGCCCGCCGGCGCAGGGCGGCCACGTCGATGCCGAGCCCGGCGAGCACGGCGGCCGCCGAGTTCGCCGGGCCAAGGGCCTCACTGACGAGCCCGCTGAGCAGGTGCCCGGTGTCGACCGCGGCCTGACCACGGACCCTGGCGGCGTCCTCCGCGAGCACCACAGCAGTCCTGGCGTTGTGCGTAAACCGTTCGAACATGTCCCGCCATCCGTCAGACGTGCATCACCGCCGGACGCTATCCACCGGACTCAACCGCCACGTGAACCGCAGGACAATCCTCGCCTGCCGCGCTACGCGCCAGGGCCCAGGAACTCTTGCGCGTGCTCACGGGCCCAGGCGCCGAACGTCCGGGCCGGTGTACCAATGGCGTCCCACGCCGTCGGCGCCCGGTCCTGCACCTCGGGCTCGGGCTGGGACACCGGTGCGGCGTCGGCCGCCCCGCCGGAGTAGGCCTGGAACCCGGTGAGGAAGTCGGCGGAGGCGGCCGCGAAGCCTCCCTGAGCCAGATACAGGTCACGGGCCTGGGCCGGCGTCACCACGTCCAAGCTGATGTCCTGACCGACGGCCTCGGCGATCGCCCGCACCTGATCACGCCGGCTGAGCAGGTCCGGCCCGTTCAAGGTGTACGCGGTGTGCTGGTGCCCGTCGTCGAGCAGCGCGGCCGTGGCAACGTCGGCGATGTCCCGCTCGTGGACAGGACGTCCGGTCCGATCCGGGAACGGCTCACGCACCACCCGCTCGGCCCGGATCGAGGGCCCCCAGAGCCAGAGGTTGTTGAGCATGAACTCGCCGGGCCGTACGTGCGTCCATTCCATGCCGGACGCCTGCACCGCCTGCTCCACGGGCAGGTGGAAGTCCGTGTCGTGTCCCGTGGTCACCGCCCCGGAGGAGAGCGTGACAACCCGCCGGACACCCGCGCGCTCCGCCAGCCGCACGATGCCGGCCGCGGTCGCGGGCGACGGGAACAGGTACATCCGGTCCACCTGCCGCAGCGCCGGCCGCAGGGTCTCCGGCTCCGCCAGATCTCCCCGAACCACCTCCACACCACCGGGCAGCGCGGCATTGGCACGGCGGCTGACCACCCGCACGATGACCCCGGCCCGGACGAGCCGCTCGACGACGAGCCTTCCGACATTCCCGGTCCCACCGGTCACCAGGATTCGCATCTTCCCTGCCTAGCCCTCCAACCACCCCGCAGGCAAACGCGAACAGCGTGTTCGCATATTGCCGCCCACCTGCGCAAACCCTGAGTCCAGAGACCACTTGGCGCAGCAGAATTGGCACGCTCGGGCGAGTGCGGCAGACGGATCACGGTCCCGCCACCCGTGGTCGACTACACGGTCGGGACGCGGCGGCTTAGCAGGCAGAACTCGTTGCCTTCGGGGTCGGCGAGCACGTGCCAGGACTCCTCGCCGGTCTGTCCGATGTCGACCCGGCGGGCGCCGGCCGCGAGCAGCCGCTCCAGCTCGTCGTCCTGGTCCCGGTCGGTGGCGTTCACGTCGATGTGCAGCCGCAGCTTGCCGGTCTTCGGCTCGTCGGTCTGGTTGAGGACGATCGTGGGCAGCGGGCCGCCGAAGCCGGCGCCGGGCGGCCCGATCTCGACGTCCGCCCCGATGCGTTGCAGCTCGACATAACCCAGCACCTCACACCAGAACCGCGCCAGCAGCTCGGGATCACGGGCGTCCAGGACCAGTTCGGTGATGCGACATGCCACGCGATCACCGTATCCGCTCGTGCCGCGGGCCGCGCTCACAACCGCCCGCGGCGCCCAGTGCGCCGGCCGGGCCCATCAGGCGAAGTCGGCCGCCGTCATACCGGCCGGATGACCCGGTGGCCACTGCACGAGCTCGATCCGGTAGCCGTCGGGATCGGTGAGCCACGACGTTCGCATCCCCGGCCCCGGGTCCGCCGGCGGCTCGGCCGTGACGCCCCTAGTTGCTAGCTCGGCGATGGTGGCGTCGAGGTCGTCGACCTGGACGACGAGGTGGTTGACGGCGCCGGTGTCCGTAACTGGTCGTGCGGGGTCGTGCACCAGCTCGAGGCTGACGAACGGGTCGTCGGGCAGCCGCAGCATGGTCAGGCTGCCGAACCCCGTCTCGGGGACAGCGCCGACCTTGGCGTATCCGACCGCGGTGTAGAAGGCGAGCGAGCGCTCCAGGTCGGTGACCCGGAGCCCCAGGTGCAACATTCGCATGCTCGGCAGACTATTGCGTGCCACCCGACCTCACGCGCGTTGAGAATATCGAAGGATCAGTACCGTAGTGGCGTGGCGCGGTTGGGGATCGACTTCGGGACGTCGACGACGGTGGCGGTGCTGGCGGTCGACGGGCGGGAGCCGCGGCCGTTGTTGTTCGACGGGTCGCCGCTGATGCCGTCGGCGGTCTGCCTGGACGGGGACGGTGCGCTGGTCGTCGGGCGGGACGCGGTGCACCTGGGGATGGCGAGTCCCGGGCTGCTGGAGCCGAACCCGAAGCGCCGGGTCGACGAGGCCACGGTGCTGCTCGGCGATGCCGAGGTGCCCGTCGGGCGGTTGTTCAAGGCGGTGCTCGACCGGGCCGTCGCGGCGGCGGACGGGATGTCGGGCGGGCCGCTGACCGGCGTCGTCGTCACCTGCCCGGCGGCGTGGGGCGAGCGGCGGCGGCGGGTGCTGCTCGACGCGGCGCCGGCGGGGACGCGGCTGGTGGCGGAGCCCGTCGCGGCGGCGCATTACTTCGCGGACGTGGCCGGGCACCGGGTGCCGGTCGGCGGGACCGCGCTCGTCTACGACTTCGGCGCCGGCACGTTCGACGCGTCCGTGGTGCGGCGCACGGACGACGGGTTCGAGCTGCTCGCGACGCTCGGGCTGGACGACGCCGGCGGGCTCGACGTGGACGCGGCGCTGCTCGCGCACCTGCGGGAGACGGTGCCGGATCCGCAGGGCTACTGGCCGCGCCTGACGAACCCGGCCGACGCTCTCGACCGGCGGGTGACCCAGCAGGTGTGGGACAACGTGCGCACGGCGAAGGAGATGCTGTCGCGGCTGCCGTCGACGCTGGTACACCTGCCGCTGTTCAACGTCGAGGTGCCGCTCGACCGGGGCACGCTGGAGCGGCTGGCGGCGCCGGTGTTGCAGCGGACCGTCGGCACGAGCGTGGAGGGGCTGGCCGTCGCGGGGCAGCCGATCTCGTCGCTGGCGGCGGTGTTCCTGGCGGGCGGGTCGAGCCGGATGCCGGCGGTGGCGGCCGCGCTGGAGCGGGCCCTTGGCGTCGCGCCGGTGGTGGTGGACCAGCCGGAGCTGGCGGTGGCGGAGGGCAGCCTGCGCGGTTTCGACCAGCCGTCCGCTGGGCCGTCCGCGACAGCTGAGGCCGTTACGGCCCGAACGGCGCCGGCCCCGGTGATGGCCGTCCAGCCCGCGGCCGCCGTACCGTTGCCGCCGTTGTCTGTGGCTCCTGTTCAAGGGTCGCGGCGCCGGCTCGTGGTGCTGGCGGCCGTGGTCGGGCTGGCGGTGCTGGCCGGCGGTGGGGGAGCGCTGGCGTGGTCGCTGCGGCCGGACGAGCGGTCGGCCGCGCTCCCGGCGATCCTGCCCACGCCGTCCGCGTCGCCGTCGCCTTCGGTGTCGCCGTCGCCGGCGGTGAGTGTCGCGGCGGGACTCGACCCGTGCCTGGTCGGCAGGTGGCGGCAGACCAGCAGCGAGGTCCACATCGACTACGGGTCGAAGCGGCAGCAGTTCAGCGGCGGCGCCGGGATCCTGCAGGAGTTCGACGGCGAAGGGCACACGGTGTACGACGCCAACACCTCCGAGCCCTACCGGGCGACGTTCGACGGGGCGAACTGGGAGGAGACGTTCCGTGGCGTGGCGCGAGGCAACTACCGCATCCTCGACGGCGCCGTCGTCCTCAGTGGACTGTCCGGGGAGATCAGCTGGGTCATCACCCGCAACGGCAAGCGCAACAACAGCGGCAAGGGCCCGCTCGGCGTGAAACCCGAACGCTACCTGTGCGACGAGCGGAAGCTCATCCAGTACGGGCCGGACGGCGACTACACCAACGAGTTGGAGCGGGTCCCGCCGGCGGGCGGATGACCAGCCCGCCGCGGGGCAACGGGCGGCGGCGGTACTGTGCCAGAATCCGGGCCGTGCGAATCACCCTCCTCACCACACTCGTGGCATCCGCGATCCTGCTCGGCGCCTGCGGCGGCGACCCCGCCGAGGACACGACGACGTCCGCCGCCGCGACCGCGCCGTCGAACGCCGCGTCCGCCCCGGCATCGGCGGCGCCGGCCGGCGACCCGGCGTTCCCCGACCCGGCGCCCGCGGCGGCGGGCGGCAAGATCGGGCCCGGCACCGCGTGCGCGATCCCGGCGACGCTGTCGACCGCGGCGAAGTGGACTCCGAAGGACGCCTCCGGTGCGGGCATGACCGCCGGCGGGGTGACGCTGCGCTGCGAGATCGACGCCAAGCCGGCCGGTGTGCTGGGCTTCATCCGGGTGTACACGTATGCGGGCGGCGACGCGCAGCAGGCGTTGACGGCGCTGCTGGCCGCGCCGGGCCTCGGTGGCAAGAAGTCCGCCGAGCGGCAGGTCACGATCGGCGGGAAGAGCGGCGTGGAGGCCGGGCTCGCCGCGGAGAGCAGCGGCCCGGGGCGGGTCTTCGCCGCCGGCGGCGTCGTGGTCGTCTGGCGCGGCCTGGACGAGGAGGAGTTCACCTCCGGCCTGCCGGCGTACGTGCTGGCCCGGACCTCGATCACATTCTGATGGCGCTGCGCGAAGAAGGTGGCGCGCCCTGCCCGACGACGGGGCCTCGGTGCCTGAACGGCGAGGGCTGACCCGGCACTGATCCATGCAAGGGTCCTCGAAGGTATGTGCAAGGACCGGTGTCGATGCTGGGCGCACGGCTCGGAGCTCCGGGCCGCTCGTCCTGAGCAAAGGAGATCGGCCCATGTGGTCAAAGACCCGCCGGTCGGCGCTGGCCGCCACCGCAACCACTGCCGCGATCACCGTCGCGTACGCCCTCAGCGTCAACAGTTCCGTGGCCGCGTCCGCGCCCGCCGCGTTTCCGCTGCCGTCCGCATCCCCGGTGCTGAGGGTCGACTGCTTCGGCAACCTGCTCCCACCGAGCGCCCCGTGGTTGCCGTCGCCGGTCATCTACGCCCAGCCGGGCGTGGTCACGTTCGGCACCACCGGCAACGACGTGATCATCGGCTCGAGCGGACCGGACTTCATCAACGGCCTGGCCGGCGACGACGTGATCTGCGGCGGTGACGGCAACGACGTCATCTACGGCGGGACCGTCGCGGACGAGGGCACCGACGCCGACCGCATCGACGGCGAGAACGGCTCCGACGAGATCCACGGCGTGAACGACGACGACGAGCTGCGCGGCGGCGCCCTCGACGACGTCATCTACGGCGACGAGGGCAACGACGACCTCTTCGGCGGCCCGGGTGACGACACGCTGCTGTGCGGCAACGGCAATGGCGACTTCGCCGACGGCGGGACCCACGTGGTCGGCGGCGCACCGGACGTCGACGGGCCGGTGCTCGGCTCGGGTTGCGAGACCCGGGTCAACATCCCCTGAGCCACCGCGCCGGGCGCCTGCCCGCGGTCGGGGTCAGTGCCGGCTGGAGTCGACGGCGATGGGCGGGCTGGCAACGATCGTGCGTCCGTCCGGATCGGCCGAAGCGATGCCCATGGCGGTCAGCGACTCGGCGTGGACGCGGTGCCACACCGGCGCCGGCACGTCGCCGGTGTCGCCGTTCATGAGCAGGCCCTCGGTGAAGGTGGCGGCGCGGCCGTAACCGTCCATGACCGGGACGCCGCCCGGGACGTCGTTGGTGCTGCCGGTGACGAGCACGGGGGCGCCGGCGGCGCCGGCCAGGATGTCGACGTGGCCGGCGCCGCGGGTCAGGACGACGGGTTCGGCCCGGCCGGTCGGGTCGAGCACGGTGACCGCGCCGTCCTGGTTGCTGACCGCCACCAGCCCGGTGGCCGCGCCGTCCTGGTGGCTGACCGCGATGTCGGCACCGATGACGGCCAGCGCCCGCACCGGCGACGGGTCCTGCCAGATGGTGCTCGCGGTGCGGGTGAGCGGGGACCACAGGCGTACCACGCCGTCCCAGCCCGCCGTCAGCAGCTGTGCGGAGCCGAGGAAGGCGCACGCCGTCGCGCCGCGGGCGTGGCCGGACAGGCGCATCACCCGCGTGGCGTCCTCGACGTTCCAGATGATGACCGCGCCGTCCCGGCCGGCGCTGGCCAGCAGCCTGCCGTTGGGGCTCATGGCCAGCGCCGTCACCGGGCCCTCGTGGCCGTCGAGCGGCTCGAGCTCGTCCCCCTCGCGACGGATGCGGCGGACCGAGCCGTCCTGGCCGCCGGCGAAGACCACGGTGCCGGCGGCGTCGACTGCGACCGCTCCGGGCAGGTTGACCGGGACCGCAGTGCGGATCAGGAGTTCGCCGGTACGGGCGGCGTAGAGGCCGACCGTACCGTCGAAACCGGTCGTGGCGAGGGCCTCGCCGGACCGGTCGAGGGCGCACCCGCTGAACCGGCTGGTCTGGTCGGTGACGTCGGCGAGCCGCTCGCCGGTGCGGGTGTGCCAGGTCCGCAGGCTGTGGTCCCAGCCGGCGGTGGCCGCGATCGCGCCGTCGTGGCTGACGGCGACGCCACTGATGAGGGCGTCGTGACCGGCGACCTCGGCGAGCGGCTGCCGGGACGCGACGTCCCAGGCGCGGGCGGTGCAGTCCGAGGTGGCCCGGACCCGGCGGCTGGCGACCGTGTACGGCGGAACCGCGGTGACCGTTGGCCGCTCCTCGTCGGTGGTGGTCAACGCATCGAGCACGGAGCGCAGGAGGTCGTGGTCGAGGTCGACGGGCAGCAGTACCCCACGGTTGCCGTGCTCCCCGGCCTGGGTGACCAGGATCGGCCGGCCGATCGGTGGGTGAGGCCCGCCGGTCGCCGGTTCAGACGATCCGTCGGTCTTCGAAGCCATTGCCGGGTTCCTGCCTCGGTTCGTTCGGTGGGTACTGCCTGTCGAAGGCGATCAGCCGGTCGCTGAACGCCTGCAGCACCCGGCGGCGGGCGTGATCGACCTCGGCGGCCGACGCCCGCAGCCTCCTGGCCTGCCGCAGCTGCTCCAGGTCCGACTCGTCCGGGTCAGGGTTCAGCCGGTACCGGTCGGAGATGTACGGCGACAGCCACTTGCCCAGGTTGATGGCGGCGAGGGCGGTGACGAAGACGGGCGGGTTCACGATGCCCAGGGCGAGCTTGCCCAGCACGGCGATCGCGGTGTGGACCGCGGCCCGGCGGATCCGGCTGCGGGCCAGGCGCAGGTCCCGTTCCAGGGCGGCGGTGCCCTTGCTGGCGTAGATCTGGTCGAGCCGGTCGGGCAGCAGGCCGGCGAACGGGACGTCGACGTTGACCGGTGCCGCGGCCCGCACCCGGAACGGCGGCCGGCCGACCTCGTGCACGGTCGAGCCGAAGCCGCCGACCACGGACACCGGGATGACCCGCATGCCGCTGGCGCCGAAGGCGCTCCCGGCACGGTAGGTGCGGCCGCGCCCGATCGCCCGGATCGGTTCGAGCCGGGACAGCTCCACGATGAGCTTGGCCCGGCTCCACTCGCCGCCCCGGGGGTGCGGCTGCCGCTCCAGCTGGTCCCACTTGGTGACGACGATCTGCGCGGGACAGGTCGCCGACTCGGCGTAGGTCGCGATGTTCTTCAGGGTGTGCGCGAGCTTCTGCCGCGCGGCGGCGTCGCCGGCCGCGGCCCGGCGCAGATCCTCGCCGTCGACGATGACGAGCAGTGCGTCGGCCGCGGCGATCTTGTCGGAGAGGTCGTGGCGCAGCCGGTCGATACCGGGCAGGTCGGTGTCCTGCAGCAGCGCCTCACCCGAGTAGTCCCAGTAGTCGATCTTCAGGATCGGCCGGTAGTCGCCGTGCTCCGCGACCTGGCAGGTGAACTCGTACCGCACCAGATCCGTGGTCGCGGTGGAGTCGGGCCAGGCGGCTCCCGGCTCGCGGATCGTCTCGGCCCAGTTCTCCAGGTGCGTCCGCGGGCCGCCGTCGGCCAGGGCGAAGGTGAACGGCGGCCGGCCGGCCGTCTCGCGCAGCTTGTGGTACATCTGGGCGAGGAGGGTCGTCTTGCCCGAGCCGGGCCCGCCCAGCGCGACGACGCTGATCGACGGCAGCGCGCCCCGCGAGTGGCCCAGGCGTCCACCGGGGTCGCGGGGGTCCGCCTCCGCCTCGCCGTCGTGGTCGCGCCGGCGGGACCGGACCGGTGGCGGGTCCATGACGAAGCCCGCGGCCGGCCCGGCCGGCTCCACCCGGGACACCAGCGTGTACGTCGCCCGGCCGAACGGCGGGAGGCCGTCGTCGGCGATCGGGCGGAACTGCGGCGCCTGGCTCCGGCGGCGCTGGGCGGCGGACAGCATCAGCGCATCGGCGGCCCGGTCCCGCTCGTGGCGGCGCCGGGCCCGGTCGATCTCCGCGTGCTCCTCGGACTCGTCCGCCCAGCTGTCCGCCTGCTCCGCCGCGCGCTTCGCGCGGGTGCCGTGCCGTTTCTCGCCCAGCTGCGCCTCCGCGCGCACCAGCCGGTCATAGGTCGTGCCTCCGGAGAACTTGGCGATCGCCGGGGCACAGTCGATCAGGATCAGCAGCAGCCGGATCGCCCAGGTGGCCAGGAGCAGCGACAGGTGTTGCGCCGCGACGCTGTTCAGGGCCTCGATCCGCTCCAGCAGGCCACCTTCCTTGTTGCGTTCTGCCTTCCGTTCGTTGACCTTCTGCTGAATCTTGGCCTCGCGGCTCGCGTCCACTGTGGTCTTCGCGTCGCTGAGGGCCTTGTTCGCCCCGTCCAGGGCCGTGCGTGCGGCCAGGTCCTCGCCCGCCACCTTGTCGCGGTGCTGTTGCGTCTGGTTGAAGACTCCGGTCAGGAGCTGGCATACGTCGCCGTTGCCGTGCGGGCTGCCGTCGAGGCCGCGGCACTCGTTGTTCATCTGGCCGCGGGCGGCCTCGACGTCTGTGTTGGCCTTGGCGAGCCGTGTCGCCGAGTCGTCGGCCGCCCGTTGCGCCTCTTGCTGGTTCGTCTTGGCGGTGTCGACCGCGCTCAAGTCCGTCACGGTGAGGTTCTGGCACCCGGCGGCCTGCTCGGATGAAAGCGGTGGCTGGTCACTGCTCGGATTGCACTTCTTGAGCTGGGACTCGTAGGCCACCTCGTCGGCGACCCGGATCTTGGCCAGCTGCTCGGTGACCGCGGTCTCGAAGACCTTGAGCACGACGGGTTCGGCGATGACGATACCGAACACGAACGCCATCAACAGCCGAAGCCAGATCACGACGAACCGGTAGGCACCGCGCTCCGGCAATGAGCTGGAGACGATCCACCGGTCCAGGTTGAAGATGAGGACGCCCCAGAAGAGCGCCGGGAAGACGACGACGTACCAGGGCTGGCGGAACGCGATCGTCAAGGCGACCGTCGACGACCCGACCGCCATCATCGCCGTGAACAGGACGAAGCCGCCCACGCTCGTGTAGCGGGCCCGCTCGACCTTGGCCCAGGCGAGCAGCTCCTCGTGCACGCCGGCGCACCGGCGCAGCAGGCGGCCGACGTTGAAGCGGCCGGGCAGGGGTGCCGGCTCGGGCTAGCCGGAGATCTCGGAGAACAGCAGGTCGCGCTCGACGTCGAGGTCGGGCGGCGCCCCGGTGGCGGCGGCTGGCTCCGGCGCGCGCTGGTGCGGCACCTGGGCGGCGGCGGGCCCGGGGTGCGGCGCGGTGGCCGGCGGCCGGACCGGATCGTCGGCGCCGGTGAAGAGGGCGGGGTCGACCTCGCCGTAGTCCTCGAAGCGCGGTTCGTCGGGGTTCTGTGGCAACAGCGTTCCTCAGCCCTCGGCCTTTGGTGCCAGGTCCAGATACGCCAGCCGCGCGCGGATCCCGCGGATGCTCGGCGGCCGGATCTCGCAATACTCGAAAATCATGTGTTGCAGCTCGGTGAGCCCGATGGGATAGGTGCGGTAGCCGATGCGACGGTTCCAGACCAGCGAGATGTACCGCTCCAACTCGGGAAACAGATTGGTCTGGTGGGTGCGGGCGGCGTGCAGTGAGTCGAGCGTGCGGCACGCGAAGCCGAACCTTGCCTGGCGGGCCGTGGGACCCTGCTCGCCGAGGTCGAGCGCGAGCTCCAGGCACCGCACCGAGACGTCCACAAAGGACACCGAGTGGGCCCGGGCGTACAGGTTGCGGGGGAAGCCGCCAGGGCCCTCGACGTGGAATTCGCCGTGCACAGCCAGGACCCGGACCGTGTCCGACTCGTGGTCGTGCGAAGGGACCTTGCGGGTCTGCTTCCACTGCCTCGCGTCGGCGAAGTTCGCGCGCATGATGACCCGGCGCACCGGGAAGGCGTCCACACTCGTCCCTCTCTGGTCGGCCATCGAATTCTATGAACCGGACCCGGACCCAGCGGACGTTCTAACATCCAGGTGCGCCGGCCATTCGATGCGAGCATCCAGGACGATCGGTCAATCGGAACGCCGGTCGTTCATTGTTCTCGGTAAAGCGGACATCCCTTTTGGGACCCGGCCCGCGTTTCGGATGTTCAACGGGGAAACGCACGGGAGATGCGGGCGTCGGACAATTCATCGCGGAACGTCTGGATACGACCGGTCACCCGGCGCCGGCCGATGGTGTTCTCGATGCGGTCGAGATACAGGCATCGGGCGGCGAGCTTGTCGAGGTCGACGGTGAAGTAGATGGCCATCAGCGGGTTGACGAACAGGGCGGTGCCGCCGGTGCGCCACGCTCACCGCCGAGCGCGCTCACACGGGGTGTCCACCAGCACGGCGCCGCGGCCGCCACACCGTTACGTCCGCCGGATGGCGCGGTGCGAGCCGGGGCCATGCCCTATCCTGCTCGATGTGGATCACTGCGACGAGTGCGGATTCACCTACGCCACGGTCGCGCCGGAGGACCTGCCGGGCCGGCTGGACGCGGCCGGGCCACGCTTCGCCGCCGCCCTCGCCGCGATCCGCGACCCCCGCCGCCGTCCCGCCCCGTCGGTCTGGTCGCCGCTGGAGTACACCTGCCACGTCCGCGACGTCCTGCGGGTCCAAGGCGAACGCCTGGCGCTCGCGCTGCGCACCGACGATCCGGAGTTCGCGCCGATGGGCCGCGACGAGCGGGTGCTGCTGGACGCCTACAACGCCCAGGACCCGCAGGCCGTGCTGAGCGACCTGACGCGGGCCGCGAACGACCTGGCGCGCGTCTTCGGCACCCTGAGCCCGTCGCAGTGGAGCCGCACGGGGATCTACAACTGGCCGACGGTCGAGTCGCGCACGATCCTGTGGCTCGGCCGGCACACCGTCCACGAGGTCGAACATCACCTGATGGACCTGACGCGCTGAACGGACCCCGACGCGCAGGCGGGTGGGCGTAGCATTCCGACCGTGCCGCGCGGAGCCACCCACCCTGACCACGAGCGCTATGTCCGGACCATCCTGACCGGCGACGGGCCGGTCGTGCTGGCGCCGTTCATCGGTGCGACGTGGACCGCTCGCGGCCGTGCGTACCGGCGGCGCCGCCGGACCGCGACCGCGTTCATCCTGGCCGGGACCGTCCTCTGCGGTGCGTTGTCGGCGATGTTCGTCGCCGGTCTGGCCCGCCCGCACACGGCGACCGCCACGGTGCTCGCCGCGGCGTACGCGTCGACCGTCCTGGGTGGAGTGTTCCTCGGCCGCCGGTGGATCCGGCAGGCGCCGAGCCGGCCGCGCTGGGCCGACGACGGCGTCAGCGCACCGTTCGGATTCCTGGTGCTGCTGCTGGTCCCGGTCGCCGCCGGCTTCGGCATCGCCGTGCTGCCGGCGCTGTTCGCGCACGACTTTCCCGGCGAAGGACGGGCCCGGGCGCTGACGAGCGCGTTGGCGGCGAGGTAGCACGGTCACTTCGGCAGGCGGATGACCAGTTCGACGCGGCGGTTGAAGGCGCGGCCGGCGACGCTGGCGGAGCCGTCGGTGTTCTTCTCCTCCACCAGGGGCTGGGTGCTGCCGAGCCCGACGGAGGTGACCGAGGCGGCGACGACGCCGTGGCCGGTCAGGTAGGTGCGGACGGTCTCCGCCCGGCGCTGCGACAGGGCCTGGTTGTTGGAGGCCGAACCGGTCGCGTCGGTGTGGCCGCGGACCTGGATGGTGCCGTTCGGGTAGAGCTTGTTGATGACCTTGATGGTGTTGTCGAGGGTGTCGGCGCTGCCGATGTCGGCGCTGCCGGTGGCGAACAGGGCGTCGCTGTTGAAGGTGACGATGTAGACGTGGCCGCCCTCGGGGGTGCGGGCCTCCAGCACCGAGCCGGAGACGCCGGTGAGGTCGACGTCGGGGCCGGGCAGGCGATACAGGGAGTCCTTCACGAGGCGGGTGTCGTTCTCCGGGTCGTGCGCGTTGCCGATCTGGCACGGGATGCGCAGGACGAGACCGGCGCCGAAGTCCTGGGTCGAGCAGGTCGGGTCCTTCTGCCCGTCGCCGTCGTAGTCGTCCAGGCCCGGCTGGGCGCCCGGCGGCAGCGACACCGGCGGCTCCTCCGCGGGTGCCTCGGTGGCGGAGTCGGCGGCGGAGGGAGCGGCCGCCCCCGGGCTCGCGGCCGGCTTGTCCGACCCGCCGCACCCGGTGAGCAGCAGCACGCCGACGACCATGACCGGCAACCAGGCGCCGGCGTGACTCCGCACACGTCTCATGGCGGGAGCGTAGGTTTCCGGTCACGGCGCCGCTCGCCACCGGCGGGTAGCCGACACCTTCGGGGGATCAGTCCGGCGCCGGCAGGCAACCCCCGTCGGCGATCCCGCCGCCGGCCTCGACCCTGGTGAGGGCCTGGCCGTGCTCGCCGAAGACGTACCCGAACCCGGAGTTGCCGCAGAACAGCAGGCCGCCACCGCCGGCGGTGTCCAGGCGGCCGGGTTTGCGGCTCTCCACGTCGACGAGTCCGGCGCCGGTCAGCACGCCCTCGATCGACGGCCCGTCGAAGCGGCCCTCCGCGCGCAGCCGGGCCAGCCCCGCCCTGACCTTCTCCACGCACGGCTGGACGGCCGCCATAGCCTGTAGGGGCAGCGGGTTGCGGTTCCGGAACGCCCTGTTCTGCAGGGACCGCTCCTCAAAACCCGAAGGATTCGGCGTGGCGGCAGGCGGCGCGGCCGACCCGGGCGCCGGCGACGCGGCCGGGTCGGCGCACGCGGCGACGAAGCGGCTCGGCGTAGGCTGCGCCGCCGTCGGCGGCGCCACCTCGTCCGCGGAGTCGGCGGTGCCCGGCCGCGCGCAGCCGGCGGCGAGCACGATCATGATCGCGAGTGGTACGAGTCCCCGTTGCATAGGCCGGACTCTATGACAATGGGTTACGGCTTGCGGCCCACGCCGGCGAACTCGGACGCGGGGGTGGTGTCGTTGCCGTCGGGGCGCCACTGCGAGCAGGTGACGACGCCGGGGTCGAGCAGGTCGAGGCCGGTGAAGTAGGCGGCGATCTGCTTCGGGTCGCGGACCGCCATGGGTGCGGCGCCGCTGCTGTTCCACATCTCGACGGCCCGGTCGACCGCGGCGGCGTTGACCTCGCGGGTCGGGTGGGACATGACCAGGTAGCTGCCGGACGGGACCGCGTCGACCAGGGTGCGGACGATGGCGGCGGCCTCGTCGTCGTCGACCACGAAGTTGATGATGCCCAGCAGCATGATCGCGACCGGCTGGGTGAAGTCCAGGGTGCGGGCGGCCTCGGTGAGGATCGCCTGCGGTTCGCGGACGGTGGCGTCGAGGTAGTCGGTGGCGCCCTCGGGGTTGCTGGTCAGCAGGGCCCGGGCGTGGACGAGCACCATCGGGTCGTTGTCGACGTAGACGATCCGGGACGAGGGGGCGACGGACTGCGCGACCTCGTGCGTGTTGTCCGCCGTCGGCAGCCCGGTGCCGATGTCGAGGAACTGCCGGATGCCGGCCTCGCCGGCCAGGTGCCGCACGGCCCGGCCGAGGAACTGCCGGTTGAACCGCGCCGACTGCACCAGCTCCGGCATGTAGGCGAGGACCTGCTCGGCCGCCTCCCGGTCGACGGCGAAGTTGTCCTTGCCGCCCAGCAGGTAGTTCCAGAGTCGCGCGGAATGCGCGACGGTCGTGTCGAGCTCCTCGTTCAACGGCATGCCCGTCCTTGGACCTTTCCGTCATGGGTGATGTGCGCCCAGCGTAGACCACGGCTCCGAGCCGTGGCCCACGCTGGGCGCGTCGCAGGTCAGCCGGTCGGGACCACCCACTGCTGGCTGGCGACGCCGGCGGCCTCCCAGATGTGGATCTGGGTGCCGTCGGCGGAGGCGCCGCCGAGGGCGTCGAGGACCTTGCCGGACTGCGGGTTGAGGATCGTGCCGTTCGCCTGCGGTGTCCACACCTGCGAGCCGGTGCCGTTGCAGGTCCACAGCTGCACCTTGGTGCCGTTGGCGGTGCCGGCGTTGTCGACGTCCAGGCACTTGCCGAGCGCCTGGAACGTGCCGCCGACCCGCGACCAGCGCTGCGCGGCGCTGCCGTTGCAGGTCCACAGCTGGATCTTGGTGCCGTCGGCGGTGCCGGCGTTGTCGATGTCGAGGCACTTGCCGGCGATGCCGGTGATCGGCCCGGACGTCGGACCCGTCTGCGAGTACACCTCCAGCTCGTACACGCGGGCGTAGGCGTCGGTGGTGGTGAACCGCACGTACCTGGCGGTCACCCCCGACAGGTTGTGCGTGGTGATGTTCGCGGTGTTGCCGGTGACGGTCGCGCGGGTCGTCCACGTGGTGCCGTCGGTGCTGGTCTGCAGCGTGAAGTTGAGCGTGTTCGCCACGGCCTCGCGGCCCGCGCCGGCGTGCCGGACCACGATCTGCCCCACGGACTTCGCGGTGCCGAGGTCGACCTGCAGCCACTTGTTGGCGCTGTTGGAGCACCACTTGTCGCTGGAGCCGCCGGAGACGGTGCCGTTCACGGCCTTCGCCGGGCTCTCCGCGGCGATGCAGGAGCTGTCGGCGGTGGCGGGTGCGTTCAGCGCCAGGTTCGCGACGGTGGCGCCGCCGGGGATGGCGTTGAGCGTGTACCAGGCCTCGGTGCTCCACAGCGACTGCCCGCTGGTCGAGCTGAACGGCTTGGGCGAGCGCACGTACACGACCCGGCCGGGCTTGCGACCCGCCACGGTCAGCGAGACCTTCTTGCCGTCCGCGGACAGGGTCGCGGCGGTGACGGTCAGGTTCTCCTCCTCGACCTTCGGCCCGCCGTAGGCGGACGTCGCCTCGTACCGCCACTGCTTGAACTTGTACTTCGACGCGAGGTCCGTGGCGGTCGCCGCGGACAGCGGCTGGGTGTATTCCATCTCGAACCCGGCCGCGGTGGCGCGCATCGCGAGGATGTCGAACGTGGTGGTGCCGTTCGGGGTCAGCTTCTGCAGGCCGTAGGTGAGCTTGCCGGCCTGGCCCCAGTTGCCGCCGGCGCCGACGCCGCCGACGTAGACCGCGCCGTCGGGGCCGATGTTCACCTCGGACACGCCCGCCTCCAGGCCCTGGGTGAGCCGGAAGAGCGCACCCTGGTACTCGCCGTTGATCTTCTCCAGGAACGCGCGCTGCAGGCCGCCGTAGGTGACGTCACCGATGAGCAGTTGCCCCGCGTAGACGCCGGTGGGCATGACGATCGGCGTGCTCGGGGAGTTGGCGATCTCGTTCTGCGGCATGTACAGCACCGGCGGCGTGACGGCGTTGTAGTCGAACGGCCCGGCCGGGGTGTTGTAGTGGTTGTAGAAGCGGCCCGGCTTGATCTGCACCAGCTTCGACGCTGGCACCCAGCCGCCCTGGTTGTCGGTGACGAACAGCCCGTTCTCCGGGCCCCAGCCGATGCCGTGCGGCGTGCGTAGGCCACCGGCGACGTACTCGACCGCGCCGGTCGTCGCGTTCACCTTGACGGAGGTGCCGCGGTTGGCCACGGGCTGCGGGACGGTGCTGGCGCCGCCGTAGTCGATCGGGACCGACAGGCTCAGGTAGAAGAAGCCGTCGCGGTACAGCAGGCCGAACGCGAACTCGTGGAACGCGCCGCTGAACGGCCAGGTGGCGACGGTCTGGTACTGGTCGGCGACCTCGTCACCGGTGGTGTCGACGAGCCGGGTGAGCCGCGCCTTCTCCGACACGTACACGACGCCGTTGACGACCTTCAGGCCCATCGGCTCCTTGAGGTTGCTGCCGATGCGCTTCGTCGTGACGTTGCCGGGCGAGGTCGCCCCGCCGGTGTTGCCGAGGATCCACACCTCGCCGGCCTGGGAGGTGCCGGACTGGTCGCTGCCGCCCCAGGTGCAGATGACGAGGCGGCCGTCGGGCAGCCAGTCCATGCCGGTGACCTTCGGCTGGAAGCTGCTGTTGGGCCGCAGGTTCGTCAGCGTGAAGCCGGGGTGGACCGAGGTCAGCGGCAGGCCGTCGCCGGGGGAGTCGCCGGCGCCCTCGCACTCCTTGCGGCCGGGCGCGGTGACCCGCACGACCCCGGCGTCGGTGCTGAGCACCGAGTTGGGCACGACCACGAACGCCGACGAACCGGGCGTCTTCCATTCGAGGGTGATCTGCTGGCCGCCGTCGCGCTCGAAGTGGTCGATGCGTAGCGCGTGGTAGCCGGTGGTGAGGGTGACGGTGCCTTCCTTCGGCGGGGTGGCGCCGTGCAGGCCGTCGTGGTTGATGACGGTGGCGCCGTCGATCGCCAGGCGGGATCCGTCGTCGCTGCTGAGCCGGAACGTGTAGCTGCCGGCGGCGGCGATGTTGACGTTGCCGAGAACCTGGGAGACGAAGAGGTTGTCGAAGCCGAAGTCGGCGGGCGTGGTCCAGTTGATCGTCGGCATCAGCTTGTCGACGTTGGGGGTCTGACCCGTCTTGAGGGTGCAGATCGTGCTGAGGGCGGTCTGCACGTCGTAGACGCGCAGCGTCACCCCGGGTTCCTGGGCCGGGATCGCGCTGGCGGGCGCGGCCCAGACCCCGCCGGCGATGACGGTGGTGATGACGGCTGCGGCGACGGTGAACGAGCGCAAAGGCCTGATGCCCATGCTTCCTCCTGAGGGGATGGAGAAACGTCCCCTGATGGCGGTCGGGGGACGCTGAAGCTCAGGCAGACGATCGACGCCGACGACTGGTCCACCCGCCGGAAGATTAGGCAGTTTCGATCAATCTGTCCATACCTTTCGAGCGTCTCAGCGAAAGTTTGCAGAACTCGGGCAGAAGTCATCCGCTGAAGGGGTGGCGCCTGCGGGGAACGCCGCTAACGTCGGTGCCGTGGCGACGCTGGTGTCGGTGAACGTGGGCCTGCCGAAGGACGTCGCGTGGCAGGGTCGCACCGTGCACACCGGCGTCTGGAAGGCGCCGGTCGACGGGCCGGTCATGCTGCGCCGGATCAACCTCGACGGCGACGGCCAGGGCGACCTCGCCGGCCACGGCGGCGAGCAGCGGGCCGTGCTGGTCTACCAGCTCGACTCCTACCGGCACTGGGCCGGCGTCCTCGGCCGCGACGACCTGGCGCCCGGGCACTTCGGCGAGAACTTCACCGTCGACGGCCTGCCCGACGACGAGGTGTGCGTCGGTGACCGGTTCCGCGTCGGGGGTGCCGTCGTCGAGGTGACCCAGCCGCGGGTGACCTGCTACCGGGTCGGGCTGCGCCTCGGCGAGCCGCAGATCCCGGCGCTGCTGGTCGCGCACCACCGCCCCGGCTTCTACCTGCGGGTCATCGCCGAGGGCGAGGTCCGCGCCGGCGACGCCATCGTCAAGGTCGCCGACGGCCCGGAGCGGATCACCGTCGCCGAGATCGACGCGCTGCTGTACCTGCCCGGGCACGACCGCGCCACCGTCGCGCGGGCGCTGCGTGTCGAGGCGCTCAGCCCCGGCTGGAAGGCGTCCATGCGGGCGCTGCTCGACCAGCCGGAGGAGCCCGCCGGCAACCCCGGGCTCGCCACCGTCGCGCCACCGCCGGCGTGGCCGGGGTTCCGCCCGCTCGTGGTGACCGGCGTGCACCAGGAGACCGCCGACGTCACGTCACTGCGGCTCGCCGCGCCCGACGGGACGCCGCTGCCCGCCGCTGCCGCCGGCCAGTTCCTCACCGTGCGCCTCGCCCCCGGACTGGTCCGCAGCTATTCGCTGTCCGGGTCGCCCGCCGGAGGGTCCTACCGCATCAGCGTCAAACACGAGCCCGGCGGTGCCGGCAGCGGATACCTCCGCGAACACGCGCGGGCCGGCGTGCAGCTGGACGCCGCCGCACCCCGCGGCACCTTCACCCTGGACCAATCCGGCGATCCGGTGCTGCTCGTCTCGGCCGGGATCGGCGCCACCCCGCTGCTGGCGATGCTGCACGACCTCGTCGAGCACCGCTCCGGCCGCCCGGTCTGGTGGCTGCACGGCGCCCGCGACGGCGCCGGCCACGTGTTCGCCGCGGAGGTCCGGGCACTGCTCGCCGAGCTGCCATCGGCCCGCGAGGTCGTCTGCTACAGCCGTCCCCGCCCGCAGGACCGCCCCGGCACCGACTACACGATCGCCGGCCGGCTCGACGCCCGCGTCCTGAGCGGCCTGGGCCTGCCACCCGCCGTCGCGTTCGTGTGCGGTCCGGCGGGGTTCATGGACGACGTCACCACGGCCCTGTCGGCGGCCGGCGTCTCGCGGATCCATCGGGAGGAGTTCACCTCGCTGGCAACATTGGCGCCAGGTGTACGTCAGGCAGCCGCCGGCCCGCCCCGGTCCCGCCCCGGCCCGGGTCCGACGATCACGTTCGCGCGCAGCGGCGTCACGGCCGGCTGGTCCGACAGCGACGGCAGCGTCCTGAATCTCGCCGAGGACTGCCACGTGCCGGTCCGCTGGTCCTGCCGCACCGGCGTCTGCCACACCTGCGAGACCGGCCTGTTGTCCGGCGACATCGACTCGGTCCCGGAGCCCCTGGACCCGCCCGCCGAGGGCACCGTCCTCATCTGCTGCGCCCGCCCCCGCACCGACCTCGTCCTGGATCTGTGAGCGGCGGGCCTGGACCACGGCGCCGCCGGGTCCGTGCGGACCGGCTCGCCCTGCCCGCCGTGCGCACGGTGATCAGGCCGGGGATCACCGTGCCGGCCATCGCGGCGCGGACGCCGGGCGCACGGTCCGGTGTCAGAAGCCGGCGACGTGGACGGACTCCACCGCGTCCCAGGCCATGGCCCCGGCGGTGCACGCCGCGACGGCCACGGCGGCGAACCTCGGCCAGGACCGCGGCCCCCGCCGCCGGCTGAACATCCAGATGGTGACCGCGACACCGGCCGCGGCCTGCACGAAGCCCTCCACCAGCGCCATCCCCCGGTAGTCGCCGACCGCGAGGCGGGCCGCGACGATCTGGATGCCGGCCCCGGCCAGCAGCCCGCAGACGAGCCCGGCGGCGGCCGCGGCGAGCGGGGGCCGGTCCGAGCGGACCGCGTGCGCCAGCACGCCGAGGACCACGCCACCGGCCACCGACATGAGCAGCCAGTACGCCAGCGCCACCAGCACCGGACCGAGCCCTTGGCCGCGCCAGCGGTCGCCGCTGAGATTCAACGCGTAGTAGCAGACCGTCGCGGCGCTCAGCACCGTCACGGCCGCGGCCACCGCCGCCCCGCGCGACCGCGCCGGGAACGCCGCGACCAGCGCGGCATACCCCCACGCGAAGCCCGTGCTCGCGGCCAGCTGCAGCACGGTCCGCAGGCCGCCACCGGCCAGGTCCGCGGCGAAGGACGCACCCCCGAGCGCGACACCCGCCGCGAGCGGCCACCCGATCGGTCCCCGCCGCGCTTCCCCCATGCACCCATGATCCGGGTCGCGCCGCCCGTCCGCAGCCCCGTCCCGGGCACCGCGGGCGAAGCTACGCTGTCGGCTGTGATCCAACCGGCGGTGGCAGACGCGACGGCATCCAGCGCCGACCCGCGGTTCGTGGCGGCGGCACAGCGGATCCTGGCGGATCTCGTCCGCGGCGGCGCCGCGCTCGGCTGGGTCGAGCCGCCGTCGCCCGCCGAGGTCGGGGAGCTGCTCGCGCACGTCGCCGCCGCGGCGCGGGCCGGGGACGGCGCGCTGCGGGCCGCCTACGTCGACGGCCGGCTCGCCGGACTCGGGTACTGGCTGCGCTACACCCGGCCGACCCACCGGCCGCACGCCGACCTGGAGAAGCTCGCCGTGGCCGGCGACGTCCACGGCCGCGGCATCGGGCGGGCGCTGACCGCGGCGCTGATCGACGACGCCCGGCGGGCGGGGATCGAGGTGCTGACCCTGGACGCCCGCGGCGACAACAGCAACGCGCTGCACCTGTACCGGTCGCTGGGCTTCACCGAATACGGCCGGCTTCCCGGCTTCGTCGCCGTCGGCCCGCGCCGCTACGACAAGGTCCTGCTGATGCTGGACCTCCGCACGGCCCGAGAGCCCGGCTAGACGTTCCCGCTCGGGGTCCAGGTGAGCAGCACGGCGGTCGCGTCGTCCTGCAGCTGGTCGCGCTGGTGGGTGAGCAGGGTCCGCACCAGCCGGCGCATCGTCTCGGCCGGCCGCAGCTGGTCCGCGAGAGCCTTCTTGACGCACTCGACCAGCCGGTCGACGCCGAACTGCTCACCGTCCTCGGTGCGGGCCTCGGTCACGCCGTCGGTGTAGAGCAGCAGGGCGTCACCCGGCTCGAGGCGCTCCTCGCTGACGAGCGGCATCGGGTCACCGAGGTAGCCCAGGCCGAGCGGCAGGGCGGTCGGGGCGGGCAGGGTCCGCACCAGCCGCCCGTCGCGCAGCAGGAGCTCCTCGGGGTGCCCGGCACTGATCTTCCGATAGATGCCAGTGGTGATGTCCAGCTCGCCGAGGATCGCCGTGACGTAGTCCTGCGGATACTGAGCGTGCACCCACTTGTCCACCGACCGGTACGTGTCGACGAGGTCCAGCCCACAGCGGCGGGCGTTGCGGTACGCGCTGATCGCCAGCGACGTCAGCGCGCTGGCCGCGATCCCGTGCCCGACCGCGTCGAACACCGCCACGTGCAGCACGCACTCGTTGATGGCGTAGTCGAACGCGTCGCCGCCGACGTCGTAGCAGGGCTCCAGGATCGCCGCGACCGCCGCGTCCGAGGTCGCGAAGGTCAGCGGCGGCAGCTGGTTCCAGATGATCTCGGCGGCGAGCTGCATCGGCAGCCGCCGCCGGGTGCGCTCCAGGGCGTCGCCGTAGGTGCGGCGGGTCGCCACGATCCCGGCGAACGCCGCGGCCAGGGCCAGCAGGTCCCGCAGGACCTCCGCGTCGTCCCCGGCCGGGACACCGCCGGGCGGGGTGCCCAGGTGCGCGGCGAGCACGCCGAGCCGGTCGGCGCCGCTGACGACCGGCACCCAGATCCGCTCATCGCCCGGCGAGCCGGCCCGGACCGGCTCGCCGCTGGTGTAGGCCCGCCCGGCCAGGGTGCCGTCGATGCGCACCGGCTCGCCCTGCCCGCCGTGCTCACGGGCCAGCGGCAGCAGCTCGACCTGCCCGTAGTCGACCAGGAACAGCTCGATGTCCAGCACGCCGAGCCCGGCGGCGACCCGGGTCGCCACCGCCGGCAGGTCCTCGGGGCGGGCCTGGTCCAGTGCCTGGACCAGGTCGCGAACCGCCTGCATCGCACCTGTCACTCTGCCACCCCGGTCAGACCGTCACCGCCGTTGCCGTCCTCACGTCTCCCCGATGGTGCGGCAGCATCCCCGAAACACCAAACGCGACGGCGATCACCAGGGCGGACGTGACGACCCCGGTCTCGCCGGTGGTGTACGTGAACGCCACCGGCGCCGCCACCGTCGCGCCCCGCAGGACGGCCTCGTTGACGGTGTTGAACGCCTGGTGCATGAGCACCACCGACCAGACGCTGCCGCTGCGGTCGCGCAGCCACGCGTAGACGCCGCCGGCCGCGGTCAGCGTCACCAGGAACACCGGAATGATGACGAACGGGCTGCCCGGGATGCCGGCGAGGTACCCGGTGAGCAGGAGCACCGGCAGGTGCCACACGCCGTGCAGGAACCCGACGACCAGCGCACCGGCACGCGGCCAGCTCTGCCGGACCAGCGGCAGCAGGTACCCCCGCCAGCCGATCTCCTCACCGAGCCCGAGGATGACGGTGATCGCGAGCCCGATCACGAAGTCGCCGACGACGTCGGTCTCGGCCATCGCGCCGAGGTCGAAACTCGCCACGCCGGTCGCGGCGGCAAGCAGGTATCCGACCGCCAGGATCACGACCGGCAGCAGGAACGCGACCGGCCAGGTGCGCAGGCCCAGCCGGTGCAGGCCGAGACTTCGCCAGTGCTCCCGGCGCCGCCCGTCGGGCGTGACGACCAGGAGCATCACCAGCACCGCGACCAGCGGTGAGAACATGCCGAACAGCGCCGCGCCGTCGTCGCTGGGCACTACCAGCGCGAGCACCGTCGACATCGACAGTGCGATGAGGTAGTAACCGGCCGCCTTCTGCGGCGCGGTGAGGTTGGGGAACATCTGCGTGGTCTCCTCCGTCGGGTGGTGTACCACCACGATCGATCAGCGGCCCCCGCCGGCGCGTCTGGCCGCGGACCCGTCCTGTCTCTGTCTGCGGGTAGAGGCGGCCTCCACCGCGCGGAGGACGATCGGGGCCCGACCGGCGCGTACGGTCAGGACCGTGACCCTGCGACCGTCGGCGACGTGGCGCGACGCGCTGCTCGCCGTCGTCGCCGCCGGTGCCGCCTGCGTGGTCCTGCTGCGCACCGACCTCCACGCCGTCGACCCCGCGCTGCGCGACCCCGACCTGTTCGCCACGGCGGTCACCGCCGGCGCCGGCCTGTCGGGGTTCTGGTGGCACACCCACCCGGCCCGCTGGTTCGCCGCGAGCACCGTCGCCGCGGTCGTCGTCGCCGCGGCCGGGCACTACGTCGGCCTGCTGCCGTGGCTGGTCACCGCCGCCCTGTGCGCGGTCGCCGCCCGGCACCCGCGCCGCCGCAGCCTGGCCGCCCTGGCCACCGCCGTCGCCGGGTACACCGCGATCAGCGCCGCCGGCATCCCCGACAACGCCGGCGACGCCTTCCTGTCCACGGTCGCGCTGCTCGTCGCGGCGTGGGCTCTCGGCGACGGGGTCCGGCTGCGCCGCGGCCGGGTCGCCGCCGAACTGCACGCCGCCCGCAGCGACGCCGCGGCCGCCCGGCAGGAGGCGGCCCGCGCCACCACCGAGGAGCGGCTGCGCATCGCCCGGGAGCTGCACGACGTGGTCGCGCACAGCATGTCGCTGATCGCCGTCCACGCCGGCGTCGGCGCGCACCTCATCCACACCCGACCCGACCAGGCCGAACGCACCCTCGAGGTGATCGCCGACACCAGCCGCGAGGCCCTGGCCCAGACCCGGTCCCTGCTCGGCCTGCTACGCGACGACACCGACAGCTCTGGGCAGGCGGCCAGTTCCGGGCAGGCGGCGCCGCTGCCGGGTGCCGGCGGCCTGGCCGGGCTCGTTGACGCCGTGCGCGGCAGCGGGATCGACGTCACGCTGCACGTCCACGGCGAACCCCCGGTCGACGTGCCCGCGGTGGAGCTGGCCACGTACCGCATCGTGCAGGAGTCCCTGACCAACGTGGTGAAGCACGCACACGCGACGACCGCCACCGTTCGCGTCGAGCACACCGACACGGCCACCAGCATCGAGATCACCGACAACGGCACCGCGGGCACCGCGGGCACCGCGGGCGGCGACCCGGCCGGGTCGGGTCACGGGCTGCGCGGGCTCACCGAACGGGCGGCGCTGCTCGGCGGCCGGCTCGCCGCCGGTCCCGCACCGGACGGCGGCTTCCGCGTCCAGGCCACCCTGCCCATGCCGGCGTCACGCGTCCGGGCGGTGCCGTCGTGATCCGGGTCGCGGTCGTCGACGACCAGGCCCTCGTGCGCACCGGGTTCGTCATGCTTTTGGACGCCACCGACGGCATCGAAGTCGTCGGCGAGGCGGCCGACGGCGCCGAGGCCGTCGACATGGTCCGCCGCACCCACCCCGACGTGGTCCTCATGGACATCCGGATGCCGCGCATGGACGGCATCGAGGCGACCCGCCGCATCTGCGCCGACCCCGGCTGCCACGGCGCGCGGGTCCTCGTGCTGACCACGTTCGACCAGGACGACCTGGTCTTCGCCGCACTGCACGCCGGCGCCAGCGGTTTCCTGCTCAAGGAGACCCGCCCGCAGGACCTGCTCCAGGCGATCGAGGTGGTGGCCGGCGGCGACGCGCTCCTCGCACCCGGCGTGACGCGGCGGCTCATCGCCCGCTTCACCGAACTGGCCCCCACGCCCGCCCCGCCGCCACCCGCCGTGCCGGACCTCACCGGCCGCGAACGCGATGTCCTCGCCGCGGTCGCCACCGGCCGGTCCAATCGCGAGATCGGCGAGGACCTGCACATGGGGTACGGCACCGTGAAGACCCACGTGAGCCACCTGCTCACCAAGCTCGGCTGCCGCGACCGCGCCCAACTCGTCGTCTTCGCCTACGAACACCACATCACAACCCCCGGCAACCGCCACTGAGCCGCACCGGCGACCCCACACGCTGCTGGTGAGTCAGGCGTCGGATTCGAGGGCGAAGGTATTGCCGTCGGGGTCTTGGAACCACGCGATACGCCCGCCACCGGCGCGGGCAGTGATCCCGTTGGCGTCGTGATGGAACTCGTCGTAGCGGACGAACTCGACCCCGGACGAAGCGAGCTCTGCAACGACCTGGTCAATGTCGTCGACATACCACGTCGCCAGTGTCGCCGGGGTCTTCCCGGCAGTAGCCGACTGGTACACGTTCAACGCCGGTCCGCCACCAGAACCATAGACGCGACTGCCGTCGGCGATGCTGGCACTGGGGCCGGACTGCAGCACCGGCAAGCCCAGTTTGCCTTCGTAGAACGCGACTGCCTGCTGTATGTCGGACACGGCGATCGAAGTCCTGAGCTGATACCTGCTCAACGGCATGCCCCACTCTCGCACGCGCGACCATCCCGGCCAGGGTATGGTCTGCGGTTCTTCGACGTTCGTGCCCACCACGCGCCCTAACGCTTCAGGCTTGTGCGCGGGCCGGTGGCAGGCGGTGGCGAGGTTCCGTTATACCTTCGCAGCCGATATATTGGGCGCGTGGAAACCCCACTGCGTGAACCGACATTTTTGATGCTCGCCGCCCTGGCTGGCGAGCCGATGCACGGCTACGGCCTGATCGCCGAGGTGGCCCGGTTGTCCGACGGCCGGATCTCGCTGCGGCCCGGCACGTTGTACGGCGCATTGGACCGGCTGGTCGACGCGGGCCTGGTGGGCGTCGATCACGAGGAGATCGTCGAAGGCCGGCTACGCCGCTACTACCGGCTCACCGAGCCGGGCGGCGAGGTGCTGGCCGCCGAGACCGAACGTATGCGCCGCAACGTCAAGGCGGCAACCGCCCGGCTGCGCGCCGCCAAGGCCGCGCCCCGCCTGAGCCGAGGACTCGCATGACCCCGCCGCAGAGCCGTCCGGACCGTCGAGGCCGTCCGGAAGAGCATGGCCACGGACGCCCGGCGATGACCGAACTCGAACGGCGCTATGCGCGCTGGATGACGCTGTTCTATCCGGCCGACGATCGGCGCAAGCGTGGCTCGGAACTGGTGGACACCTACCTGGCCCTGGCCGCGCCCGGCCGCAGGAGACCCTCGCCCGCCGACATTGCCGACCTCGCGGCCGGTGGGCTGCGCCGGCGCCTGCGGACCGCGCCGGGCGTCGGCGCCGGCTTCCGGCTCGCCGGCCTGCTCGCGCTGACGACCGCCAGCGCGTTCGCGAGCTGGTGGGCGGTCCTCGAGGTGCTGGCACCCAGAGAGCCCTGGGCTGCGCAGCGAGGAGCCGGGCTGTTCCTGTCCCTCGGGGTGGCGGCGTGGGCGTTGTGGTTGCTGGCCGCCGTCGTGCACGCCGTCGCTCCCGGCCGATGGTTTCGCCGCGCGGCGGTCCTTGCCGTGCTGGTCACCGCGGGCGTCCTGCCGGCCGCGATGCTGACTGGAATCTTCCGCCCACCGCTGAGCGTGCTGCTGCCCCAGGTCATTCTCGGTGTCGTCGCACTCGGCGCCTCCGCACGGCACCGCTGGTGGGTCCGGCTGGCGCCGCTCGCCGCCGCGGCGTTGACCGTGCCGGTTGCCGTGGCCACCGAACCGCGCCTGGGCTTCAACGGCGACTACTACCCGTCCGCCGTATCGGCATTGCCGGCCGCCGCGGTGACGTTGCTCATCGGCGCGACGCTGCTCGCGCTCGGCCTGGCCGCCCGCAACGACTCCGGCGGCGTCTGGGCGCTGCTGATCCTGCTCACGCCGATCGGCATACTCGCCCTGATCCCGATCGGTGCGATGCTCGACAACACCGGCCCGGGCCAGGCGATTCCTCCGGAATGGTCATCCATGGCCACCGCTGGGGGACTGGTCGCCGTCGTAGGACCGGCACTGCTGCTCCTGGCCCTCGCCGCAACGGGTCGACGCTCGGCCGACGGCCGGTCACTGCCCGCCGCGGCGACCCACTGCCCGACCTGCGGCGCCCCGTCAAACTCCGCGTAGTCCACGAAACCCTGAGCCGGACGGTGTCGCAGGTTAGTGCGACGTCGGACCATGCGCGACTCGAGGCACGAGCGCGCGGACAACTCGACGTCCGCGCGCCGCCGCGATGCTCCCGGGTCGGTCGCCGGTGCAGCAGAGGTGTCCCGTTCCGATGCAGGCTTCTACACCCGCACGCGAGGGTCGGCCAGCACGTTGGCGACCACGGCCGTCATCCCGTCAACGCACAGTGTCGGCGCGCCGACCACGAACTCTTCCCGGTCGAGCCACTCCACGCGCTCGACGCCCGGCGCGGCCAGGATGCCCACGTCGAGTTGCAGAGACGCGTGGTCGTCGTAGTATCCGCGGGCGGCGTCGCCGACCCAGAGCGACCAGTGGTATCCGGTGCCGCCCCGCTTTCGGTCCGCCTCCGTGAGCGGGTCGGCTTTGAGGTCGCCGGTGTCAAGCAGTTCGGCGACGGTCATGGGTTCCAAATCCGGATGGGCCGGCGGCAGCACCACGTCGAGGAGGTGCTCGAGGTGAACCGTGCAGGTGCAGTTTCCCCGCTGCGGAGGAGTCCAACTGTCGACCATCACAGCACTCTACGGCCCCGGGCTCATCCAGTCGTCATCTCGTGTCTCTGCTTTGCTGGGCGCCGTGCCGGTGTTGCTCGGCGAGATCGGCACTGCGCGCGCCGAGCGTGGCGGCTGGTCGCAGGCCGCGGAGTTCGCCAGCCTGATCCTCGACGCCGGGTGGGCGTGGGCCGCGACGGCCGTGCTGGTGGGCTGGTTAGCGAGCCGGTGCCGGGACGCTGATCCGGCGTTCCCGGCCTGTCGGGACGCTCGCGTTCTTGTTTGTCCCCACGGGCGCGGCGCTGCAGGCCGGCGCCGCCTTCGCCGCGACCGCAACTCTGACCGCACACGCGAGCGTCGGCTACGGGCGTCAAGACCACGTGCACGCCAGCCGAACGGAACCATGCGCGAGGTACGAGTACCTTAGTGCGCATGCCAGACGACATCGTTCTGCGGCTTGACCGCGCGACTGCCGAAGATTTGTATGTCGCGCTCTATGAGGCCGGAGAACACATCGCTGCTGGCGCACCCATTACTCCGCCGACCACCGAGGAGGTCGAGCGGCTCGGCAGTTTCCTGCGTGACCTCGCGCACGCGCTTGACCGTCGTTGCTCTTCGTACTGCGATCATCTGTAAACGGTTGGGACGCCGCGCGACCAGTGGCAAATGAGTGCGCTCGCGTTGAGTCCCTGTCTGCAGCTTTCTCGACCGCCGTAGCGGACGATGTCGCGGATCAGCGAATCGTGCGGCTCCCCAAGCGTCGAGAGGTCAGCCATAGGTCCACTTGATGTTGCGCGAACGCCGCTGAGGGTTCCCCGCGCGGTCAGTCGGGCGCGCGTTGGCGCGCCGGATGAGGTCGACGCCATCCGATTCCACGAGCAACGGCATGAGTCTTCGCAGCCACAGCGCCTGCTCATCGAGGGTGGCCCGTGCGGCGTCGTCGGTATGTGCCTTCCACGCAACCTTGTGTCGGGGAGCGAATACGGCGGCCTCGACCAGGTCGGGCAACTCGGCCCGATACACGTTCACAGGGCTGACGGACACGTCGATGCGTTGGCCAGCGTGGTCGTGAGGATCGTGCCCGTAATGAATCGCGACAACCAGCTCGGTCGTCACGTACTGGACCAGGGACGAGTTGGCATCGCCCTCGGGACCTGCCATGCCGTAGGTCTCCACGAGGAAGGCGAACCGACGGCCAACCTCACCAAGGAAATCCCATGTTGTCTGCGCTCCCACGCACACAACCGTAGCCATACCCGCACCGGGCCGAACACTTGGCCGCGCCGCTGGGGCCACACTCTTTTCGGCACGAGTGCGCAGCGGATCCGCCAGAGCGTGCGGCTGGAATGGCGTACGGAGCGTGACGACCGTCGTCGAGCCGGAGCGCCCGACCGGCGGCATGAGTGCGCACGTGATCAAGCGATCCCCGCGTCCGGTTTCGGTTCGTCAGCCTCCAATTTCAGCTCGTCGAGCGACCAGATGCCGAAGGTCGGCCCAGTGAGGGTCCACTGCAGATGGTGACGATTCCACGGCTCGGTCTCGGTCATCAGCATGGCTTCCAGGAGCGGATGCAGGCGGGTGAACCGGTGCCTCCCCGACCGCCTGTACGGCACGGGACCGCACAACCGTGTCTGGGCCGTCGAGCAGCCGCGTGATCGCCGCCTGACACCGCTCGGCCGGGGCGCCGCGGAGGTGGAACGCGAGCTGTTCCGCCGCCGTGCGGCGCCGCTCGACATCCGGGCGCGGCCCGTCCGGCCGCGCCGAGCGACGGCAGCTCCAACAGCCACTGCGCTGCCCGGGCCCGCCGGTGCGCTGCCGGGTCACGGTCAAGGATCGCCGCGAGCTCGGCCTCGCCGGTACTGCTCAGGCAGCCGAACCCCGTGGCCCGTCTAGAACTCGGCGACTGCCGACTCCGCCGCGGGCGGCTGGAGCCGATGATGATGGCTCTCCACGCCGTACTCACCGGCCAGGTCAGCCCGGCCTGCCAACGCCGCCAGCCGCCCCGCGACACCCGCCAGCCGAACCGCGATGTCGTCCGCCAGGACCGGGAAGCCTACCGTGATCATCACGGAACCTTGCCGGCATGACACAACACCTGGCGCGCCTGGTGAAGAACGACCTGGACCTCCGATGGGCATCCGAACTACTCGGCCAGTGCCGCGCACGCACATCGCCAGATCCGGCGCCTGAGTCTGCAGGTTGCGCCGTGAGCGGCGTACGGAGGGTAACGATCGTCGGCGATCGTGGTGTGCCTGATCGCGGCTGGATGAGGACGGCGACTCTGCTGCAGATTCGGTGCGCCGGTCATTCCTCGCCGACGATCGGTCAAGCCTTGGTGCGCGTCCGCCAGAGCACCACGCTCGCGATGGCCGCAACCACGATCGCGATCAGGGCCAACGAGCTCGTTGCAGCCGCCTCGGGAACTGGTAGTACGGCAGTGCCCGCAGCGCGGTGCTCGCTGTCGTCCGGGCCCGGTTGCGACTCAATCATGTTCACGACTGTACCGGCGACCCGAAGGGTTGAGTCGGGAGTGGACTGTCATCAGCACGAGCGTACATCGACCTGGCAACCGGGCTGCCGGACGATGCACGGAACGTGACGACCATCGGCACCTACGGCACGCGATCGGCGGCATGAGCGTGCACGGCGGCAGAAGGCGGGCACGTCCGCCGCCGCCGCCGTCACCCGGCCGTTGCCGCACCTGCGGCTGCCATCGCGTCCATACCGTCGTCTACGCGCACCAAAGCGGTCGGGTGTGATCCCGTGGCGCCGGGATCGTGGTCGCGTCCTCATTTTGCGCCGGACGTCAACCCGAGGTGGGCCTTGAGGAGTGTCAGGGGTGGTTTCATGGGACGGGAGGAGACCGGGTGGATACGTCTTTCGCAGACTTCGTCCGGCATAGGGGAGATCGCCACCTGAGAACGGCGGTCCTGCTCACCGGTGACTGGCACGCGGCCGAGGACCTGATGCAGGCGTGTCTGGGCAAGTTGTACCGGGTATGGCATCGCCTGGATACCAGCACCGAGCCTGACGCATACCTACGCCGCATGCTGGTCAACACCCACCGGTCCTGGTGGCGTGCCCGGTGGCGGCGGGAAGTCCCTCGCGCTCAATTGCCTGACCTGCCCGCTCCGGGTGACATGAGCGACGCAGGCGCCACGGCCGAGGACGTCCGCAGCGCGCTCGCGAAGCTGCCAGTGCGGCAGCGGACGGCGCTGGTGCTCCGGTTCTTCGAAGATCTGTCGGAGGCCGACGTCGCCGAAGTGATGGGCTGCTCGGCGGGGACGGTCAAAACCCACACACATCGCGGGCTGCAAGCCATGCGCCGGCTGATCGCGTCCGATACCGCGGTCAACCGAAGCGAGACGGAGAGGAGTGGAGTCCGGTGAGCAACCAACACGAGGAGCCGTCAATGAACGAGACAGCAGTCCGCGCACTGCTCATCCGAGGGACCGAGGACCGCCCGCCGGGCATCGATCTCATTGCCGCCGTGCCGGCTGTGCCGGCGAGATGGGAACGCCGGCACAGCCGGGTCCTGATGCCGTTGGGCGTCGCGGCAGCGGTGGTACTGGCGGTGAGCATGACCGTGCTGGCCCTGCCAGTCGGCCAGCCCTCGGCTCAGGCGCAGGTGGTCGCCGCGGTCGAGAACACCAGCCGGCAGAGCTATCGGATCCACGGCACCAGCGGTACGAGGGCGTTCGAGGGAGCCTTCGACCCCGTCCAGCGGGTGGGGGTCATCACGACGGTCGGGGAAGGCGCCGAGACCCGCTTCGTCGGCGACCTGATGTACGTCCGGCGGGGCGGGACGACCTGGGAGGTCTCCCCGCGCATGGAGGTGGCAGACGCGCCGATGGCCGTCACCGTGGTCAAACTCGTCGTGCTGGACCCGGCGCAGACCTTGCAGCGGCTGCGATCCGCCACGGACATCCGTGAGGACGGTGCCGCCTCCGGCGACGGTTGGACCGGCACGCGGTTCACCTTCTCGCTGACGGACAAGGGTGAGCCGAAGCCGGCAGGAGGTTCGCGGACCATTACCGGAGCCGTGGACGTGGACAACCAGGACCGGATCCGGCGGGTACAGCTCGACTTCAACGACAGCAGCGCACGGAACGTCGTAACCTTCGGCGACTTCGGCGTCCCGGTCACCGTCACGGCACCACCCGCAAGCGAGGTGGAGCAGCCGCCGACCAGCAAGCAGAGCGGCGACAATGCGGCCAAGAGCTCCGGGGAGCCTCGCAAGAAGTAAGGCGGCGACCGCCCTGAGGCCGTCAGGCACGAGCGGTGCCCGGTCGGAGCGCTGTGCTCGGACCGGGCGCCACCCGTGCGGCCGGACGTCCACGGCACCGGAGGCCGACTCGCGGGCGACGTTGTCAACGACGGGCGAATCACGCGGATCGCGGCAGAAGAGCGCGTCGAAGCAGGCCCACGAGCCTTCCTGATCGTGTCAGGCTGCCGCAGTCACCTCGATCTCGACCAGCCAGTCACTCGCGAGCGTCTGGACGACGATCGCCGTGGTGGGTATGACCCGTCCACCGAGAGCGGACACCCGGGCGGCAGCATTCGCCTCGGCGTAGGAGACGTCGGTCAGATAGCTCGTGAGTCGAACGATGTTGTCGACGGTCATGTCCGCCGAGGCGAGGATGGTCCCGATGTTCGACCAGATCAGGTCGAGCTGCTCGGCGAGCGTCGCGCCTGGGGTGCCGTCCGGGCGTAGGCCCATCGTGCCCGCGACGAACAGCAGCCGCTCGGCACCGCGCACCTCCATCGCGTGCGCGTAGTCGCCGGTGGCCGGGTACACGCCGTCGCTCGGGCTTCGTGACTGTAGTTGCATGCGATCATGCTCGCAGGCGAGCAACTGTATGCGCTGTCCCCGCGGTCGAACTCAACCGCTCGCCGCGTAGGCATCGCCGCCGGACGATCCGCGCAACGCATGCACATCGGCAGGACGGGAAGCCCCTGCCCGCTTGGGCCTGCCACTCCCTGTGACGACCACGGTTCTGCCGCCGCGCGAGACCGGCGGCAGATCCGGCCGCCATGATCGCTGGCCAACTCCGGCCAAGGAATCATCGACGCCGAACAGCGAGCACCGGTCAACGTTCGCTGAGTGCATCATGGACCAGCGCTGCGATCGGCAGCATGACCAGCAGCAGTAGTGTCGCCAAGCAGCCGCTGCTGATCGTGATGATGTTGAACATGCTCACGATGCCGTCGTACCTGTCGATCATCGCCGCGTATCCAGCGGCGTACAGCGTTACCGCCGTGGCGGCCAAGAACACCACGACCGCCAGCGGCCACAACCATGCGGCAGATCCGGATGTCGCTCCAGCGCGCTGCCCAGGCGCGTGGACGGCGCTCGATCAAGTGATGACCTTGTGAAGGTACTGGGCAGGCCGTCGCGTGATGTGGGCGTGGGCTGGCAGGCTGACGCCGTGGGTCATGTAACGGCAGGAGTGGTCGGCGACCGAGTGCGCGGAGGTCGAGCTTCCAACCGGACCCCGTTGATCGCACTTGTCTGTATGGTGCTGTGCGCGCTTGGCAGCGCCTGCGGCGGCCCGATGGCGTCACGGGACCGCGCGACGGCTGTCGGTTACCTGCCGGACGGTCGGTTCCTCATGGCAGCTGCAGCGTATGAGCGGCCGGCCACTCTCTGGACCGCGCAACCAGGTAAGGACCCACGCCCGCTGCCGTTCGACTACTGCAGCCCGATCATGGTCCTGTCGATCTTCTCGATGTCGGCCGAACGCATCGGGCTCACCGTGTGGTGCCACGAGTCGCCGGAGTTCCGGCTCGTCGCTCTAGATTTGCCGACGGGACTGGTTACACCGTTGACCACTGCGCCGCGGATCGATGCCGGCGTCTGGCTGCCACGGTCAGGCATCGGCATCGTGCAGTACCGCACCAACCGCACCAGCAACGACGATCGATGCCACGGCGTCGGAGAGGTAGACACCGACGGGGTCATCCGCTCCTTGCACTTGACCGTGCTCCTGCCGACCACCTCGGTGTCGCTGGCGACGACCCTGCCCCCGCCCGACGCGACCGACTGCGCTGCTCATACCCTGGCCCGAGCTCCCGCCGTGTCCGCGAACGAGCGCTACACCGCCTTTTTCCTGCACCAGTGTCCCGACCAATGCGCCGGCACCGAACAGGAGTGGCAACACGAATGGTTCGTGGTCGTCCACGACCGGATCACCGGGCACAGCGCAGCATCGCCCCACCCGTTCCGCCGCCCCTACGACCTGGCAGTCGCTGACGACGGCGCGCTGGTGATCAGCGCCCGTTACGGCGACACGACGGGCCTCTGGTACTGCCAGCCGCAGGACTGCACCAGACCGAGAAGTCTCGCCGAAGGAGTCTTCTTCTCGCCCGGCTTCCGCCACGACAACGCGTACCTGATCGCGGTGGAGAACGGTGAAATTGAGCCAACCGTGATCAAGCTTTACTGACCACTCCGCGGCTGTGTGGCGATAGTCCGCAGGCAGACCTCGATGCCATGCGGTCTCGGTACGCCCGGCCTGCCAGGATGAAGTGGGTGACATCCGCTCATCGGCAAAGTCGTGCACCAAGGCAGGGAATGCCAGGGGTCCGACTCGCTGTGTAGCCGGGTCCGACCGCGGTAGCGGCCCAGATATGCAGCTGTCGCCGTGCGTAGCAGGAGCTCGCCACGTGCGGCTGGGACGATGATGGCAGCCATGTGTCACCCTGCGTTACTCGCGGCGATGCACGCCAGTGCGTTGGCTGCGCCAATTCCTCCACCTCTTGTGGGGGCGGTGACGGCGGTCGACTTGCTTGCTGGCTACCACTAGCTTGTGGTGAAGGCACGGGAATCCCTCAGATGGACGACTTTCATCGGCTGCGCTCTGGACGGAGGCGCCGCTTCCGTCAGGCTCAGCTCGCTGGGATGGATGGAACACCATGGCGGATCTGCTGATCAGACGGTTCGAGCACTACTTCCGGCATCCCGACTCGGGGCACGACGTCCTGCGGCCGGGTGATCAGGCGGTGGCGTGCCGCAACGTGCGGACCGTGCTCGAATGGTTTGGCGTAGGTTCCGGTGCGTCGTCTTCCGGTGACGTCTACGACGACGAACTGAGCGCGGCCGTGCGAGCGTTTCAAACGGATCGTCAACATCGGATAGCGGATGGGCTCGTGGGGCCAGGCACGCGCGAACTGCTGACCTCCGAGGTCCTTCACCGGTTCCAGCCGTCAATATTTCAGCGACTGATCCGGCCGGAACGGCGGCGGCTTCCGTCTGCCTTCCTCAGTTACGCGCGGGCGGATCAACCCAAGGTCGACAAGCTGAACCAGTGGCTTCAGGACCATGGGGTTCAGGTGATCCGTGACATGGAGTTCTTCGTCGCCGGCACGACCATCCAGGAAAACATCGCCGACGCACTGAGCGCAGCAGACAAGATCATCGCGGTGTACTCGGCGAACTCCAAAGACCGGGACTGGCCGCGCCTTGAGCGATCCCTCGCGGAGCAGGTGGAGACCAGACTGGGGTCCGCGGTCCTCATCTATCTGCGGTTGGACGACACGCCGCTTCCCGCGTACGACCCTCATCGGCTGGCCGTTGAGGCCGAAGGCCGGACGCTCAAGGAGATCGGAGCGCAGCTGCTGCATGCTGTCGCGGGCACGGCGTTGTCCTCGCCGCGGTACGAGTACGACGAGGACAAGCCGCTGTGAAAGACCTACAGGCAAGCCGCTGTGAATAGACCTACAGGGACGGGTGGATCGGGTGGCTGACGTTGAAGGCGGCGCGGAGCAGGTCCTCGTCGCGCGAGGATGAGCCGACCAGCAGCTCGAAAGCGCCGGGCTCGACCACCCGTACACCGGCCGCGTTGACGAACGTGCAGGCGGCGACGGGCAGGTCGAGGGTGACGGTGCGCCGTTCGCCGGGGGACAGGGGCACCTGCGTGTAGGTCTTGAGCTCCTTGTCGGCCCAGGTCGCGGACGTGACGGTGTCGCTGACGTAGACCTGCACGGTCTCCAGGGCGGGGCGGGTGCCGCTGTTGTGCAGGGTGACGGTGGCCCGCAGGGTGTCGGCGGCGGTCACCTCGGCCTGCTCGATGCGCAGGTCGTCGTATTCGACGGTGGTGTAGCTCAGGCCCTGCCCGAACGCGAACGTAGGGCGCTGGGTCAGGTCGGCGTAGCGGCTGCCGTGCTGGCCGCGGACCTGGTTGTAATACGTGGGCTGCTGGCCGGAGTGCTGCGCGAAGGAGATCGGCAGCCGGCCGGTCGGCTCGATGGCGCCCAGCAGCAGCTCGGCGATGGCGCGGCCGCCGCGCATGCCGGGGTTGGCCGCGTAGATGATGGCGGCGGCGTTGAGCGCGGACGGCGGCAGGACGAGGGGCTTGGAGCTGATCAGGACCACGATCAGCGGCGTGCCGGTCGCGGCGAGCGCGTCGAGCAGGGCGACCTGCCCGCCGATGAGCTCCAGGGTGGCGGTCGACTTGCCCTCGCCGACGAGCTCGATGTGGTCGCCGACGACCGCGACGACGTAGTCGGCTTCCTCGGCCAGGGCGACCGCCTCGGCGATCAGCGCCGGGTCGGCGGCGCTGGGGTGCACGACGTGCGGGCGGGGCTGGCCGTCGGGGAAGAACTCGCCCTCGGGGTCGGGGCCGACGGTGAGGATGTCGGCGCCGCGCGCCGTCGTGACAGTCCAGTCGGCGGGGGCAACCAAACGCAGCCCGTCCAGCACGGTCTCGGTCAGCTCCCGCGGGTGCCCGTCGGGCAGCCATTCGGTCTGCCCGGACGCGCCGGCCCAGTCGCCGAGCTGGGCGTGCTGGTCGTCGGCGTTGGGGCCGACGAGGGCGATCGTCTTCGCGGCGCCGGCCATCGGCAGGGTGCCGTCGTTGCGCAGCAGGACCAGGCTGCGGCGGGCGATCTCCAGGTTGACCGCGGCGTGCGGGCCGCAGCCGATCACCGCGGCCTGCCGGGCCGGGTCGGGGTGGCGGGGCTGCTCGAACAGGCCGAGCTCGAACTTCAGCGTCAGGACCCGGCGGACCGCCTGGTCGATGTCGGCCTCGTCGAGCAGGCCCTTGGCGACCGCGTCCTGGGCGCCCTCGAAGAAGCCCGGGGTGGTCATCACCATGTCGTTGCCGGCCTTGACGGCGGCGGCGGACGCGGAGGCGTAGTCGACGTGGACCCGCTGCTCCCAGACCATCCGGCCGACGTTGTCCCAGTCGGTGACCAGGGTGCCGGTGTAGCCCCACTCGCCGCGCAGCACCTCGTCGAGCAGCCAGCTGTTGACGGTGATCGGGACGCCGTCCATCGACTGGTAGCCGAGCATGAAGGTGCGGCAGCCCTCCCGGGCGACCCGCTCGAACGGCGGCAGGAACCAGGAGCGCAGCTTGCGCCGGGAGATGTCGGCCTCGCTGGCGTCGCGACCGCCCTGCGTCTCGGAGTAACCGGCGAAGTGCTTCGCGGTGGCCAGGATCGCGGTCGGGTCGTCCAGGCCGTTGCCCTGGTAGCCGCGGACCATGGCGGAGGCGAGCTCGCCGATGAGGAACGGGTCCTCGCCGAACGTCTCGCTGACCCGGCCCCACCGCAGGTCGCGAGCGATGCACAGGACGGGGGAGAAGGTCCAGTGGATGCCGGTGGCGGCGACCTCCACGGCGGTGACGCGGGCGACCTGCTCCACGAGCGCCGGGTCCCAGGACGCGGCCATGCCGAGCTGGGTCGGGAAGATCGTCGCGCCGCTCCAGAAGGAGTGGCCGTGGATGCAGTCCTCGGCGACCAGCAAGGGGATGCGCAGGCGGGTGCGCTCCACGAGGGCGGTCGCCTCCACGACCCGCTCGGGCGAGGCGTGCAGGATCGAGCCGGCGTGCATGTCCTCGACGAGGTGGCGTACGCCGTCGCGCGCGTTGAGCTGCAGCATCTGCCCCACCTTCTCGGGCAGCGTCATGCGGGCGAGCAGGTCGGCGACGCGCTCGGCGACGGCGAGAGAGGGGTCGAGATACGGCAAAGGCGCTGGCACGGAGTTCCTTTCACACTGGTCCGCCGAGAACGATACGCGGGAGAGCGCTCTCTGGAGAACCCCCTGCCTCGGGGCACTACGGAGCGTGTCCTGGGTCACAATGCGTAGCCCGCCTACCTATGCAAGCATCGACGCATGGGGAAGTCTGTCGCCGGCGCCGTCTCGGGCCGCCGGATCAAGTTCGTCTTCGTGATCTTCTGGCTGGCCGTCGCGGCCTTCGCCGGCCCTCTCGCCGGCAAGCTGACCGACGTCGAGCGCAACGACAACAAGTCGTGGCTGCCCGGCGGTGCCGAGTCCGTGCAGGTCATCGACGTGCAGTCGAGCTTCGCCTCACCGGACACGATCCCGGCGATCATCGTGTACGAGCGGGCCTCCGGCCTCACCGGCGACGACAACACCAAGATGAAGGCCGACGCCGCCGCCTTCGGTGGGCTCGCCGAGCTCGACGGCACCGTCACCGGCCCGATCCCGACGAAGGACGGCCAGGCCGCCCAGATCATCGTGCCGGTCAACCTCGGCGCCGACGGCTGGTCCAAGGCCGGCACCCTGGTCGACCACCTGCGCGACACCGCTACGCAGGGTGCGAACGGGCTCACCGTGCACGTCACCGGCCCGGCCGGCACCGCAGCCGACTCCAGCGCCGCGTTCGAGGGCATCGACAGCAGCCTCCTGCTCGGCACCGTCGCCGTCGTGGTCGTGATCCTGCTCATCACGTACCGTAGCCCCCTGCTGTGGCTCCTGCCGGTCATCTCCTCCGGTGTCGCGCTGGTGACCGCTCAGGCCGTCATCTACCTGCTCGCCAAGCACGCCGACCTGGTCGTCAACGCCCAGAGTGCCGGCATCCTCACCGTGCTCGTCTTCGGCGCCGGCACCGACTATGCGCTGCTGCTCATCGCGCGGTACCGGGAAGAACTGCGCCGCCACGAGGACCGGCACGAGGCGATGGCCGAGGCGCTGCACCGCTCCGGGCCCGCGATCATCGCCAGCGCCGCCACGGTCGTGCTCGGCATGCTCTGCCTGTTCTTCGCCGAGACCAACTCCACCAAGGGCCTCGGCCCGGTCGCCGCCATCGGCATCGCGGTCGGCCTCGCCGTCATGCTCACCCTGCTGCCGGTGCTGCTCACCATCTGCGGCCGGTGGATCTTCTGGCCGCTGCGGCCCAAGGTCGGCTCCGCCGAACCCACCGCGACCGGCCTGTGGGCCCGCGTCGGCGACCGCATCTCTCGCCGTCCCCGCACCGTGTGGGTCGCCACCGCGCTGATCCTCGCCGTTGCCACGATCGGCGTCGTCCAGCTCGACGCGACCGGCCTCACCAACAAGGAGTCCTTCCGCAACACCCAGGACTCCATCGTCGGCGAGGAGGTCCTCGCCCGGCACGGCGCCGGCTCCGCCGGCAGCCCCGTCGTCGTCATCAGCACCGCCGCCGGCGCCGCCGCGACCAGGGCCGCGTTCGCCGCCGTGCCCGGCATTGACCCGGCGTCGATCAGCGAACCGGCCGTCAAGGGCGACTACGCGTCCATGTCTGGCGAGCTCGTCGATCAGGCCGACAGCCAGGCGGCCTACGACACCGTGGACCGGGTCCGCGCCGCGGTGCACGCCGTGCCCGGCGCCGCCGCGAAGGTCGGCGGCACCACGGCCATCAACCTCGACGTCCAGCGCGCCGCGACGCACGACCGCAACCTGATCATCCCGATCGTCCTCGCTGTGGTGCTGCTGATCCTGATCCTGCTGCTGCGCTCGGTGCTGGCACCGGTCATCCTCATCGCGACCGTGGTGCTGTCCTTCGGCGCGGCCCTCGGTGTCAGCGCGCTGGTCTTCCGGCACGTGTTCGGCTTCGGCGGCGCCGACTCGTCGTTGCCGCTGTTCGTCTTCGTGTTCCTGGTCGCGCTCGGGATCGACTACAACATCTTCCTGATGACCCGGGTGCGGGAGGAGGCGGTCAAGCACGGCACCCGCCGCGCCGCCCTGGTCGGACTGTCGGCCACCGGGGGTGTCATCACCTCGGCCGGCCTGGTCCTTGCGGGCACGTTCGCGGTCCTCGCCACGCTGCCCCTCACCGCCTTCGCCGAGATCGGCTTCGCGGTGGCGTTCGGTGTGCTGCTCGACACCATCATCGTGCGCTCGGTGCTCGTCACCGCGTTGAACCTCGACGTCGGTGAACGCATGTGGTGGCCCAGCGCTCTCGGCCGGGCCACCGGACCTGCGGTCCTGGAGAAGGACCGGGTCGCCGCCTAGAGGATCGGGCGGCCGTCGCGGTACGGGCCGCTGACGTGCTCTTCTTCGACGATCAACAGGTCCTCGTCGTGCTCGAAATCGCGGTACTCACGTTCGTCATGCGAAAGCATGTAATACCTTCCCTTCGTTGCGGGACTACTGGTACCCGCAACGAAGGGTGATCAAACTGTGTCGAATGCCTCACCCGGTAGTCTGCGACACGGTTCGGACAGTGTGCGAGCGGGGGCGTGTTGCATCCAGGCGGACCCGGCGGCGTGGAGCTGCCCCACCAGACCCTGCCCGCCCAGCTCGGCGGTCGCATCGAGGCCGCGGAGGTCCTGACCCACAACCAGGGTAACGCCGCCACCGGCGGGATCTGGCGGGTGCACGGCCCGACCGGCAGCGCGGTTCTCAAGGTCGCCAGGCCACCCGCCACCGTGCCGGTCGGCTCGCCCGCATGGCAGACCAGCGACGAACCGACCCACTGGAACTACTGGCAACGCGAGGCGCTGGCGTACACGACCGGCTTCGCCGCGAGCGTCTACGCCGACGCCGGCATCGCCGCACCCGCCGTGCTGGACGTCGCGCACCGCCCCGACGGCGCGATCGAGCTGTGGATGGCCGACGCCCGGGGCGCCCCCGGCATGTCCTGGTCGGTGGCGCGCCTGGCGCACTTCGCCCGGCAGCTGGGCGCGGCGCAGGCCCGATGGGTCGGCCGGGTGCCAGAACTGCCGTGGCTCTCACGCCGGTGGCTGTCCCAGTACCTGGCCGAGGGGCCCGGCCGCGGCGTCCGGACCGGCGGCGACGAGCCCTGGGAGCACCCCGCCGCCGCGGTGTGGCCGGCGGCCGTACGCGACCAGCTCCGGCGGCTGTGGGTGCAGCGGCACGCCGTCCTCGCCGCCGCGGAGGCGAGCCCGCGCACCGTCTGCCACCTGGACGTGTGGCCCACCAACCTGATCGAGGACGGCGCGAGCACCGTGCTGGTGGACTGGTCGTTCACCGGCGAGGGCGGCATCGGCGAGGACATCGCCAACCTGATCGTGGACAGCGTCGCCGACGGGCTGATGGACGCCGCGCTCCTGCCCGACATCGCCGCCGCCGTCACCGAGGATTACATTGCGGGCCTGCGTGACGGCGGCTGGACCGGCGCCCCGGACACCGTGCGCCAGGCGATCGCCGCCTGCGGCGCGGCGAAGTACAGCTGGTTCGCACCGATGACCCTCGGCCGCGTGATCCGCGACGGCACGTTCGGGCACCCGCAGTACGGCCGCGACACCACCGGAGCATCGGCCCTGCTGCGACTCGAGGGCCTGGTCACGCTGCTGGCCGACTGGGCGCGGGCGACCTTGCCCTGACGCCCCGTGGGACCAGCGAGATCACGGCGGGCCGGCCGGTTCAGCGGACCCGGTCGTAGATGAGCGCGAGGGTGCCGTGCTCGCCTGCGGCCTGGCTGGTGAGGGTCCACTGCCCGGCGGGCAGGCCGTCGTCGAAGAGGCGCGGCCCGCCGCCGAGGAAGACCGGGAAGATGGTCAGCGCCAGCCGGTCGACCTGGTCGGCGGCGAGGAGCGCCTTGATGACGCTCGCGCTGGACAGCACGAGGATGTCGCCGCCGTCGGTCGCCTTGAGGTCCGCGACCACCTCGGCCGTCGGCTTGTCGGCGATCGTCGTGCGCTCCCACGGCGCCGCGCCGAGCGTCGAGGACAGGACCACCTTCTCGGTGTCGACGAGCCACTGCGCGAACGCCTCGTCGCGCGGGTCGACGCCCTCCATGCCGATGACCGTCGGCCAGAACCCGAGGAACCCCTCGGCGTTGACCCGGCCCAGCAGGGCCGTGGTCGCCGGCTTCCAGAGGCTGGTCAGGTGGTCGCGGGCGACGTCGGTGATCGCATACGGCATCACCCAGCGCATGTCCACGGGGTTCTCCGCAGCGGCGTACCGCCCGTCGAGGGAGAGGCTCATGTTGGTGACGACCCTGCGGCCGCCGGTCTGCTCGGTCATTTCTCGCTCCTGGTGTCGTTCGTGCTGGTGATGAGGGTTGCCGCGAGCTTGTCGAGGCTCTGGCCGAAGCCGAGCTCGATGCCCGCGACGAAGTCGGCGGAGTCGACGGTGCTGCCGGTGATGCGGTACTGAACGTCGAGGTCCGTGCCGGTGCCGGTGCGCCGCAGGTGCATGTCGACGTGGGTGGTGAAGGCGGGGGCGCCGCCGGGCAGCAGCGGCGAGTTCCGGTAGCTGAGGCGCTCGCCGGGCCGCACCTCCTCGACGACGCCCTCCGCCCGCCCGACCACCAGGTCGGAGCCGTCGGCATCCTCGACGTCGCGGTATTCGAGGACGACCCGCCCGCCCGGTCGCGCCTCGAAGGCGAGCTCGGAGACGCGCAGGTCGTCGGGCGTCCACCAGTGGGCGAGCAGGGCGGGGTCGGTCAGGTGCCGCCACACGAGGTCGGCGTCGCCGGCCAGGGCCCGGTGGAATGTGAACGACCGCCCGTCGGCCCACCCGGGCGCGTCGGCGGCGAGCCGCTCGGCCTGCAGGCTGAGCCCGTGCCGCTCGAAGGTCGCGTTCGGCCCGCCGAACCGGTCGGCGGCGTCGGCGAGCCGGAGGAGCGCGGTCGCCAGGTCCCGCAGGGCGGCCGGCCGCAGCGCGTAGATGCGGCGCTGCCCGACCCGCTCCGAAGTGACCACCTCGGCCCGCTCCAGCGCCTGCAGGTGCTTGGTCGTCTGCGGCTGGCGCGCCCCCGTGAGCTGGGCGAGCACGCCGACCGACCGCGGCCGCTCGGCCAGCAGGCCCACGAGCCGCCAACGGGCCGGATCGGCCAGCGCGGTGAGGAGTGCGTCCATGCAGCAAACTATTCTCCACGGAGAATATTCTTGTCAAGGAATAACTTTGCCGAACCGACTATGGTCGTGTGCATGGCGGGTGTACCGAGGGTGATCGCGTCTGGTGAGCTGGTCGCTTCCGTGGATGCCGTGTCCATCCATCTGCTGACGGTGGAAGCGTGGTCCGGGTGCCTCGCGGTTCGCCTGGTCGGCGTGCCCGATGACGAAACCCGGCACCCCGCCGGCGCGCATGCGGCGGCGATGGCCGAGTGGCACGCCTCCGGAGCGGCGGACGCCGGGACGTGGCCGCCGAAGTCGCCGGCCGAGCTGACGTTCGAGTTCGTGCGGCTGCAGGCCGAGCAGGGTGGTGTCCCGCTGCGCCTGACGGCCCGCTCGTGCGGGGGCACGGGCACCGAATGGCTCGGACAGTGGTACTTCGAGGCCGGCACCGACCTGTCCGCCGGCATTGTGCGGGTGACGGTCGAGGCCGACGACAGCCGGTGGAGCGAGTCCTTCGACCTGGCCGCGTAGCCGCCGCGCGCCTGCTCCGACCGGGTCAGCCGTCCCAGTCAGTCGTCCCGGTCAGTCGTCCCAGGCGGGCAGCACGAGGTGCGGGGCCGGCTGGGCGGCGACGGTCTGCGGGCAGTAGGCGCGGACCCGCACGTCGCCCCGGAACGCGCGGAACGTCAGCGTCAGTGTGGTTTCGGCGTTTCCGGGTGCGTGGAACACCGGTCGTCGGTCGTGGCCCGGTTCGCTGAGGTGGCAGGTGTACCGCAGGACGCCACCGACGCTGATACCGGCCTCGACGGCGCCGTGTACCGGTGGGAACGCGCGCAGTTGGTGCTCCAGGTGGATGTCCGTGCCGGTGAACGTCAGCTCGCGGACGAGGTCGACCGGGGTGCGGGCGGACATCCAGCGCAGCGTGGCGCGGCCGGCGCCCTCCGACCACTGCGCCGGTTGCCAGCTGAAGCCGTGCGCGACCAGCAGGCGCCGGATCGGCCGGCTGCGGGTCGAGTCGTAGCAGTTCCACCCGTCGACGTGGCAGAGGTCGGGATCGGCGCCGTGGCGCAGCAGCAGCGTCACCAGTTTCAGCCGGCCGAGCTCGCAGGCGAGCAGCAGCGCCGTCGAGCCGGTCCAGGGCTCCTGCTGGTTGACGTTCCAGCCGCTGCCGATCAGGGCCCGCAGCGCGCGGAAGTCGTTGCCACGCACCAGCTCGTGGACCCGCTGGAAGTCCACCTCCCGGGTGCGGCGCATCAGCGTGCTTCCGCCGGGGCTTCCCGGCGCCAGGTGTTCCAGCGCTCCAGGGCCAGGCTGATGCCGCCGAGCAGGATGATCAGCGCCAGCCCCTGCCGGACGGACAGCGCCGCCAGGGCGTCGCCGAGCAGGTCGAAGGTGGCCACGCCCCACCGGAGCGGTCCGGTCGGCGGCGGCATGTCGTTCTCGGAAGCGGTGAGGATCCGGCGCCAGAACAGGACGGCGAGGACGCCGGCCAGGGCGAGGCCCGCGCCGGCGGCGGCGCGCAGCGGCCGGGCCGCCTGCGGGGACCGCGCCTGCAGCACGATCCGCCCGACGGTCGCCGGCACCGACAGCAGGGCGAGGGTCGAGGCCAGGCCGACCGCGAAGCACGCGTTGACGGCGATGCCGTGCAGGACGCCGACGCTCATCGAGATCAGGAACAGCGAGACGCCGAAGCCGTCGCGCTCCAGCATCGGGTCGGCCGGGTGCGCTTCCACGTACCAGAGCTTGGAGAGGGTGGTGCCGGCGAACGCGGCGACCAGGAACAGCATGCCGGCCACGCGCCGGGCTCGTGCCGGGCGCGCACCGGCGTCGAGCCGTGGGCGGGCGAAGCCGCGCAGCAGCAGCCGGATGCCGTACGCCACCAATGCCAGCGCGGCCAGCAGATGGGCGACGGCCGCCCAGCCGTTCCTGTCGACGTCGAACCTCGACCAGGACGACAGGTACGTATGGGAGTCCAGGATCAGGCAGGTGCCCACCGCGAACAGCAGCGGCAGGCCCAACCCGGTCAGCGTCGCCGCCGGGCTCCGGCCGCTGCCGGGCAGGCCGGCGGCGACGAGCAGCAACAGCAGCGGCAGCACGGTGGCGAGCGCGATCGGGGCGACCGCGGCCTTGACGCCGTAGGCGAAGTACTCGCCGGCGTGCTCGGTGCTCGCCACGATCCACAGCAACGCCAGCCAGCCGCCCGGCACCAGCAACGCCAAGGCCCAGCCCGCCCGCCGCGACGAACCCGGAACGCCGACGGCCGCCGCCGGTGTCAACTCAGGTGAAGGATCGGGTGAAGGGCCGGGCGCGGCGACGGGTTCGGCGTCGGCGTCGGGTTCGGGTTCGGCGTCGGGTTCGGGTTCGGGTTCGGCTTCAGGTTCAGGTTCGGCTTCAGGTTCGGGCAGGATCGCCGCTTCGGGAGGCACCTCGTCCACGCCGGCCGCCTCCACGGCGTGCAGGCTTCCCGTGGCCACCACCAGCTCCGGCTGGTCGAGCACGGTCGGCGCGATGCGCAGCGAGCGATGCAGCAGCGTGGCGGCCAGGGGAAGGCGGCTGCCACCGCCGACGAGCAGCACACCCGCCACCGACTCGGGCGCGACCCCGGCGTCGCGCAGGGTACGCACGGTGAGCTCGACGGTCGGCTCCAGCAGCGGCCGCGCGAGACCCTCCAGCTCCTCGCGGGTCAGGTGCACGGTGACGTCGGCGAGCGGCACGTGCAGGTCGGCCGTGGCGTGCCGGGACAGCTGCTCCTTCGCCGCCCGCGCCTCCTGCCACAGCTGCTGGCGGGCCCGCTGCTCGGCGGGCTCCGTGGGCCAGGCGAGCCGCCCCCACAGCGCTTCCGGCGCGCCGCCGTGTGCGCGGGCGTGCGCGATCACCGCCGCGTCGAGGTCGAGCCCGCCCACGTCGGGCAGCCCGGCCGTCGCCGTCACGACCGGCCCGCCGCGCACCACGCTCACGTCGAACGTGCCGGCGCCCAGGTCGTACACCACGAGGAACCGGTTGCCCGTGACGGCGCTGCCCAGTACACCGGCGAAATAGGCGGCCGCGGCCACCGGCTCGGGCACGAAGGCCACCTCGGCCCAGCCTGCCTGCCGGGCGGCTGCGGCGAGCACCGCCAGCCTGGTCCGCGCCCAGGTCGCGGGGTGGGTCAGCACCACCTCGTCCGGGGCGGCACCGGCCACCCGCCGCGCCTCCGCGTCGACGCGGGCGAAGACGGCGGCGACGACGTCGGCCACCGGGATCTCGCGCCGGCCCAGCCAGAGCGTGCCGTCGTCGATGTGGCGCTTCGGGTGCGGCTCGTAGGCGCCCGGGTCGCCGCTCGCGGCGCGGACCGCGTCGAGCCCGGTGAGCAGCGCGTCCGGGGCGGCGAACACGGCGGAGGCGAGCAGCGGCGAGCCGTCGAAGAGCAGCGGCACCGCGGCGCCGTCGGGACGCTGGAGCACGGCCACGGTGCTGGAGGTGCCGAAGTCGACACCCAGTCGCATCGCGGCCACCGTCTATCAATATACGAACCTGTCCTGGAAGACCAGGATCGTCGGTAAGAATCCGGCTGCTGCCCGCACTACTCGTGACGGCGTACCTTCCACCCGAGGAGCAGCATGTGACGGATGCCGAACGCTTCACCACGATCTACGACGCGCATTACCGGCAGGTGTACGCCTACGCGGTGACCCGGGCCGGCCGGGACCACGCCGACGACGTGGTGGCCGACACCTTCCTCGTCGCCTGGCGCCGGGTGCGCGACGTGCCGGCGGCACCGCTGCCGTGGCTGCTCGGCGTCGCCCGCAACGTGGCGCGGGAGCGGTACCGCGACGAGGTCCGCCAGACCGCCATCGCCGCCGAGCTGCGGGCCTGGATCCGCGAGGCCGACGACGACGTGGCCGAGCACGTGACCGACCGAGCGGCGGTCCTCGTCGCGCTGGGCCGCCTCAGCGAGGACGACCGGGAGGTGCTGACCCTGACCGCCTGGCACGGGCTGTCCGCCCGGGACGCCGCACGGGTCGTCGGCTGCTCGACGGCCACGTTCTTCGTCCGCCTGCACCGGGCCAGGAAACGCCTGCAGGACGCCATTGCACCCGCCAGCCGCCGCACCGGGATCACCTTCGCCGAGGAGTACAGCCGATGAGCACCCGACCTGACGTGATGCAGCTGCTGACCGACGCCCGCCCGCGGCGCCTCGAGCCGGACGACCGGCCGGACCCGGCGGCGTTCACCGCACACCCGCGGCCGGCCGCGGGTCGCCGGCGGTCCGTGCCCCGGCGCCTGGCCCTGGCCGGTGCGCTGCCGGCGGTGGCCGCGGCGGCCGTCGCCGCGCTGGTACTGACCAGTGGCGGCGGCACCGACCCGGTGACGGGACCGACCGGCCCCGGCACCACCGCCGTCGCCGCCCAACCGGATTCGGCGCGCGAGCTGCTGCTCGTCGCCGCGGAGAAGACCGACGCCGGCGGAGCGGCGACCAGCGGCCGATACTGGGTGCGGGTCCAGGAGCACGGCGAGCGCAAGGAGGTCGGCCCGGCCGGCGGCCGCTACGGGATCGCGGCCCGCTTCCAGATCGAGCGGTGGCAGGCGACCGGGGCCGGCGACCCGACCGTCGACGTGCAGCAGGACCTCGGCGCGGTCCCCGTCACCGCGGCGGACGAGGCCGCGTGGAAGGCCGACGGCTCACCGGACCGGTGGACCGAGACCGGCCCGGCCGGCACGAAGCCGATCGTCCGGACCACCGCACCCGGTCCGCGAATCGTCCGCCCGTTGCGCGGCGGGCCGCTGCTCATGATCGCCGGTCAGCCGGTCACCACGGCCGACCTCGCTGGGCTGCCGACCGAGCCGGCCGCGTTGAAGGCCTGGGTGACCGCGCGGCTGCGGCAGGGCGGCGGCACCGAGAGCGATGCCGTCGCGCTGTTCTACGCCGGCCGTGACCTCGTCGCCGAGCTCCCGGTGACCGCGGCGGTGCGCTCAGCCGCATACCGGATGCTCGCCGACCTCCCCGGCGTCGACTTCCTCGGCGTGGTGCAGGACCGGCAGGGCAGGTCCGGCATGGCGGTCGCGTACACGCGGCGCGGCGACGGCGGCTGGGGCCAGCAGCGGCTGATCGTCGACCCGGGGACCGGCCGGGCGCTCGCGCAGGAGTCGTGGTTCCTCGGCTCCGGCGGGGCAGCCGCGGCGACCGGCACGCTCATGAGCTGGACGGTGCAGGTCAGCTCGCGGTACACCGACGACGCCGCGCCCACCGCATAGGTTGGCCCGGGGTCCGCGGCGGGGCGCGGGGGCCCGCGGCCCCCAGCCGCCCGCCCGCCCCCCCCGGCGGCGGGG
>NZ_JBFAPO010000026.1:0-143531 GCF_040676755.1 Dactylosporangium sp. NPDC049525 | reverse complement strand
CCGAGACATCCCCGACCCAACTCGCCGCCGCCTAACATCAACCACAACGGATCAGCGCTGACCGTCTCCTACACCACCAGCGCGGACGCGACCCGCGGCGGGTCCCGGCGGGGGGTTCCCACCCCGCGCCCCCCATGCTCGCTTCGCTCCCACTCAAGCCTGTTCCTGGCTGCCCCACCGCTGCGCGGCGGGTCCCGGCGGGGGGTTCCCACCCCGCACCCCCATGCGACGCTGCGCGCCGCACTAGAGCTCTATCCGGCGTTCGCGACGGACTCGCGGGCTCTCCGGCGCTCTTCCATCTCGCGCCGGAGGACGTAGCCGCGGATCGCGCGACCCATCAGTTCGGTCGTCTCGTACGTGATGATGACGTCGAACGCGTCGTTCTCCGGGTCCCGGCGGACGAACAGCACCGTGCCGCGGATCGCGATCGTCTCCTCGTCGAGCGCGATCCGCAGGTCGACCCGGTCGTCGCGGTCGAAACGGTCCTCGTGCAGCCGGCACCGCACGCCGCCCTCGGACAGGTCGATGACCCGGCCGCGGAACGCGGTGCCGTCCTTGGTGACCTCGACGCCTTCGCCGCCACCGCCGCGCACGTAGTTGCGCCGGGTCTGCAGCCGCACCGACCCGACCGCCTCCAGCGACCAGCGCGGCGGCTGCTCCCGGCTCAGCTCCACGAGCCGCACGTCCACCGCCTGCCGCCGGTCGCCCGCCACCCAGGCAAGCTCGACGGAGCTGCCGAGCTTCGGCATGTCGGCGGTGTTGACACCGAACGGCGCGGCGACGATCAGCCGCTTGCCGGTCATGTCCTCGACGCGGGACTGATAGGCCTCGCCGTCCATCAGCACCACGTCGACCAGAGCGTTGATCGCGGGCAGGGTCACGCCTACACGTTCGGCCGATCGTCCGCCGACTTGAGGCTCGGATGTTACGAGTCGAGTGCTTCGCGCCACTCGTACGGCTTGGCGAAGTGTCCGGGAGCGCACACCAGCTCCGACGTCTTGCGCTTCTCCCGGGCCGGGCTCCCCGCGACCACGGTGTCCGGCGCCACGTCCCGGGTCACCACCGAGCCGGCGCCGACCAGCGAACGGGCCCCGATCCGTACACCGGGCAGGATCGTCGCGTTGCCACCGATCGAGGCGTCGTCCTCGACCGTGGCGCCGCCGACGCACTCGTCGTAGCGGGGGCACGGCGGGTGCGGGTCGTCGGTGAACACCACCCCGGGCCCCAGGAACACCCGGCGCCCCAGCGTCACGTTCTCCAGGAAGCAGTGTGAGTGCACCCTGCTCCCGTCACCGATCCGGTTGCCCGGCTCCAGCACCGCGTAGGTGCCCACCGAACATCCGTCCCCGATGACGTTGTTCTCCCGGATCATCGCCCCGTGCCCGGACTGGAACCGCGCCCCGATCCGCGCACCCGCGTAGATCACGGTCCCGGACCGGATCCTGCTGCCTGGCCCGATGATCGTCGGCAACTCGCCGGGCGCCGCGCCGCGCGGCGGCACCCCGATCCGCGCACCGGGCTCCACCACGGTGCCCTCACCCAGTTCAACGCCGGGGAAGATCTCTTCGGTCACCGCACGAACCTATTGCACCGCCGCCCCGTTCCACCGCCGGGTTCCCGCGTTGTCGCACACTCGACACCACGGACCCGTAGCGTTTCCGGGGGTGCGCAGCTTCGACTCCGGCCCCGCCGGGACGCTCATGATGCTGATCGGCGTGCTCCTCGCCGCCAGTTCGACCTGGACCGCGATCGCCCACGCCCACTGGCCCGAGGCCCTGCCCAGCATCCTCATCGGCCTGTCCCTCGCCGCCGTCGGCTACTCCCTGTTCGCCAGGTCCCGCCGAGCCCGCGCCGAGCCCCAGTCCTCCGACCAGGAGGACTGACACCCGGATCACCGCCGTGCTCGGGGCGCGGATCCGGTTGCCGCCGGGGCAGGGTCAGGCGAGGCGGGTCGGCAGGAGGGTCAGGGCGACCGTCGTGGCCGGGTGGGGGGCGATCATGCCCTGCTTCGCGCGCGCCGCGCACAGTTCGGCCAGCCTCGTGTAGGCGGCCTGGCCGATGAGGGCGACGAGCTCCGCCTCGTACTCCTGGTAGAGCCGCTTCGTGCCGACGTGGGCCTCTGGGGAGGATGTGCACCACCAGTGCAGGTCGTGGCCGCCTTCGCCCCAGCCGCGGCGGTCGAACTCGCCCAGGGTGGAGACGAGGACCTTGGTGCCGTCGGGGCGTTTGCGCCAGTCCTGGTCGCGGCGGACGGGCAGCTGCCAGCACACGTCGGGCTTGTACTCCAGTGGGTGGACGCCGTCGCGCAGGGCCTGGCCGTGCAGGGCGCAGCCGCCTCCGCCGGGGAAGTCGGTGTCGTTCTGGAAGACGCAGCCGGCGCCGGGGCGGGTCGCGGTGCGCAGGGCCTTGGACTCCCCGTCGATGGTGTCCCACTCGGTGTACTGCTTGAAGCCGCGACGGTAGTGCTGCCAGTGCTCGGGCGTGAGGCGCTTGGCGGCGGCGCGGACCCGCTTCTCGTCGTCGGCGTCGGTGAAGAACGCGCCGTGGGAGCAGCAGCCCTCTTCGGCTTTGCCCTCGATGATGCCGTGGCAGCCCTGCCCGTACACACACGTCCAGTTGGACAGCAGCCAGGTGAGGTCGGCGCGGACGAGGTGGTCGGCGTCGGCGGGGTCGGAGAACTCGAGGAACTCCCGTGGGAAGTCGAGGTCGACCTCGAGGTCGCGCGGCGTGTCAGAGTCGCCGATGCGGTCGACCGCGACGTGAATCTCCATCTGACGAAGGGTACGCGTCCGGTCCCGGCATTACCGTGAAGGGATGCGGCTCGGTGTGCTCGACGTCGGTTCGAACACGGTCCACCTGTTGGTAGTCGACGCGCACCACGGGGCGCATCCGTGGCCGGCGCACTCCCAGAAGGCCGAGCTGCGGCTCGCCGAGAAGATCGGCAAGGACGGCGACCTGAGCCGGGCCGGCGCGGACAGCCTGGTCGCCGCGTGCGCCGAGGCCCGGGACGCGGCGGCGGGGCTGGAGACCGAGGACCTGCTCGCGTTCGCCACGTCGGCGGTGCGCGACGCGAAGAACTCGGCCCGGGTGCTGCGGCGGGTCCGCGAGGAGACCGGCGTCGACCTGCAGGTCCTGTCCGGCGAGGCCGAGGCGATCATGACGTTCCTGGCGGTGCGCCGCTGGTTCGGCTGGTCCGCCGGCCGGCTGCTGGTGATGGACATCGGCGGAGGCTCGCTCGAACTGGCGACCGGCATCGACGAGGAGCCCGATGTGGCGATGTCGGTGCCGCTCGGCGCGGGCCGGCTCACCCGGGAACGCCTGGACGGCGACCCGCCGTCCAGAGCTTCCGTCGACGCGCTGTGCGAATACGCGGAGGCCGAGGTCGCGAAGCCGGCGAAACGGCTCATCGACAGCGGCTGGGACCGTCCGGTGGCCACCTCGAAGACGTTCCGGACCCTGGCCCGGCTGGCCGGGGCCGCGCCGTCCAGCGCGGGACCCCGGGCACCGCGCAGACTGACGAGGACCGGGCTGCATCAGGTCCTGTCGTTCATCCGGAGAATGCCGTCGGCGGCCCTGGCCGAGATCGACGGGGTCAGCCCGGGCCGGGCGCATCAGATCCTCGCCGGGGCGGTGGTTGCCGAGGTCACGATGCGCAGCCTGGGCATCGACGAGGTCGAGATCTGCCCCTGGGCGCTGCGCGAAGGGGTGATTCTTCGCCGGTTGGAAGTGTTGGAGTCGAGTTGATCGACAGGAGACGCTACCCGGCTGGGGCTAGCCTGGTGGAGTGAGTCCACGAACGCCGGTCCTGTTGTCCACCTCGTCCGTCTTCCCTGAGCCGACCGCGGCGGGGTTCGAGATGGCCGCCGCCGTCGGCTACGACGGCGTCGAGGTGATGGTCTGGTCCGATGCGGTCAGCCAGGACGCGGGCGCCCTGGCCGGCCTGTCGAAGCACTACGGGGTGCCGGTCCGGTCGGTGCACGCGCCCTGCCTGATGGTGACGCAGCGGGTCTGGAGCCCCGACCCGTGGGAGCGGCTGCGCCGTGCCGCGGTGCTCGCCGACACGCTCGGCGCGCCTGTCGTCGTGGTGCACCCGCCGTTTGCCTGGCAGCGGGACTACGCCAGGACGTTCGAGACCGGTCTTGCCAGGTTGGGCAAGGCGTTCCCCGGGATCCGGTTCGCGGTGGAGAACATGTTCCCGCTGCGGGGGGTGGGGCGGGAGTTCGTGCCGTATGCGCCGGGCTGGGATCCGACGATCACCGGCTTCGACGCTTACACGCTGGACCTGTCGCACTGCGCGGCCTCGCGGACCGACGCGCTGGGTCTCGCCGACACGATGGGTGCGGGGCTGGCCCACGTGCACCTCGGCGACGGCACCGGCAAGGGCCGCGACGAGCACCTGGTCCCCGGCCGTGGCACGCAGCCGTGCGCGGAGCTGCTGGAGTCGCTGGGGCGGCGCGGGTTCACCGGGTCGGTCGCGGTCGAGGTCGGCACCCGCAAGGCGAGCAGCCGGGCCGAGCGGGAGGCCGACCTGACGGAGTCGCTGCGCTTCGCCCGCCAGCACCTCGCGACCCCGTCGAAGGTGTAAGAAAGCGTCGAAGGTGTAAGAAAGCCCGGCACGCCGTGGTGCGCGCCGGGCCGTGAAGTCGACGGTCAGACCTTGCGGACGGACTCGGCCTGAGGCCCCTTCGGGCCCTGCTTGATCTCGAACTCGACGCGCTGGCCCTCGTCGAGGCTGCGGTAGCCGTCCTCGGCGATGGCGGAGAAGTGGACGAAGACGTCGTTGCCGCCGTCGACGCTGATGAAGCCGAAGCCCTTCTCAGCGTTGAACCACTTCACGGTTCCCTGTGCCATGGTGCTGTTTCTCCTTCGTAGGGCGTTGTGATCCGGTGCGATACCCGGTGTCGAGGGCCGTGAACAGGTGCCACGGCACGACATCGCCCGAACCGAACGCCCGACCTGTCCGAAATTTCGGGCATGCCGGTCGCGCGGTGAAGCGACCACATCACGCAAGATATGCCGAAGTCGACCGTGTCCGTGGCCGTTTCCGGCACTTACGCGGTCACGACAGCCCGATCGGCCTCGCCCACCCCCACCTGCGACGGTGCCAGAGTGGCGCCCGTTTCGGCGGCACGCTTGCGGGCCCGGTGTGCCGCGACGTGCGACCGGGTCGCGCACCGCTCCGAGCAGAACCGGCGGCAGCAGTTGGACGACGTGTCCAGATAGACGTTGCCGCAGCGTTCGTCCGCGCAGACGCCGAACCTGGAGCTGCCGTGCTCGCACAGCCACACCGCCAGGCCCCACGCCGCGCCCGCCAGGAGCTCCGAGCTGACCGACGACCCGCGACCGGTGACGTGCATGTGCCAGTCATGGGTGTCGTGCCCGGAGATGCGCGGCTGCATCGGATATGCCTCCAGCAGCGCGTTGAGCTCGGCGACGGCCGCGACGTCCCGGCCGGACGAGCCGTGCTCGAACACCTCCCGCAGCCGCTTCCGGGCACGCCGGAACGCGATCAGATCGCGCTCCGTCGCCTCGGCGGTCTGCCAACTGTCCTCGCCGAACAGCGCGGCGAGATCCTGCATACTTTCGAGCGGCGCGTTGACGATGTCGACAGCGGTCCGCGCATACGCGTCGAAGTCCACCCGACCAAGGTAGTCAAGAAATGCCACAGTGGCGACCAGGCGTCACCGGTGGCGAGTGGTTCTGTCTACGCTCGGCACATGCTCAGATCGGTCATCCTCGCCGCCGCCCGCTCACATCGGGTCGAGCGGATCGTTGAAACCGCCCCGGTCAGCCGGAGCATCGTGCGCCGTTTCATCGCCGGCGATCACGCGGAGGACGCGTTACAACGCACCCGCGAACTCGTCGCCGACGGACTGGCGGTCACCATCGACCACCTGGGGGAGGACACCACCAACCCCCAGCAGGCCGAGGCGACCCGAGACGAATACCTGCACCTGCTCGACGCCCTGCACGCCGCCGAGCTGACCCCCGCCGCCGAGGTCAGCCTGAAGCTCTCGGCGCTGGGCCAGGTCTTCGACGAGAAGCTCGCCTACGAGCACGCCCGCGCGATCTGCGCCAAGGCGAGCGAGGCCGGGACCACCGTCACCCTCGACGCCGAGGACCACACCACCACCGATTCGACCCTCGAAGTCCTCGGCCGCCTGCGCGCCGACTTCCCGACCACCGGCGCCGTGGTGCAGTCCTACCTGCGCCGCACCGAGGCCGACTGCCGCGAGCTGGCGGTCAGCGGATCCCGGGTCCGCCTGTGCAAGGGCGCCTACAAGGAGCCGGAGTCGGTCGCGTACCAGTCCCGCCTCGACGTCGACAAGTCCTACGTGCGCTGCCTCAACGTGCTCATGGCCGGCACCGGCTACCCGATGCTCGCCACGCACGACCCGCGGCTGGTCGCGATCGGCGAGGACCGGGCCAAGTGGTTCGACCGCAACCCCGACGAGTTCGAGATCCAGATGTTGTACGGGGTACGCCCCGACGAGCAGCTCCGGCTCGCCCGACTCGGGTACACCGTGCGGGTCTACCTTCCGTACGGGACGCAGTGGTATGCGTACATGATGCGGCGGCTCGCCGAGCGCCCCGCCAACCTCGGCTTCCTCGCCCGCGCGGTCACCTCGCGGGGTTAGCCGGACATAGCGGTAGGTTACGGGCCTTACCCTGCATCTCGTCCGTACGGGCGACGCGCCACCTTGACCGGGTCGCGTACGTTCCGGCAGTGATGCAGGGGGATGAGTCTGACGCGACCCGCCAATCGGGACCGGACACCGCGCCGGACCCTGTGGCGCCGGCCCGCGCGCCGCTGCCCCGCCAGCGCCCGGCCGCCGAGTCGATGGTCGAGCCTGTGGCGGCGCCCGCTGCACCACCGGTGATCCCGGTGCCGGTGCCGCAGGCGCCGCCACAGGTCCCCGACCCGATCGCCGTGCACGAGCCGCTGCCGGCCGTTGCCCCGCTGCCGTCGCAGGCCCCGCTGCCGACGCCGGTGCCGCTGTCCGTGGACCGGCCCGCGCCACCGAAGCCGCTGCCGTCGCCGCGCCCGCCGGCATCGCCGCAGCCGGTCGCGCCACCGCAGCCGGTCGCGTCGCAGCAGCCGCTGACGTCGCCGCAGCCGGTCGCGCCGTGGCCGCCGGTCGGGCCGTTCCCGCCGCGGCTGGGCAACACCGGCCAGCACCCGGTCATCCAGCCCCGGGCGTCCGCCGAGAGCCTGCCGCCGTCGCCGCGCCAGCCGATGCCGGGCGAGCCGGCCGACCCGACCGGCTTCGTGCCGCCGGACTCCCCGCGCCCCCAGCCCCTGCGCCCGCACGCCCCGACGGGCCAGTTCCCGCCCGTGCCGCAGCGGACCGGACAGGCGCCGACCGGCCAGTTCCCGCCCATGCCGCATCAGAGCGGGCCGGCCCCGGCCGGCCAGTTCCCGGCCGGGCCGACCCCGACCGGGCAGTTCCCGGTCGTGCCGCAGCCGGGCGGGCCCGCCCAAACCGGGCAGTTCCCGACCGGCCAGTTCCCGGCCGGGCCGCACCTCGGCGTGCCGTCGCAGTCCGGCCCGCAGATGTACGCACCGCAGGCCGGCTACCAGCCGCAGGCCGGCCAGCAGCCGCCGTACCCCGGCCAGCCCTATCCGCCACAGCCTTATCCCGGGCAGTTCGGCTACCCGCCCTTTCCGCCGCCACCACCGCGCCGCTCCCGGATCACCGGCCTGCGCGTGGCCCTGCTGGTCGCGCTCGCGCTGGTGCTGATCACGCCACCGGCGGCGATCGCGTTCGAGTCCGTGCGGCGGGAGCGGACCGCCAGCGGCTCCGCCCAGGGCGTCGACCCGGCCGGCAAGAACTCCGGCCAGGCCAACAGCAAACCCGGCGCGAGCGGCAGCCCGAAGACCTCCGCCCCGCCGTCCGTCGACGGCAAGGTCAAGCAGGCCCTCACCGACCAGGGCGCGGCGCTGCTCAACGGCGACGCCGCCGGGTTCGTCGCCAACGTCGACCCATCCGCCGGCACCCTGCGCGAGGATCTCACCAGGCGCTTCAACTCGCTGCGCCAGCTGCAGGTCAAGGTGTGGGAGCCGACCGTCCTGGACGCCGTCAAGGTCGGCGGCGACAACACCGCCGACGTGATCGTCTACGTCAAGTACTGCTACGTCGTGACCACCTGCGACCCGATGAACCTCGAGACGAAGACGAAGTGGAACGTCACCGCCGACGGGGTCAAACTGCTGGAGTTCGGGGTCGCCGAGGACCTCGGCCCGCGCCCCTGGGAGCGCAGCGAGCTGCGCGTCGCGGTCGGCAAGCGGGTCGTCATGGCGACCACCCCGAAATACGCCTCGCGCCTGAACACGATGCTCAGCGCGGCGGAGAAGGCCGCGGAACTGTCCGACCGCTACTCGAAGTGGAGCCCGGCGCCGTCACGGTACGTCGTCTACCTGGCCGGGCCCGAGGAGTGGTCCACCTGGTACGGCATCAAGCAGGAGAGCTGGGTCGCCGGCTTCGCGCTGCCCCTGACCGCGGACGCCACCGAGATCGTGCTCAACGCGAACCGGGTCGACGTCAAGGAGACCCTGGACGTGCTGCGGCACGAGTTCACGCACGTGGTGACCCTCGCCAAGGTGGCCCGCGCCTACGACCAGACGTGGTGGCTGGTCGAGGGCATCGCCGAGTACGTACGGGTGCAGGGCCTCAACGGCCGCTTCGACGACGTCGCCTCGGTCCGCAAGTACGTGCAGAGCGGCCGCTGGAAGAACGAGATCGCGATGGACGACCCGCCGGAGGGCACCAGCTCCGCCGACGTCAGCGGCCGGTACGGCGTGGCGTTCATGGCGGTCAACCGCATGGCGGAGCGCTTCGGCGAGGAGAAGATGCTCGAGTTCTTCAACCGGGCCGCCAGGGAAGGCGACGCGCTGGAGGACGCCGCGACGAAGGTCTATGGCGTGTCATGGGACGACGTCGCCACCGACTGCGTGAAGTACGTGCGCAACCACGTCTGATCGGCGTCCGTGATCGGCGTGGCAGACTTGCGGACGTGAATCGCGTCCCCCCGCGTGTTCAGCTTTTCGTGGCCGTCCTCACCGTCTTCTCGCTCACCGGCGCGTCCTGCACCGACGAGCAGGACGACATCGGGGTCGGCACCGCAGGCCGCGGCGACGTCGTCGAGGTCGTCGATGCCCCGGCCACCGTCACCGCGCGGGCCGCGGCGACCCTGACCGCGGCCGCGGACGGCACCCTCGCCTCCCTCGCGGTGCGCCCCGGCGACACGGTCCAGGCCGGGCAGCTCCTCGCCGTCGTGGACTCCCCGTCCGCGCAGCAGCGGCTGCGCGGCGCCGAGGACGCCCTGGACGCGCTGAAGGGCGCCGGCGGCGGGGGCGGCGGGGTCAAGAACCTGTCGGCGACGCAGAAGAAGACCGACGACGCCGCCGCGAAGGCGTTCGGCGAGGCGCGCAAGGCCGCCCAGGTGATCGCGGACGCCGGGGTCCGGGCCGGGCTCCTCGCGCAGATCGACTTCGCGGAGAAGTCCTACCAGGAGGCGGCCGCGTCCGCCCGGGCGGTGATCACCGCGGTCCAGCGCGGCCTGGCCAGCGTCACGAAGGCCATGGCGGCGCTGACCGCGGCGCAGCGCAGCCAGGCACAGGCCGCCTACGACCTGGCGAAGTCGACCGTCGACGCGCTGACGCTGCGGGCGCCCGTCGCCGGTGTCGTCCAGCTCGGCGGCACGTCAGCGGCGTCGGCGCCGTCGATCACGGACCTGCTCGGCGCCGCGACCGGCGGCCAGGCACCCGCCGCCGCAGGAGGCACCGGCGCCGGCGCCGGGCCGGGCGTCGACCCGGCCGTCCCCGTCGGCGGGCAGGTGACCGCCGGCACCGCGATCCTCACCGTCGTCGACGTGTCGCAGCTGGGGCTGATGGCCGAGATCGACGAGACCGACGTGCTGCTCGTCGAGCCGGGGGTCGTCGCCAGGGTCGAGCTCGACGCGGCACCCGGCGCCACCTACGAGGCGACCGTCACGTCCGCGGACGTGCTGCCGACCACGTCGGCGCGCGGCGGCGTCTCGTACCGGTCGCGGCTCACCCTGAGCAAGGGCACCTTCGCCGACGGCCGCCCCGCCCCGGCGCCCCGCCCCGGCATGAACGCGGTCGCGCACCTGCAGGTCCGCCAGATCCGCGGCGCGGTGACGGTGCCCGCGGCGGCGGTGTTCAACGTCGGCGGCAAGGACGTCGTGTGGCTGGTCCGCGACGGCAAGGCGATCCAGGCCCCGATCAGCGTCGGCGTGTCCGGCCAGGACCGGGTCGAGGTCCTCAGCGGCGTCGCCGACGGCGACCGGGTCGTGGTCCGCGGCACCGACAAGGTCAAGCAGGGCATGGACCTGCCCAGATGACGGCGGCCCTCGTCGCGCAGGACGTGACCCGGGAGTACGCGCTGGACGGGGTCACCGTCCCGGCGCTGCGCGGGGTCAGCTTCACCGTCGACGCCGGCGACTACGTGGCGATCATCGGCCCGTCCGGGTCCGGCAAGTCGACGCTGATGCACCTGCTCGGCGGGCTGGACCGGCCGACGGCGGGCAGCCTGCGCATCGGCGGCCGGGACGTGGCCGGCCTCGACCCGCAGGCCTTGGCGAAGCTGCGCAACGAGACGATCGGGTTCGTCTTCCAGTCCTTCCACCTCCTCGCCCGCACCACCGCCGTGGACAACGTCGCGCTGCCGCTGGTCTACCGGGGGATGCGGGCCGGGGAACGGCGCCGGCGCGCGGTCGCGATGCTGGAGCGGGTCGGGCTCGGCCACCGCCTCGACCACCGGCCCAACCAGCTGTCCGGCGGCGAGCAGCAGCGGGTCGCGATCGCCCGGGCCCTGGTCACGGACCCGCAGGTGCTGCTCGCCGACGAGCCGACCGGCAACCTCGACTCGAAGAACGGGCAGGCGGTCCTGGCCCTGCTGGAGACCCTCAACCAGGAGCAGGGCGTCGCGCTCGTCGTCGTCACCCATGACACCGAGGTCGCCGACCGCGCCCACCGCAAGATCGTCATGCGCGACGGCCTCGTCGTGGGGGACTCGTGAGATTTGCGGAGGCGTGGCGGGTCGCCATCGACGCCCTGCGCGCGAACCGGCTGCGCTCGACCCTGACCATGCTGGGCGTGATCATCGGCGTGGCCGCTGTGGTCGTCCTCGTCGCCATCGGTACCGGTACCAAACAGCAGATCGAACGGCAGGTCGAGGGGCTCGGCTCGAACCTGCTCATCGTCCTGCCCGGCCAGGTGAGCCTCGGCTCGGCACCGTCCGTGTCGCGGATGGACCTCTCCGACGTCGACGCCGTGGCGAAGATCGTGGGGGACCGCAACCGGGTCGCCGTCAGCGTCGCGTCGGGCGAGACCGTCGCCGCCGGCAACGTCGACACGTTCGCCACGATCAACGGCGTCATCGAGACCACCCCGCAGGTGTTCGTGCGCAGCCTGGCCCGCGGCACGTACCTGAGCCGCAGCGACGTCGACACCCAGCGCCGCGTCGCGGTCCTCGGCTGGAGCGTCGCGAAGACCCTCTTCGGCGATCGCGACGCCGTCGGCCAGCAGGTCACCATCGCCGGCGTCCGCTTCCGGGTGATCGGCGTGTTCTCCCAGCTCGGGCAGAGCCTCGGGGTCGACCGCGACAACGAGGTCCACATCCCGATCACCAGCGCGCACCGGCTCCTGGGTACCAACCGCGTCGACGGGATCGCGATCAAGGCCCCGAACCGCGAGGAGATCGACGACCTCAGCGCCCGCATCATCGCCGAACTCGGCCGCCGCCACCCGGGCACCGAGTTCAGCGCCGTCACCCAGGAACAGATCCTCGGCGTCCTCGGCGATATCCTCGGCGTGCTCACCGGGGTCCTCGCCGCGATCGCCGGCATCTCCCTGCTCGTCGGCGGGGTCGGCGTCTCCAACATCATGCTCGTCTCCGTGCGGGAGCGGACGAAGGAGATCGGGCTGCGCAAGGCGGTCGGCGCCAGGCCCCGCGACATCGGCGTGCAGTTCCTGCTCGAGGCGGTGCTGCTCACCACCCTCGGCGGGTTCATCGGGATGGGTCTCGGCATCGGCGCCGCCCTGCTCGTCGCCGCGCTGTCGCCGGTGCCGGCCGCGATCACGTGGTGGTCCCTGGCCCTCGCCTTCGGCGTGTCCGCCGCCGTCGGCATCATCTTCGGCGTCGTGCCCGCCCAGCGGGCCGGGCGCCTGGACCCCGTCGTCGCGCTGCGCACCGAGTAGCCCCCAGGCGGTCCCACGTGGCTCCCGGCCTGGGTGGGCATCACTTGACCTTGAAAGCAAAGAATCCGACGAAGCCAAGGCGCAAGTCACAGCAGTACCGTTACCGTACTGATAACACGCTGATTCATCAGCTTGGCGAGCACGCTGGTCGGAGGTCGCGATGTCTAGCACGCCACACACCACCGAAGGCCGGTTGGGCGAGGTCAGGTTTCTCACGGTCGCCGAGGTGGCAACCTTGATGCGAGTGTCCAAGATGACCGTCTACCGCCTGGTTCACGCCGGAGATCTCACCGCCGTCCGGGTCGGCCGGTCGTTCCGGGTGCCGGAGCACGCGGTCGACGCATACCTGCGCGAAGCGTTCCGCGAGACGGCGTAACCACACGTCTCGCGCCACACCGGTGAGCCCGCTTTTCCGATCACGTGGGGATGCGGCTACGCTGGAGCCGCTAACCATGTCTTCGGCGTGCCAGCGATGGCACGCGTTCCGCTGTATCGAGGAGATACCCGTATGGGCTCGGTGGTCAAGAAGCGCCGCAAGCGTATGGCCAAGAAGAAGCACCGCAAGCTGCTGCGCAAGACCCGCGTCCAGCGTCGTCGTCTCGGCAAGTAGCAGCGCGCCGGCGGTCCGCCCGGCTCGCGCGCACTCGCTTCTAGGGGTTTCGTGTCTAGAGAAGTCGCGTGGGCGGGCCGGAGCGCAGCCGAGGCTGCCCACCATGAGTGCAGGACCGGCTCAGGGCGGCACCGGAGCGCAGCGGAGGTGACGCCGTGAGCACGCCACAAGTTGTCCTGGTGACAGGGGTGGGCCGCTATCTGGGCGCGCACCTGGCCGCCCGGCTCGCCGCCGATCCCCGGATCGAGCGGGTCGTCGGCATCGACAGCACCGCACCGTCAGGTGAACTCGCCGCGGTCCTCAAGGACGTCGACGTGCACCAGATCGACCTGCGCACCCCTGGGGTGTTGCGGGTGCTGGTCGACGCCCGGGTCGAGGCGGTGGCGCACCTCGCCGTGACCACCGCGGCCGACCAGCACGGCGGTCGCGCCGCGATGAAAGAGCTCAACGTCATCGGCACCATGCAGCTGCTCGCCGCCTGCCAGCAGGCGGCCCGGCTGAGCAAGCTGGTGATCCGCTCCTCCACCGCGGCCTACGGCGCGTCCTTCCGCGACCCGGCGATCTTCACCGAGGACACCGAGCCGCGGGAGATCCCACGCGGCGGCTTCGCCAAGGACGTCCTGGACATCGAGGGCTACGTCCGCGGCTTCCGCCGCCGGCGCCCCGACGTCGGTGCCACCGTGCTGCGCTTCGCGCCGTTCATCGGCTCGACCGTCGACACCAGCCTGACCAGGTACTTCGCCGCGCCCGTCGTCCCGACCGTCTTCGGCCGGGATCCCCGCCTGCAGTTCCTGCACGTCGACGACGCGTTCGAAGTCCTGCACCGCTCCGTGGTCGAGTCGCACCCCGGCACGTTCAACGTCGCCGGCGGCGGCACCCTCACGCTGTCGCAGGCCGTCCGGCGGGCCGGCCGGATCACCATGCCGGTCATCGAGCCCGGCCTCGGCATCGTCGCCGGCCTCGGCCGCGGCACCGTGTCCCTGGACCAGCTCGACCTGTTCGTGCACGGCCGGGTCGTCGACACGACCAGACTCATCCGGGAGTTCGGCTTCACCCCCCGGACCACCGCGGAAGCCTTCGACGAGTTCGTCCGCAGCCGCCGGTCCCGCGAGGCGCTGCCGGCCGACCGCATCCGAGCCATCGAGCAAACCCTGCTCGAAGGCTTCCGACGGACCCGTGCGGCGCGCGCCGCGTTGGAGGCTGGCAAATGACTGACCCTGGTCTCCCTGACCAGTGGGACGACCGGGTCGCCGGCGCGCTCGCCTTCCTCCGCGAACGTCTCACCGGCGACTACGAGGTCGACGGCTTCGGCTTCGACCGCCACCTGACCGACGGCGTGTTCCTGCCGCTGCTGCGCCCCCTGTACAACCAGTGGTTCCGCACCGAGGTCTTCGGCGTCGAGCACCTGCCGAAAGAAGGCCCGGCCCTCGTCGTCGCGAACCACTCCGGCACCGTCGCCCTCGACGCCCTCATGCTGTCCGTCGCGGTCCACGACGAGACCGCCGCCCGCCGCCACCTGCGCCTGCTCGGCGCCGACCTGGTCTTCCGCCTCCCCGTGCTGTCCGAGATGGCCCGCAAGTCCGGCGCCACCCTCGCCTGCAACCCCGACGCGGAACGCCTCCTCGGCGAGGGCGAGCTCGTCGGCGTCTTCCCCGAGGGCTTCAAGGGCATCGGCAAGCCGTTCGCCGAGCGGTACAAGCTGCAACGCTTCGGCCGGGGCGGCTTCGTCTCCGCCGCGGTGCGCACCGGCACGCCGATCGTCCCGGTCTCCATCGTCGGCGCGGAGGAGATCTACCCGCTGATCGGCAACCTGCGGCCGCTGGCCCGCCTGCTGGGCGCCCCGTACTTCCCGGTCACGCCGACGTTCCCGTGGCTCGGCCCGCTGGGCATGGTCCCGCTGCCGAGCAAGTGGCTCATCGAGTTCGGCGAGCCGATCCCGACGGTGGACTTCATCGACTCCGCGGACGACCCGATGGTCGTGTTCAACCTCGCCGACCAGGTCCGCGAGACGATCCAGCAGACGCTGTACAAGCTCCTCGACCGCCGCCCCGACGCCTTCTCCAGCTGAACGCCTCTGTCCGGCTCGTGGGGGTCGGCGCTCTTCCCCGAGCCTCGGCCGGGCGTCGGAGGCGGCGTAGAATACGGAACGTGGTTGCACGGTAGCAACATTGGAGATCAATTTCTCAGGTGTGTGTACCGTGATGGTGAAACGCGCGGCCGGCACGACCGACGTGTAGGGCTATGCGATGCCGCAGGGCTACGCGACGCCGCGAAGCGAGGCGGGTAAGGCGAGCGGGTAAGGCGAGCGCGGAATGCCGCCGGGCCAGGCGAGCGGGGGACGACGCCGGGCCACGCGACCGGGGCCACGCAAGCGGGGGGCGTCAGCGGGCCACGCAAGCGCAGAACGCCACCGGGTCACGCGACTGGGGCAACGCGACCGGGGGACGCCAGCGGGGCACGCCGCGACGCCAGCGGGGCACGCCGCCGGGCTATGTGACCAGGCCACGCGAGCGCGGAATGCCGCCGGGTCACGCGAGCGGGACGACGCCGGGCAGGCGAGCGGGCAGGCGAGCGCGGAACGCCGCAGGGCCAGGCAGGCCAGGCGAGCGGGGACGCCGCCGGGCCACGCGACCGAACCACGCAAGCGCGGAATGCAGCCGGGCCACGCGACCGGGGGACGCCGCCGGGCTACGCGAGCGGGGGACGCCGCCGGGCTACGCGAGCGGGGGACGTCGCCGGCGGCGGATGGCAGCGGCGGTGGCGACGCCGCCCACGAGCACCCCAGTCGCGAGAGCGGCCGGCACCGCGATCTTGGCAGCCTTGCGGCCGGTGCGGAAGTCGCGGATCTCCCAGCCCCGTTTGCGGGCCTCGCGGCGCAGCGCCGGGTCGGGGTTGACGGCGACGGCGTAGCCGACGGTGGACAGCATCGGGGTGTCGTTGACCGAGTCGCTGTAGGCGGCGCACCGCTGCAGGTCCAGCCGCTCCACCTCGGCGAGGGCGGTGATGGCTGCGGCCTTCTCGGGGCCGTGCATGAGGCCACCGACGAGACGGCCGGTGTAGACGCCGTCGCAGATCTCGGCGACGGTGCCGATGGCGCCGGTCAGGTTGAGCCGCTGGGCGATGATGCGGCCGAGCTCGACCGGGGCCGCGGTGACGAGCCAGACCCGCTGGCCGGCGTCGAGGTGGAGCTGGGCGAGGGCGCGGGTGCCGGACCAGATCCGGTCGGCCATCAGCTCGTCGAAGATCTCCTCGCAGAGCCGCTCCATGTCCTCGACCCGCCAGCCGGCGATGAACGCGAGCGCCGTGGACTTGGCGCCTGCGACGGTGCCGGCGTGTTCGGAGGCGAGGAGCCGGAAACGGGCCTGCTGGTAGGCGAAACGGACCAGGTCGCCGCTGGTGAAGTATTTGCGTTTCGCGAGGCCGCGGGCGAAGTAGTAGATCGAAGCGCCCTGCATCATCGTGTTGTCGACGTCGAAGAAGGCGGCGGCGGCCGGGTCGGCGGGGACTTCGAGGGCGGCTTCGACCTCGGCGACGGCCCAACCTGTCGTGGACGTCACGATACGGCCGGACTGCCGGCGGCGCCGTAAGGCGAGCGCGGCGGTCGAAGGACGGATCGGCATGCGCGGTAACCCCCTCTGCGTTCGACCAACCGTACCGGCATGAACAACGAGAAAGGCCCGGTGTCAGACACCGGGCCCTTCGCATGACGTCGTACTCAGTCGAACAGCCAGCCGAGCAGACCTTGGTCCTTCGTGGGGGAAGGTGCGGGGCCGCTGGTGGCGGGCTCCGCCGGTGCGGACTCGGTCGCAGAACCGGTGCTGGTGCCGGCCGAGCCGCTGGGGACCGCGCGCTGGCCGGCGGGGGCGCCGGTCTGGCCCGGATTGTTCTGCTGCTGGGTGTTGCCCGGCTGCTGGGTGTTGGAGCCCGAGGTCTTCTGCCCGGCCGGCTTGCACGCGGTGCTGTTGGGCACCGGTCCGAGCTGGTCGGCGGCGGAGACCGCGGCGGAACCACATTTGATCAGCGGGCGGATCGCCTTGGAACGCCGGTCGATCTCGTCGAGCAGGGTCACGGACTTGGCGGCCCGTGCCCTGGCGTCGCCGTTGACCCCGTTACGGAGCTTCTCGGCGCCGGCACGCTGGGTGCCGGTGAACGCGTCGATGGCATCCAGGGCGGCGGAGTCTTTCCGGCCGACGGCGGTCGCGGTCAGCAGGCGCACGCCTTCGAGCGTCTCGCTGTCCATGTCGTCGAGGACCGCGGTCAGACCCGTCGGGTCCTTCACCGCCTGTGCCTCGTCGAGCCGGGTCCGTGCGAACTCCAGGTACAGCTGGCCGCGGCTGATGTCCGAGCCGGCGAGTGCCAGCTGGGCCTTCTCCGTGGACCGTTTCACCGTGTAGAGGGCGTCGCCTGGGATGGCGTCGCCGCTCGCCGCGGACATGCCCGACAGTGCGAGGGTGCCGGCGGCGAGGCCGACGACGATCGCGCCGCGGGTGCGGGTCCTGCGGCTGACCGCGGGCCGGCTGCCCGCGGGGCGGCGCAGCGAGCGCAATCCCCTGCGGGTCACCTCGGGTTCCGGGTCCTTGGCGGTGATTCCGATGCCTTCTCGTTCTGCTGTGGCCAGGAGCATGGCCCGCAGTCCGTCCTTGAACTCCTGCTGCGTCTCCACCTTGACCGGGAGGTCGGTCAGCCGTTGGCTGACTGAGACCAGTCCGGTCAGGGAGTCGTCGAGCGTGGACCTCATGCGGTGCCTGCGGGCTCCTGCTGCCTCGTCCATGAGCTGAGCGAAACGCTCAGCCCGACGACGGTGGAAGACGGAGCCGATCACCTGAGGCACCCCCCTTCGCTGATCGCGTTGCTCAGGCGCGGCAGGGTAGCGGGATGGTGTGCCACCGCGTCCGCCGTGCGCCAAGCCGACGGTCGCACCCGGACCAACGGTGCAGAGCGGAGGCTGGTTACGGCGCTGGAGGAGGCACTGTAACTGAAGGTGACAGCGGTCACGGCTGGAATCCGTCGGGGAGCAGCCGCGCGAGGGCCCTGACCGCGCGGTACTGCAACGCCTTGATCGCGCCCTCGTTCTTGCTCATGGCGTGGGCGGTCTCGGCGACGGAGAAGCCGTGCAGGAAGCGCAGCACGATGCACTCCTGCTGCTCCGGGTTGAGCTGCTTGACCGCCTTGAGCAGGTCGACGTTCGTGATGTGGTCGATGACCGCGGCCTCGGGGCTGCCCTCCGGCCCCCGATCGGGCCGGTCGGCGTCCAGCACGTCACCGGTGGTGACCTCGAGCCGGTACCGGCCGGACTTGAAGTGGTCGGCGACCAGGTTCCGGGCGATCGTCACGAGCCAGGCGCCGAGGTCGCGGCCCTGCCAGGTGAAGCTGCCGATGCGCTTCAACGCCCGCAGGAACGTGTCCGCGGTCAGGTCCTCGGCGAGCTGCCGGTTGCCGACGCGGAAGTACACGAACCGGAAGACGGTGTCGAAGTAGCGGTCGTACAGCAGCCCGAAGGCCGCGCCGTCGCCGGCCTGGGCGCGTTCGATGAGCGCCCACACCTCCGACGCGGGGTCGCCGCGGTCCGGCCGGGCCGGTTTCGCCGGCTCCTGCGGGGCGGGTGGCCCGGTGTCGACCAGCGGCTCCGTCAGGGTGCCCGCCACGGTGGCCTTCGAGATCGGGACGGTGTCGTCCTCGATGAGGCCGGCGCCGGGCGAGGGCTTGCCGTTGGCGCCCGCGTTCGGTCTGACGTTTGTGCCGGCGCCTTGGCCGGAGCCTTGACGGGCGGGTGCCTCGTTGGTGTGTGGACGTCCCCGTGTGCGTGGGACGCTGCCGCCTTCACCGCGAATGACGGTGCTGAACATGTCGCGCATCGAGTCTCGCAACATGTACAGCCCATCGGCGAGTGCGTGCTCGGCGTCGAACACGTGCTGGATCGCGGTCATGCGTCGCAATCCAGACCACACGGCCTATTCGGCGCGATCACGGGCACTTCGGCCTCCTCGGGGTGAGGGGTGTCAACTCGCAACAAATGGGGTGAGCTGACTTGGGTGATGATAGGTCCGGCGTCACCCGCATGTGGGCAGTCTTTGGCGTGAGGGCACAATTCTTCCCACAGATCGGGGACGCCCCGGCGCACATGCTGTCCGTCACTTGCTCACGACACGCCGTGCAACACGCCGAATACTTGGGCAAACGGGACGTACACACGCCGGACTTACTTGGCCGCGACACACCGAACCCACACGATCGAGTGGACCTTTACTCAGTCGGCGTGTCGGACGCGTAAGCACCCTGGCACAACACCGGGTGCCCCCAGGGTGATTGGTGACGGGTGATCTCTCGGTTGACGGCAACCCACCCGCGGCGTGGCAGACTGATCGATCGTGCAGGACGTCACCAACTTCGCCGAGCTGGTCCGGCGCGCCGCCTCCGCCCGTGGCACCCGACCGGCCCTGCGATCACATGCCACCGTGATCACCTGGTCCGAGCTCGACCAGCAGGTCGATGCGGTCGCCGCCAACCTCGCGGCGCTCGGCCTGCCCGCCGACGAGCACGGCGCCGCCCGGGTCGCGGTCGCGCTGCCGAACGTGCCGGAGTTCGCCGCCGTGTTCTTCGGGGTGCTGCGCGCCGGCCTCGTCGCGGTCCCCATCAACCCGGCCTACACCGCCCGTGAGCTCGCTCACGTCTTCGCCGACTCCGGCGCCGCGGTCCTCGTCGGCACCCAGTCCGTCGTCAGCGCCGTCGGCGCCGGCGGGCCGTCCCGCCAGTACACCCTCGGCGGCAACCTGCAAGAGCTCTTCCAGGACAAGGCCGGCCCGGCCCTCGCCGGCGGCGCCGGCCTGGCCGTGCTGCTCTACACGTCGGGCACCGCCGGCGCCCCGAAGGGCGCGATGCTGTCGCACCGGGCCCTGCTCGCCAACCACGGGCAGCTCGCCGAGCTCGACCCGCCGCCGGTCGCCCCCGACGACGTGCTGCTGCTCGCCGTGCCGCTCTTCCACGCCTACGGGCTCAACAGCGGCCTCGGCGCGGTGGCCTACCACGGCGCCTGCGGCGTGCTCGTCGAGCGGTTCGACCCGGCGGACTCCCTCGAGGTCATCGAACGGCACGGCGTCACCGGCGTGGTCGGCGTCCCGCCGATGTTCATCGCCTGGTCGCTGATGGGTGAGCGGCTCACCGAAGCATGGGCCGGGGTGCGCCTCGCCGTCTGCGGTGCGTCACCGCTGGATGCCGCGGCCGAGCGCCGGTTCGTCGAGGCGACCGGTCAGCCGGTGCATCAGGGGTACGGGCTGACGGAGGCCGCCCCGGTCGTGACCAGCACGCTGGCCAGTGCGACGGTGAAGTCCGGCTCCATCGGCCGGGCGATTCCCGGGGTCGAGCTGAAGCTCATCGACGCCGGTGGCGAGGAGGTCCTGCTCGACGAGGACGACGAGGTCCGCACCGACCCTGGCGAGATCGTCGTGCGCGGCCGGAACCTCTTCGACGGCTACTGGCCCAGCGGCGAGGGCGCGCCCGACGCCGACGGCTGGTGGGCGACCGGCGACGTCGCCTACGCCGACGAGGACGGTGACCTGTTCATCGTCGACCGGCTCGGCGAGCTGATCCTGGTCTCCGGGTTCAACGTGTATCCGCACGAGATCGAGCTCGTCCTTGCCGCGCACCCCGCCGTCGTGGAGGCCGCCGCGCTCGGGGTACCCCACCCGTACACCGGCCAGACCGTCAAGGTCGTCGTCGTGCGGCGGCCCGGGTCACAGGTCACCGCCGAGGAGCTGATCGCGCACTGCGAACGCAACCTGGCCCGGTTCAAGTGCCCGACCGCGGTCGAGTTCGTCGACGAGCTGCCACACTCCGCGACCGGCAAGATCCGCAAGGCGGCACTGCGATGAGACTCACCCTGTACACCCGGCCCGGCTGCCACCTGTGCGACGTGGCGAAGGAGGCGATCGAGCGGGTTGCGGCCGCCACCGGCGAGGGCTGGACCGAGATCGACATCACCGGCGACGACGCTTTGGAGGAGGAGTACGGCTTCCGCATCCCCGTCGTCCTGCTCGACGGCAAGGAGCACGGCTACTGGCGGGTCGAGGAGGACAGGCTCCTGCGCGACATGCGGCTATCCTCAGCCCCGTGAATCACCTCGCCAAGCACCTCGTCTGGGACTGGAACGGGACCCTCCTCGACGACCTCAAGCTCGTCGTCGACGCCACCAACGTCTGCCTGGCCATCGTCGGCGGTCCGGTGATCACCGCCGAGGACCACCGCCGCGACTTCCGCCGGCCGATCCTCGACTACTACGCCCACGTGCTGGCGCGCCCGGTCGACGAGGTCGAGTTCCAGCTGCTCGACGACGCGTTCCACGACGCGTACCGGCTGGGCATGGCCGACGTGAAACTCACCCCCGACGCCCTCGAGGCGATGGGCCGCTGGACCGGCACCCAGTCGCTGCTGTCGATGTTCTTCCACGACGAGCTGCTCATCGAGGTCGAACGGCACGGCCTCGGCGTCCACCTGGTCCGCGTCGACGGCCTGCCCGGCACCGTCGGCGGGCACCGCAAGGCCGCCTACCTCGACCGGCACCTGCAGGCGCTGGGGCTCGACCCGGCCGACGTCGTCCTCGTCGGCGACTCCGTCGACGACGGCGAGGCCGCGACGACCCTCGGCGCGAGCTGCGTCCTGTATGCCGGCGGCTTCACCGACGTCGCGCTGCTCGAGGCGACCGGCCTGCCGGTGGCGTACTCGCTGCTCGAAGCCGTCGAGATGGCGGCCTAGGCCATGCGCGTGGTCGTCGCGGACGACGCGGTGCTGCTGCGGGAAGGTCTGGTGCGGCTGCTCACCGAGAGCGGTCACGAGGTCGTCGCGGCCGTCGGTGACGGCCCGAGCCTGGTCGAGGCGGTCGTCGAGCACCGGCCCGACGTCGCGATCGTCGACGTGCGGATGCCGCCGTCACACACCGACGAGGGCCTGCGCGCCGCCGTCGAGGCGCGCCGCAGGGTGCCCGGCACCCCGATCCTGGTCCTGTCGCAGTACGTCGAGGTGTCCTACGCCGACGACCTGCTCGCCGACCGTGCCGGGGCCGTCGGCTACCTGCTCAAGGACCGCGTGTCGGACGTCGCCGACTTCCTCGACGGGATGCAGCGCGTCGCGACCGGCGCGACCGTCCTGGACCCGGAGGTCGTCGGGCAGCTGCTGGTCCGCCGCCGCCGCGACGACCCGCTGCGCAGCCTCACCCCGCGGGAGCGGGAGGTGCTGGGCCTGATGGCCGAGGGCCGGTCGAACACGGCGATCGCCCGCAAGCTGGTGGTCACCGACGGCGCGGTGGAGAAGCACGTCAAGAACATCTTCACGAAGCTCGACCTGCCCCCGGACGACGAACAGCACCGCCGGGTCCTGGCGGTGCTGACGTACCTGCAGAGCTAGGGCATTAGGGACGGCTCAGGTGGGCAGGATCGCGGTGAGGCGGGTGCCGCCGCCGGCGGGGCTGGTGACGGTCATCTCACCGCCGGCGGCCTTGACCCGGTCCGCAAGGCCGGTCAGGCCGTGGCCCTTGGCGAAGCTGGCCCCGCCGACCCCGTCGTCCTCGACGGTGACCAGCAGCCCGTAGGCGGAGCGCTGCAGCTGCACGCGGCACTCCTCGGCCTCGGCGTGCTTCGCCACGTTCGTCAGCGCCTCCGCGACGACGAAGTAGGTCGTGGTCTCCAGGCTCTCCGCGAGCCGGTCGTCGATCTCCGGCAGCTCCAGGTCCACGGGCACCGGCGACCGGCCGGCGAGCGCGGTCAGCGCGGCCCGCAGCCCGCGGTCGACCAGGATCGGCGGCGCGATGCCCCGCGACAGCGCCCGCAGCTCGTCGAGGGTCTCCCGGGTCTGGGCAAGGGCCTCGGCGACCGTCGCCCGCGCCGCCTGGGGGTCGGACTCGAACTGCAGGTCGGCCCGGCCGAGGTCCATCGCGAGACGCACCAGGCGCTGCTGCGGGCCGTCGTGGATGTCGCGTTCGAGCCGGCGCAGCGCGGTCGCCTCGGCGGACACGGCGGCCTCCCGCTGGGCCCGGGCGGCGTCCCGGCCGGCCTCGGCCTCCGCGACCTGCTCCCGCAACTCGTTGACCCCGTTGAGCAGCGCCCGGGCGAACTGCGCCTCCAGCTGCGCCGCGCCCCGCACGACCGGCAGGAGGGTCAGCGCGAAGATGATGCCGATGCCCGTGTACAGCAGGACCCGCACGTTGTCGCCGCTGCCGAGGCCGATGAGCTCGTTGAGGTCCTTGTTGTCCGGCGGGCGGGGGATCGACCAGTCCCATAGAATGGTGGTGACCCCGCCGAGGGCGCCGGCCCACCAGGTGACGACGAACGCGAAGGCGATCGTGCTCGGGATGAAACGCAGGATCCCGTGCAGCAGGTCCAGCCACGACTGCCCGTCGCTGAGCGGCACCAGCATCTTGCGCCAGAAGCCGTCGTCCGGGTCAGGTTTCTTGTAGTACGGATGTGGTAGCCGGGTCCGCAGGACCGGTCCGATCCGGGCGCGTTCGACGGTGGCGAAACCGCGGGCCTGGAAGAGCGTGCCGACCAGGATAGGGAAGCCGAGCACGATCACGAGCAGGCCCAGCCCGACGCTGAAACCGATGAGGAACAGCGCCAGGGTGACGATGCCGAGAGGGAAGCCGAGCAGCACGTACTGCGTGTCGACGCCGAGCTGACGGAAGATGCCACGGTGACGAGGGGTGATGGTCGTTGTCATGTCATCGACGCTATGCATGACGCCTCTTTCATCCCATCCCGCCGCCTGGCCACTCAGTGGTAGGGCCAACCCTACCGGCACGTGTAGGCTGGCTACGGATGGGAAAACAAGTCCAGCGTGTCGGCGGCGTTATGCCCGATTCTGTAGTGATACTCAATCGAGCGCCCGCCCGCTGCCGGCCTGGTCCGGGGAAAGGGGCACGCAGGTGCCGCGGGGGCATTCCACGCGTACGTGGGCCGCACGGGCGGGCGCTGACCTCTGCATGGTTGGCGTCGGCGCTTCAAGATCGCGATTTGTGCACGGCTTCACAAGCGCCTACTCTGTTGCAACGACGAACCCCGCTAGCACAGGCGGTCACAGCCATCGCGAGCGGCCTCGCATACCGTCGTCGTCACGGAGACTCATGAGCCAGCAGCGCACCGGCCCCACCGACGGGCCGGACTTTCCGGACCTTCCGGAGGCGACCGTCGCCAGGCTTCCGGAATACCTGCGCGCCCTGCACCACCTCGCTGAGGACGGGCACGACACGGTCTCCTCGGAGGGCCTCGCAGCGGCCGCCGGCGTCAACTCCGCCAAGCTCCGCAAGGACCTCTCCCACCTCGGCCGCACCGGCACCAGGGGCGTCGGCTACGACGTGACCTTGCTCATCGACCAGATCGAGCAGGTCCTCGGCCTCACCCACCGCAGGGCCGTCGCCCTCGTCGGCGTGGGTAATCTCGGTCACGCCCTGGCCGGATACGCCGGCTTCGGCACCCGCGGCTTCCGCATCGCCGCGCTCTTCGACGCCGACCACGGCCGCGTCGGCGAACACATCAACGGACTGGTCGTGCGCCACATCGACGACCTGCCCGAAGTCGTCGAGCAGGAGTCCATCTCCATCGCCGTGATCGCCACCCCCGCGCACGCCGCACAGCACGTCGCGGACCGCCTCGTCGAGGCCGGCGTCACCAGTGTCCTGAACTTTGCACCATGTGTCTTGAACGTCCCCGACGGCGTCGACGTGCGTAAGGTCGATCTGGCCATCGAACTGCAAATCCTGTCCTTCCACGAGCACCGCAAGTCAGCGCTCACCGCGCTGCCGGCCGCGGTGCAGAAACCCGGGCGGGTCGGCATGGCCAACCGGCTCGGCGGGGAGGCGGTGGCCACGTGAGCGGTTCCAACCTGCTGATCGTCGGAGTGTCGCACCGGACCGCCGGTGTGCCCCTGCTCGAACGCGTCACCGTCCCCGGCGACCAGCTGCCCGCGGTCCTCGCCGACCTCGTCGCCCAGCCCTACATCGACGAGGCCGTCATCCTGTCGACCTGCAACCGGGTCGAGATCTACGCCGCCGTCACCGCCTTCCACGGCGCGCTCGCCGACATCGGCGGCGTGCTCGCCGCCCGCTCCGGCACCAGCGTCGGCGAGCTCGCCAGCCAGCTCTACGTCCACTACGAGGTCGACGCCGTCCGGCACGCCTTCCGCGTCGCCGCCGGCCTCGACTCCATGGTCGTCGGCGAGGCCCAGATCCTCGGCCAGCTGCGCGACGCCTACGGCACCGCCGCCGAGCAAGGCAGCGCCGGGCGGGTCCTGCACGAGCTGCTCCAGCAGGCGCTGCGGGTCGGCAAGCGGGTCCACGCCGAAACCGAGATCGACCGCGCCGGGCAGAGCGTCGTCAGCGCCGCCCTCGCCTACGGGCAGGGCGCCACCGGGCCCGTCGAGGGCCGGCCCGCGCTCGTCATCGGCGCCGGCGCCATGGGTGCGCTGTCGCTCGCTACGCTGCGCCGGTCCGGCGCGCACCCGCTGTATGTCACCAACCGCAGCGCCGAGCGCGCCGAGCGCCTCGCCGAGCTGCACGGCGCCACCGCAGTGCCGTACGCGACGCTCCCGACCGTCCTCGAACAGGTCGACGTCGTCGTCAGCGCCACCGCGTCACCCGGGCCCGTCCTCGACGCCGCCCTCGTCGGCAGCGCGCTCACCGGCGATCGCGGCTCGCTGCTGGTGCTGGACCTCGCCATCCCGCGCGACGTCGCACCCGGCGTCGGCGACCTGCCCGGCGTCACCCTCGTCGACATCGAACTGCTGTCGGAGTCCCTGTCGACCACCGCCGACGCCGAGCAGCGCGCCGCGGAGGACATCGTCGCCGGCGAGGTCGAGGCGTTCCTCACCTGGCTGCGCGGCGCCGACGTCGCACCCACCGTCGCCGCCCTGCGCGCCCGCGCCGACGAGGTCGTCGAAGCCGAGCTCGGCCGCCTCGCCCAGCGCTGCCCCGAACTCACCGACGGGCACCGCGCCGAGGTGGCCCACAGCATCCACCGCATCGTCCAGCGCCTGCTGCACCAGCCGACCGTCCGGGTCCGGCAACTGGCCGCCGAACCCGGTGGCGAGGCATACGCTCAGGCGCTCCGCGAGCTGTTCGACCTGCAGATCCCCACCTCCGACATCGACCCGGCCGCCGCAGGCGAGGTACACCCGTGACGTTGAGACTTGGCACCCGAGGCAGCGCCCTCGCCATGGCGCAGTCCGGCACCGTCGCCCAGGCCGTCCGCGACCTCACCGGCCGCGACGTCGACCTCGTCGAGATCGTGACGCCCGGCGACCGCTCCAGCGCGCCGATCCAGACGCTCGGCGTCGGTGTCTTCGTGTCCGCGCTGCGCGACGCGCTCCTCGCCAAGGAGATCGACTTCGCGGTCCACTCGTACAAGGACCTGCCCACGGCGCCCGCGGACGGCCTCGTCATCGCGGCCATCCCGCTCCGCCAGGACCCGCGCGACGCCCTCGTCGCCCGCGGCGGCCTCAACCTCAACGAACTGCCCGTCGGCGCACGCATCGGCACCGGCGCGCTGCGCCGCATCGCCCAGCTCAACGCCCTCGGCCGCCGGTTCGAACCGCTGCCGCTGCGCGGCAACGTCGACACCCGCCTGCGCAAGCTCGCCGAAGGCGAGTTCGACGCGATTGTCCTCGCCCACGCCGGCATGGCCCGCCTCGGCCGCGGCGGCGAAGCCACGGAGGTCCTCGACCCGCTGCTGATGCTGCCCGCCCCCGCGCAGGGCGCACTCGCGGTCGAGTGCCGAGAAGACGATGCCGAGCTGCGCGAGCTTCTCGCCGCGCTCGACGACGAATACACCCGCGCGGCGGTCACCGCCGAGCGGGCGCTGTTGGCCGAGCTCGAGGCGGGCTGTTCCGCCCCGATCGCGGCACTGGCCGAGGTCGCAGAAGGCGACGACGGCCCGGAGATCTATCTGCGCGGTGCGGTCTTCAGCCCGGACGGCGGGTTCGCCCTCCGGCTGTCACGCACCGGAACGCTCGCCGACGCCGCGGAGGTGGGCCGTGCCTTGGCCCGCGACCTACGCGAAGAAGGCGCCGACAACGCACTGGGAGTGCAGCATGACCCGCACCCGTAAGGGCAGCACCGGCCGGATCGCCTTCGTCGGGGCCGGCCCCGGCGATCCAGGCCTGCTGACGCGTCGCGCCTATGAGGCGCTGGTGTCCGCCGACCACATCGTCTATGACCGCAACGTCCCCGAGCCGCTGCTCAGCGTGATCCGCGCCGACGCCGACCCCGAGGCGCAGTTCTCCCCGGCCGAGGGAGCGCCCGGCGACGTCGCCAAGGTGCTGCTGTCCGCGGCCCGATCCGGCCTGCGCGCCATCCACCTCGTCGGCGGCGACCCGCTCGCCCACGACACCGTCCTCAAGGAAGTGCAGGCCGTCGCCCGCACCGCCGTCCCGTTCGAGGTCGTGCCCGGCATCGGCCAGGCCGCGGGCGTCGCCACGTACGCCGGCGTACCCCTTCCCGGGGTCCGCGTCACGGCGGACGTCGACGACGTCCAGTCCGTCGACTTCGAGTCGATCGCCGCCGCGATCAGCCGGGGCTCTTCCGCCCTCGCCGTCGACGCCGGCGACCTCGCCGCCGTCCGCGACGGGCTCCTCGCCGCGGGCGTCGACGCCACCACCCCCGTCTCCGTCACCGGCGACGGCACCGGCGAGACCCAGTACAGCTCCGCCACCACCGTCGACAGCATGGTCGCCGCCGCCCTCGGCTTCGCCGGGCGCGTCGTGCTCTGCCTCGGCGCCGGCGTCAGCCAGCGCGAGAAGCTCGGCTGGTGGGAGAACCGGCCCCTGTACGGGTGGAAGGTCCTCGTCCCCCGCACCAAGGAGCAGGCCGGCGCGATGAGCGAGCGGCTGCGCGCCTACGGGGCCATCCCGTGCGAGGTGCCGACGATCGCGGTCGAGCCGCCCCGTACCCCCGCGCAGATGGAACGCGCGATCAAGGGGCTCGTCGACGGCCGCTACGCCTGGACCGTCTTCACCTCGGTCAACGCCGTGCGCGCCGTCTGGGAGAAGTTCGCCGAGCACGGCCTCGACGCCCGCCACTTCGGCGGCGTCAAGGTCGCCTGCATCGGCGAGGCGACCGCGGAGGCCGTCCGCGGCTTCGGCATCGTCCCCGAGCTGGTGCCCGCCGGCGAACAGTCCTCCGAGGGCCTGCTCGCCGAGTTCTCCCCGCACGACGAGATCCTCGACCCCGTCGGCCGGGTGCTGCTGCCCCGCGCGGACATCGCCACCGAGACGCTCGCCGCCGGCCTCACCGAACTGGGCTGGGAGGTCGACGACGTCACCGCGTACCGGACCGTCCGCGCCGCCCCGCCGCCGGCCGACATCCGCGACGCTATCAAGTCCGGTGGCTTCGACGCGGTCCTGTTCACCTCGTCCTCCACCGTGCGCAACCTCGTCGGCATCGCCGGCAAGCCGCACGCCCGCACCGTCGTCGCCGTCATCGGCCCCAAGACCGCCGACACCGCGGTCGAGTTCGGCCTCCGCGTCGACGTCCAACCACCGCACGCGTCCGTCTCGGACCTGGTCGAAGCGCTCGCCGGCTACGCCGTCGAACTCCGCGAGAAGCTCGCCGCGATGCCCGCGAAGCAGCGCCGCGGCTCCAAGGTCCAGGGCCCGACCGCGCTGCGGTTCCGCTAGATCTGGTTCACGTCTCCGTAGGGGGTTCTGCCATGGCTGGTTTCCCGACCGTCCGCCCTCGCCGGCTGCGTCGCACCCCAGCGATGCGACGGCTCGTCGCCGAAACACACGTCGAGCCGTCGAACCTCATCCTGCCCATGTTCGTCAAAGAGGGACTCGCCGAGCCGCGGCCGATCTCGTCGCTGCCCGGCGTCGTCCAGCACTCCCGCGAATCCCTGCGTAAGGCCGCCGCCGAGGCGGCCCACGCGGGGGTCGGCGGGATCATGCTCTTCGGCGTCCCCGCCACGCGTGACGAGACCGGCTCCGCCGGCGCCGACCCCGACGGCATCCTCAACGTCGCCATCCGCGACGTCGTCGCCGAGGTCGGCGACGCCACCGTCATCATGAGCGACCTCTGCCTCGACGAGTTCACCTCGCACGGGCACTGCGGCGTCCTCGCCCCGGACGGCACCGTCGACAACGACGCGACCCTCGCCGCGTACGCCGAGCTGGCCGTCGCCCAGGCCACCGCCGGCGCGCACGTCCTCGGCCCCTCCGGCATGATGGACGGCCAGGTCGGCGTCGTGCGCCGGGCCTTGGACGAGGCCGGCTTCACCGACGTGGCGCTGCTGGCCTACGCGGTCAAGTACGCCAGCGCCTTCTACGGCCCGTTCCGCGAAGCGGTCGAGTCCGCGCTCGTCGGGGACCGCAAGAGCTACCAGCAGGACCCGGGCAACATCCGCGAGGCGCTGCGCGAGGTCGCCCTCGACGTCGCCGAAGGCGCCGACATGGTCATGGTGAAGCCGGCGCTGCCGTACCTGGACGTGCTCACCAAGGTCGCCGAGTCGGTCGACGTGCCGGTCGCCGCCTACCAGGTCTCCGGCGAGTACGCGATGGTCGAGGCGGCGGTGGCGAACGGCTGGCTGGACCGGGACCGGGTCGTGCTCGAGACGCTGACCTCGATCCGGCGCGCCGGCGCCCAGCTGATCCTGACCTACTGGGCCGTGGACGCCGCCCGCCTGCTGCGCCAGTAATCGACCAAGGGGTCGATGACGCTGGGCGACGATCCGGTAACGCGATCTTGGCGTGATTTGGATGGGTGCTGTAAGGTGCGTGGAAGCAGCGCGCCGTCACCGGCTCGGACACGTGGCTTCCGATGGCGTCCGCGGACTGGTAGCCATCGACTGCGGTAGACACGGACGAATGTCGCGCGAGCACCCGACGTTTCGCGCGGGTGGCGTGGCGGGTCAGGCGGCGACGCGGTCGCGGCCGCCGCGTTTGGCGACGTACAGGTTGCGGTCGGCCATGTCGTAGAGTTCCCGGCCGTCCATGCCGTCGTGGAGCGCCGCGACGCCGATGCTCAGCGTCACGCGCAGGCCGAACGCGACCTGGTTCCAGTCGCGGCCGGTGACGACGTCGCGGATGCGTTCGCCGATGCGGGCGGCGGCCGGCAGGTCGGTCCGCAGGAACAGGGCGAACTCGTCGCCGCCGAGGCGCACGGCCACGTCCTCGGGGCGGCAGTGGGCGCGCAGGACCGCGGCGATCTCGCGCAGGACCCGGTCGCCGACGATGTGCGAGAAGTGGTCGTTGATGCCCTTGAACCGGTCGATGTCGACGAGGAGCAGCACGGCCGAGCCGGCTGCGTCGCCGATCTGGTCGAGCTGCCGGTCGAACTGGCGGCGGTTGCCGAGGCCGGTCAGGGCGTCCTGCGCGGCGTCGCGGTCGGCGCTGGCCCTGGCGGCCTCGAGGTCGACGCGGCGCCGGGCCTGGTGCAGCATCGAGCGGCGCTCCAGGCGCAGCCGCCACAGGTGCCGGGCGTGCGCGCGCACCGCGGTGAGCAGCGCGCCCGTGGAGTCGCCGGGCTGTTCGGCGGCGGCGAGCAGCGCCAGTTCGTACTGGAAGATCAGCCGCTGCGGGCTCAGCGGGGCGAGCTCGTCGGCGGCGAGGAACTCGCGCCGGGCCTCACGGAGCCGGCCGGAGCAGCGCAGGGCGATGCCGTAGGCCAGGTGGGCGAGGCGGGCCTCGTGCTCGTGGCCGTTGTCGCGCAGCGGCACGACCAGCGAGCCGGCGAGGACGAGGGCCTCCTCGACGGCGCCGATCTTCACGAGGCCGAGGGCGTACAGGACGGTGGCCAGCGGCGCGTCGTGGAAGTGGTTCTGCACCCAGTAGCGGACGAGGTTGACGCTCCTGGCGAAGCGCACGTTCGCCTCTTCGGTCAGGCCGACGTGCTCGAGTCGCAGGCCCCATTCGAGGAGGAGTTCGGCGCGCTGGAGCTCGGCGGCGGCGCGCTGGTCGGTGCCCGGGGTGAAGGACTCGACCGCGAACGCGGACACCTCGTCGGCGAGCTCGTACAGCTCGGCGGCGCGCGCGGCCTCGCTGACCGACGACATCGCCGAGATGTACCGGACGTTGCCGCGCGGAATGGTCTCCAGCAGCCGCAGCGCCGCCGCGAGGCGGTGCAGGCCCTCGTCGAGGAGCCCCAGCTTGATCAGGATCTCGGCGGTGTCGGCGAGGGTCTTCGCCTCGCCGGTGCGGGCGCCGCTGGTGCGGTGCATCTGCAGGAGGCGCTCGCCCTCCTCGAGGGCTTCGTGCAGCCGGCCGAGGCTGATCAGCGCGTACAGGCGGCCCTGGCGGATCATGCCGACGGATCGGGTGTCGCCGAGCAGTTCGACGACGTGTTCGAGCCGGTCGGCGAGGTCGAGCGCCTCGGAGTTGCGGCCGTGCACGGTCAGTTCGTGCACCTGCAGGGTCAGCGCCTGGAACGGCCCGAACGGCCACACCGGGATCGGCAGCCGGGGGTCCGGCGCGTGCCGTGGTTGCGCGTCAGGCATGTGTCTCCCCCGTCCGGTCGTTGTTTGTCGTCCCGCAAGTGATGTCGGCAGCGGGTGGGCGCGGATGAGCGTTGCGACGCGCCTCACTCACCGCACGACGTACATTTCGGGCATTTTGGGCGTGTTTGTAAACGTGCAGGTGGGGTCGTCGGCCACACTGGGTTACGGGACCCGTGGGGGGACTTCCGTAGGACTTTCGGGTGTTCGTTCTGTCAGGAACACGACAGTTGCCCGATTCGTAGTGATAGACCCTCGTTGCCCCCACCGTGAGATGGCTTGTCACTGGAGGCGCCGGGTACATCGGCGCGCACGTCGTCACCGCCCTCGGCGGGTCCGGCATCGAATCGGTCGTCATCGACGACCTGTCGACCGGCCACGCCGAGCGCCTGCCGGCCGGCGTGCCGCTGGTCCGCGCCGACGTGCGCGACGGCGTCGTGCTGGGCGAGCTGTTCCGCCGGCACCGCTTCGACGGCGTCATCCACCTGGCCGCCCGCAAGGACGTCGCCGAGTCGACGGCCCATCCGCTGCGCTACTACGAGGAGAACCTCGACGGGCTGCGGTCCGTCCTGGACGCCGTCGCCACCAGCGGCACTCCTTCGGTGCTGTTCTCCTCGAGCGCCGCGGTGTACGGCACCCCGCCGCGCTCCCCGGTCGGTGAGCTGGACATCACGACGCCGGAGAACGCGTACGGCCGGACCAAGCTGATCGGCGAGTGGATGCTGCGCGACGCGGCCGCCAGCGCCGGGTTCCGCTGGTGCGCGCTGCGCTACTTCAACGTCGCCGGCGCCGGCGCGCCGCACCTGCGCGACCACGGCGGCACCAACCTCGTGCCACGGCTGCTGCAGGCGGCCGCCGCGGGCCGGCCCGCGACGGTCTACGGCACCGACTACCCGACGGCGGACGGCACCGCGGTCCGTGACTACGTCCACGTCGCCGACATCGCCGACGCGCACGTCCGCGCGGCGCTGGCGCTGCACCACGGCGAGATCCACGACGAGGTGCTCAACATCGGCCGCGGCGAGGGCGCCTCGGTGCTGCAGATGATCGACGCCGTCGCCGCCGCGCTCGGACACCCGCTGCCCTACTCGGCGGCACCCCGCCGGGCCGGCGACCCGGCCGAGGTGGTCGCCTCGCCGGCCCGCATCCGGCACCTGCTCGGCTGGCAGGCCCGCTACGACCTCGACGACATCGTCCGCAGCGCCGCCGCAGACCACGGCACGACCGGCGCCGCCACGGCAACCGCACTGCACACCGGACAGAAATCCAGGAACAAGCTCAAAAACACCCAACGCTAAGCCCCCCGCCCGAAGGAGCAGCACGTTGAAGTTCCAGATCCGCCGGCGAGTCCTCGCCGGCGCCTGCGCGCTCGTCGCCCTCACCGGCCTCCTCGTCGCCTCACCCGCCCTCGCCGCCGAACCCAGGCAGCGCGTCGACCTGCGGGTCCTCGTGCTCGACGACGGCAGCACCGGCATCGACATGCTCCGCGCCCAGCTCGACCGTGAAGGCGTCCCCTACGACACGCTCGCCCTCGGCGACAGCGGCCGACCGGCGATCACCGCCGCGTTCCTCGCCGACTCGGTCAGCGGCGTCCGCCGGGCCAAGTTCCAGGGCGTGATCGTGCCGAACGAGAGCGCGGTGACCGGCACCGAGGCGACCGCCCTCGCCGCCTTCGAACGCGAGTTCAAGATCCGCCAGATCGACGCGTACACCTGGGCCAACCCGAACGTGGGTCAGGACCTCGCCTGGAGCGGCGTCCTCGACGGCGCCACGATGAACGTCACCGCCGCAGGCAAGGCCGCGGGCTTCGGCTACCTCGCCGGGACCGTCCGCATCGACGACCGCGACCCGAACGTCATCGAGTCCTACGGGTACTTCGGCACGCCGGCGAGCACGCTGCCGGCCGGAGCCACGTTCACCCCGCTCGTCACCGGGACGGCGCAGAACGCCCCGACGGGCTCGCTGATGGGCGTCTACGCCCACGACGGCCGCGAGGAGCTCGTCGTCACGCTCGCCGCCAACCGATACCAGACGCACGCGCTGGAGCTCGGCCACGGCCTGGTCACCTGGCTCACCAAGGGCATCCACCTCGGCATCACGCGCAACTTCTTCAGCGTCCACGTCGACGACGTGTTCCTGCCCGACGACCGGTGGGACACCGCGCACAACTGCACCGTCGGCGACGACTGCGGGGCGGGGACGCCGGACAACACGCCGATCCGGATGACGCCCGCCGACGTGCAGGCGCTCGTCGCCTGGCAGCAGGCCAAGGGGCTCAAGCTCGACGTCGTCTTCAACGGCGGCGGCAGCGTCGAGGCCGGCGCCGGCGACCCGCTGACCACCGCGATGGTGGCCAGCAAGACCCAGTTCCGCTGGATCAACCACACCTACGAGCACCCGTACCTCGGCTGCGTCCAGGACTTCACGGTGTCGCCGTGGAAGTGCGCGATTGACGGCTACGGCGCCACGAAATGGGTGTCGCAGGCCGACATCACCGCCCAGATCAAGACCAACGTCGACTGGGCCAAGGGCAAGGGCATCACGATCGACGCCGGTGAGCTCGTCACCGGTGAGCACTCCGGGCTCAGGACGCTGCCGCAGATGCCGGCCGACAACCCGAACCTGGCGCCGGCGCTGAACACCAACGGCGTCAAGTACATCGCGTCCGACGCGTCCCGCGAGCAGACCACGCGCACCGTCGGCAACGCGGTCACGGTGCCCCGGTACCCGATGAACATCTACTACAACGTGGCCACGAAGGCCGAAGAGGTCGACGAGTACAACTGGATCTACACCAGCCGGGCCGACGGCGGCAGCGGGATCTGCGAGAACAACGCGGCGTCCACCTGCATCGCCCCGCTCGGCGCGAACGGGTTCGACACCTACATCGTGCCGATCGAGGCCCGCATCGCCTACGACCACGTTGTGTCCACCAACCCGGCGCCGCACTACGCGCACCAGTCGAACCTGGCCGAGGACCGCATCCTCTACCCGGTCCTCGACGCGGTCCTCGCCCGGTACGCGGCCACCTACACCAGCGCCACCCCGGTCGTGAACCCGAAGTTCGCCGAGACCGCGCTGCAGAACAAGCGCCAGGCGGCGTGGGCGGCGGCGCTGCGGAGCCGGTCCGTGGAGGCGTACACCCTCGACGGCAAGGTCACCATCGTCAACCGGGGCAGCGGCACCCTCGACGTGCCGGTCACCATGCCCAACGGCACCAAGCTCATCACCATGTCGGTGCTGGGCATCGAGGTCATGGGCGGCAACTTCGGCGACGCCTACGGCGGTGAGCGCTCCGCCTGGCGGAGCCTGGGCCGCAACGCCACTCAGCTGCTCCGGCTGAGCAGCTGAGGTCCGCGCCGTGCGTGTCGCGCTCGTCAACGAAGGCACCTACCCGTACGTCACCGGCGGCGTCAGCACCTGGTGCGACCAGCTGGTGCGTGGACTGTCCGAGGTGGACTGGGAGCTCGTGGCCATCGTCGGCACCGAACCGGACCGGCCGGCGGTGCGACTGCCCGGCAACGTCCGGTCGCTGACCGCGGTCCCGGTCTGGGGCACCGCCCGGCCGGCCCGCGGCAAGCCCGAACGGGCCGCCGCCAGGCTGTGCCGGGGGATGCTCGGCGACACCGCGGCCGACCTGGTCGTCTTCACCGAGGGGCTGCGTGAGCTCGCCGAGCTCGCGCGGCCCCGCCCGGGCCGGTTCCCGCACGGGCGCACCGGCCGCCATCCCCTGGCCGGGGTCCGCCTCGCCGACATCCTGCTGGACGCGTGGGCGCGGGCCAGGGCCGACGGCATCCACCTGCCGCGCCTGACGCTGCGGGACGCCGACGTCGCAGGGGTACTGCTGGAGCACGCCCTACGCCCGTTGGCCGCCGAGCTCCCCGCGGGCGTGGATCTCGTCCACGCCAACGCCAACGGCCTGTCGTCCATGGTCGCCCTGGCCGCGAAGTGGCGCAGCGGCGTCCCGTTCCTGATGACGGAGCACGGCGTGTACCTGCGGGAGCGGTACCTCGCCGCCGGCGACCAGTCGCCCGGGGTGAAAACGGCGCTGCTGCGCTTCCACCGGGCCCTGGCGCGGCTGTCGTACTGGGAGTCGGACCTCATCACCCCGGTCAGCGGGTTCAACTCGCGGTGGGCGGTGCGGCACGGCGCCGACCCGGCGAAGCTCGCCGTCATCGGCAACGGCGTCGACCCGGCCCGGTTCCCGGCGCTCACCGAGGAACCCGCCGACCCGGTCATCTCGTGGGTCGGGCGGGTCGACCCGCTCAAGGACCTGGAGACGCTCATCCGCGCCCTCGGCGTGGTCCGGGCGAAGGTGCCCGGTGCGCGGCTGCACCTCGCCGGGCCGGTCCCCGCGGGCAACGAGGCGTACGCGGCCACCTGCCGGGCCACCGCCGCCGACCTCGGCCTCGCCGACGCGGTCACCTGGGCCGGGCCGTGCTCTTCGAGCCGGGACGCGTTCGCGGTCGGGCAGGTCGCGGCGCTGTCCAGCATCTCCGAGGGCATGCCCTACACGGTGCTGGAGGCGATGATGTGCGGCCGGCCGACGGTCAGCACCGACGTCGGCGGCGTCGCCGAGGCCGTCGGCGACGCCGGCCTGGTCGTGCCGCCGCGCGACCCGCAGGCGTTCGGCGAGGCGTGCATCGCACTGCTCACCTCGCCGGACCTGCGGGCCGCTACCGGCGACAGCGGACGGCAGCGGGCGTTGCGTGCGCACACCCTGGACCGCTGCCTGACTGCCTATAGAAGCCGGTACATGGATCTGACGGACAGGCGGGTCGCGGCCCGCATGCCGGTGCGCGCGTCGGTCCTGGTATCCGCATGAGCGGTCCGCAGCGGAAATGCCGCTCATCATGAGTGCTGATTCCCTGGTGGTGGTGCCGATGCAGCGGCGGGCGCGGCTGTCCGCGTTGGAGCGGGGCGAGTCGCTGCGGTTCGTCGGGCGGGTCTCGACCGACCCGGTCGCCGCGCTCGCCGACCGGATGCGGGAGGACTGCGCCGGCGCCGTCGACGTCGACGAGGTCGCCGCGATCCTCGAGGCCAACGGCATCAACGACCGCGTCGCCGACCGGGAGTACGGCGTGCCGTCGGTGTTCGCGCTGGCCGGGCGCGTCGTCGCCCGTACCCTCGACACCGCCGAAACGGCCACGCACGCAGCGTTCGTCGATGAGGGGCCGGCCGTCCGCGCCGTCGTCACCGACACCCTGGTGCGCGCCACGATCTACCTGACCCCCTTGGCGATCGGGCTCGGCGCGGCGTCCGAAGTGGACGGTGTGTCGCGGCTCGCGACGACCGGGACGCTCCTGCTCGGCTGGGGCGGCGGCCAGGCCCTGTCCTACCTCGGCTACCGGGCGCTGTCGGAGCGGGGCGTCACCGCCGCCTCCCGGCTTCTCGGCGGCGGGTTCCTCGGCCTCGCCACCGTCTGGGCGCTGGTGCTCGCCGGGGCCGGGCCGCGCGCGTACACGATCGCCGCGGTGCAGCTGGCGCTGTTCGCGGTCGCCGCCGTCGCCCTCGTCACCGGCCGGGAACGGGTCGTGCTCGTCGCGGCCGCCCCGTCCTGGGTCGCGACCGTGGCCGTCGCCGCGGGGGTCGGCGGCTGGGCGGTCGCGGCGCTGCTGTGCGGGGTCGCGGCGCTGCTGGTCGTCGCCTTCCGCCCGGTCGTCGGCGCCGACGTCAGCGGCCGGATGCCGTGGCGGCGGTGGCGGTCGTGGAGCGGCGACATCGGCTACGCCCTGCTCTACGGCCTCGTCGGCACCGGCCAGGCGGCGCTGCTGGGTGCGGTCGCCCTCGACGGGATCGCGCCGCACCGCGTCCCGGTCGAGGCGGTGCCGCTGCTGGTCGGGGTGCCGCTGATCGAGCTGACCCTGGTGTGGCACCAGCGGCGCATCGCGTACGCCCGGGCCGTGCTCGCCGACCGGGTCGCGTTCGACCGGCGGCTCGCCCGGATTAGCAAGGGCACCGTCGCCGTGCTGTGCGTCCCGGTCGGGCTCGGCGCCACGATCGCCGGCGCCGTCTGGGTCGGCGTCAGCGGCCCCGGCGGGCAGGCCCTGGCCGCCGCGGTCCTGCTCACCGGCGTGTACGCGCTGTGCCTGGTCCTCGCCGCGCACGGCCGGGCCGGCACCGCCGCGCTCGTCGTCTGGTGGCCGACGCTGCTCGTCGCGGGCGTCGGGCACTGGGCGCCCGCCCTCGTGCACGTGGCGCCCACGTTCACCGAAACCCTCGCCGTCGCGACCCTGCTCGGAGCCGGCCTGCCCGGCCTGGCCGTCGCGGCGCTCGTCCTGCGTGATCCGGAGAGTTACCGATGATGCTCCTGCCGCTGTACGTCCACCCGCTCGTCGACCCCGACGCGTGGGAGTCGCTGTGCCGCACCACCGAACGGCCGACGACGATCGTCAACGTCCACAACGGACCTGGTGGCGCCGGCCGCGACGAGGTGTACGCGGTCGCCACCGCCCGCCTGCACCGCTCCGGCGTCCGGATGCTCGGCTACGTCGACCTCGACTACGGCAACCGCGCCAACGGCGAGGTGTGGTGCGACATCGTCGGCTGGGCGCAGTACCCGGTCGGCGGTATCTTCTTCGACCAGGTGCCGGCGGACGCCGCCGGCCTGGCCTACGTGACCCAGGTGGTGCGGGCGGTGCGCGGATCGGTGGTGCTCAACCCGGGGACCCGGTGCCTGCCCGGCTACGCGGACCTCGCCGACGTCGTGTGCACGTTCGAGGGCTCCTGGGAGTCCTATGTGGACGCCCCACCGGCGTACGGGCTGCCCGACGGCCGTGACTGGCCGAACGCGGCACACCTCGTCTACGGCGTGCCGACCGAACGGGTCGGCACCGCGACCGCATTGCTGCTGTCCCGGGCGCCGCACGGCCTGGTCACCGACCTGCCCGCGCCCCTGCCGTACGAGGGCATCCCGACGGTCGTGCGTGCGCGGGCGGCGGCGCGGTGACCGACCGCCGGCTCCGGGCCGCCCTGTGCGGGCTGATCCTGCTGACCGTCCTGTACGCGGCGGCCTGTACGACGTCCGGCGACGACACCGGCGAGGACCGCCGCCCCCCGCGCACAGCCGCGGTGCCGCCGTCGGGGTTCGGCGGTCTCGGCTCCGCCCCGCCGTCGACGGCGGTGTCCGGGTCCGGCAGCGCGTCCGGCGCGGCCCCGTCCGGCTGGTGGCGCCCGGCGGTCGGGGTCACCTGGCAGTGGCAGCTGACCGGCACCCTCGACACGTCCGTCGCCGTGGACGTGTACGACGTCGACGCGGTCACCACCTCCGCCGCCGACGTCGCTCGCCTGAAGACCGCGGGCCGGCGCGTCATCTGCTACGTCAACGTCGGCGCGCACGAGGACTTCCGCGCCGACGCCGGCAACTTCCCGGAGTCGGTGCGCGGCAAGGGCCTGGAGGGCTGGCCGGGGGAGAAGTGGCTGGACATCCGCCGCTGGGACACCCTCTCACCGCTGCTGGAAGCCAGGTTCAAGGTGTGCAAGGACAAGGGCTTCGACGCCGTCGAACCCGACAACGTCGACGGCTACGCCAACAACAGCGGCTTCCCGCTGACCGCCGCGGACCAGCTGACGTTCAACCGCCGCGTCGCCGACCTCGCACACCGCCTCGGCCTCGGCGTCGGCCTGAAGAACGACGTGGAGCAGGCGCAGGCCCTCGAGCCGGCGTTCGACTTCGCGGTCAACGAGGAGTGCGCCCACTACGACGAGTGCGACACCCTGAAGGTCTTCATCGCCGCCGGCAAGCCCGTCTTCCACGTCGAATATGACGTCGACACCGCGAAGTTCTGCCCGAAGACGACCGCGCTGCGCTTCTCCTCGATGAAGAAGAAGGAAGACCTCGACGCCTGGCGCGCTGCCTGCTGATCTATGCCGTGCTCCCCGCCAGCGGCGTGCCGGCCGCGACCACACCTCGAAGGCTCAGGACATGCTCGACCAGTGAGATCAGCACGTGCCGGCTCGATGCGCCGCTGCGGGCGTCCAGGGACACCACCGGCACGTCCCCGGTGACGGCGAGTGCCTCGCGGACGTCCTTGGCGTCGTGGTACTGGACACCGTCGAAGCAGTTGATCGCCACGAGGTAGGGCAGCCGCCGGTGCTCGAAGAAGTCGATCGCGGCGAAGCAGTCGGCGAGCCGTCTGGTGTCGACGAGGACGACGGCGCCGACGCAGCCACGGATCAGCTCGTCCCACATGTACCAGAAGCGGGTCTGACCCGGCGTGCCGAACAGGTGCAGGATGAGGTCGCGATCGATGGAGACCCGGCCGTAGTCCAGGCAACTGGTCGTGGTGGTCTTGCCCGGCACGTTGCGGGTGTCGTCCACGCCGACGCCGGCGGACGTCATGATCTCTTCGGTGGTGAAGGGTGTGACCTCCGAGGCGGAGCCGACCATGGTGGTCTTGCCGGCGCCGAAACCACCGGCGATCAGCAGTTTGGCCTCCGTGACGCGATGGGCCCGCGGCGTGGTGACCGTCGCGGTGATCGGTGTGGTGACCGGTGGGGCGTGCCGCGCCCGCGAGACGCGGGTGAGCAGCAGCACGTGGTCGATGTCCTCGTCGCGGGCGCGACGAGCCAGGGCCTGGACGTCGGCCGTGCCCAGCGTGGATCCGGCGATGAAACTCATGAGGTCTGCAGTCTCGCGCTCCACTGTTCACCTGCTCCCATCGTTGTCGAGCCGGGTGGTTCTGGCCCGGTGCCGGTACAGCAGCCCTTCCACGCCTCGGACGCTCAAGCCCATCAGGTCGGCGATCTCAGACTGCGTGTAGCCGCGCTCGGTCAGGATGATCGCCTCGCGCGTGCGCGGATCGAGATCCTGCAGGCCACGCTGGATGCGGTCCCAGACGGCGACGATGTCCGCGGGGTCCTCCGGTGGGCGTTGCCGGGCTGCTCCGGCGGCGGCGACGCGCTCCCACAGACCCCATCTGATCATCTCCTTCTGCCATGCCCGGTAGACGTCGGCGAAACGCAGGACGCAGGCGCCGATGAAGTAGGTCTTGAGCGAGGCGCCGCCGGTGGGCTTCCAGTCGCCCTCGACCAGGCCCTTGCGGTGGAAGAGCAGGAGACCTTCGGCGACCGTGTCCTGCGCGAGCGTCCGGCGGTCCTGGTGGCTCCAGTTGCTCGGCGGTGCGCCGCACGGCCGGTTGAGGTCGGCGCAGTCACGGAAGATCGCGCCGGTCTCCAGCTTGGCGATGCAGACGGCGATGCCGTATGCCGCGAGTTCGCGTGCGAACAGGTCGTAGTCCGGGCCTTCGAACCCGACGGCCGCCAGCCGGGCCCGGAGTTGCTCGTCGCCGGAACGCCGCTGGACGTCCTCGATGGCCTGGAGCACCTCCGTTTCGTCGACGCTGACGGAGTCGTCGGGGTGCCGGGGTGCGCCGGTTGTGGCGCGACGCTGTAACAGCGGCGGTCCCGGTGGTATCCCGCCGTCGTCCGGGTGTCTGTGCATCGGTGAACCTCCCGGTGGATGGATGGTCGACACACCCTCCTACGTCCGGAGTGGCGGGCAACCCACGCCGCCGGTCGATGATTCTTCCCGCATCGGGTGCCGCGGGTTCGCGGCGCGTCCCCGCATACCAGCCCCAGGTACCCCGATCGTTCCTCGATGCCCCTGGAGGCAGTCGTGACACGTCCCTGCTGGCTGGTCGTCTCCTATGTCGTGCTCGCCGCACTTGGGCTGGTGGCGCTCGTCGCGCTCACCGCGCTCAGCATCGCGGGAGCGGCGGTGGCGACGGCGACCGTCGCGACCGCCGCGGTCGGCGCTTCGACCACGATGGCGGTCCGGGCCGCGACGGCCGCCGGGCAGGCCGGCGGGCAGGCCGGTGGGCCGGTCGGGCGGGGGACGGATGCCGCTGCCGTCGGTAGCGGACGGTGACTTTTGGTTAGTGGAACAAAAGTTCCCGCCAAGACGAAGGAAAGTATGGACAGGTTGGTTCGAAGCTCCTAGTGTGTCCTCCACGACACTGGAGTGTTTCGTCAATGTTATTCGCCGACGGCGGGGCGCATCGATGGGCATTGCCAGGGTTTCGGAGGCATACGGCATCCGGCGCGGCGGCGCGCGCCCTGCCTGGCACGTTCAGTCAGGAAGGGACACAGTGAACCAACAACCCTCAAGGCATCGATGGCGGCCGATGGGTGCCGCCCTGCTTCTTGTCACGGCGAGCGTCGGCGCCCTCGTCGTCCAGGCCGCTCCGGCCTCGGCGGCGATCAACGCGGCCGACTTCCAGCAGGTCACCCTCGCGAAGGGCGAGCCGGAGGTCGGCGAGCCGCTGACCATCTCCGTGCTGCCCGACCGCTCGGTGCTGCACACCGCCCGCAACGGCACGCTGCGGCGCACCGACGCCAGCGGCACCACCACCGTGATCGGCAACATCCCCGTCTACACCCACGACGAGGAGGGTCTGCAGGGCGTCGCGGCCGACCCGAACTTCGCCACCAACAAGTTCATCTACCTGTACTACGCGCCGCCGCTGAGCACCCCCGCGGGCGACGCGCCGGCCACCGGCACCGCCACCGACTGGGCCACCTGGACCGGGGTCAACCGCCTCTCCCGGTTCACCCTCAACGCGAACTACACGGTCAACATGGCCAGCCAGGTCAACATCCTGGACGTGCCCGCCAACCGGGGCATCTGCTGCCACGTCGGCGGTGACATCGACTTCGACGCGGCCGGCAACCTGTACCTGTCGACCGGTGACGACTCCAACCCGTTCGACTCCGCCGGCTACTCGCCCCTCGACGAGCGGACGAACCGCAACCCGGCGTATGACGCGCAGCGGTCCGCGGGCAACACCAACGACCTGCGGGGCAAGATCCTGCGGATCAAGGTCAACGCCAACGGCACCTACTCGATCCCCTCGGGGAACCTGTTCGCGCCGGGCACGGCGAACACGCGGGCCGAGATCTACGCCATGGGCTTCCGCAACCCGTACCGGATGACGGTGGACAAGGCGACCGGCATCGTCTACGTCGGTGACTACGGTCCCGACGCCGGCACCACCAGTGCCACCCGCGGGCCGTCCGGGCAGGTCGAGTTCAACCGGATCACGTCGCCGGGCAACTACGGCTGGCCGTACTGCACCGGCACCAACACCAGCACCGAGATCTACAACGAGTGGGACTTCGCCGCGAACACCGGCGGCGCCAAGTACAACTGCGCCGGCGGGCCGACGAACAACTCGTTCCGCAACACCGGTCTCGGCACGCTGCCCGCGGCCCGTCCCGCCTGGATCCGCTACGGCGGCGATGCCGGCACCCCGGCCGAGTTCGGCGGCGGCTCCGAGTCGCCGATGGGTGGGCCGGTGTACCGCTACGACGCGGCGAACCCGTCGGCGACGAAGTTCCCGGCGGCGTTCAACGGCATGTTCTTCGCCGGCGAGTTCGGCCGTGGCTGGATCAAGCCGATCGTCGTCAACAGCGACGGCTCCCGGGGCGCGATCGACAACTTCCCGTGGAACGGCAAGCAGGTCATGGACATGCAGTTCGGCCCCGACGGCGCGCTGTACGTCCTGGACTACGGCACCGGGTACTTCAACGGCGACGCCAACTCGGCGCTGTACCGCTACGACTACGTGGGTGGCGGCAACCGCGCGCCGACCGCCGTGGCGAGCGCGAACAAGACCTCGGGCGTGGCACCCCTCGCGGTGACGTTCTCCTCCGCCGGGTCCAGCGATCCCGAGGGCGGGCCGCTGACCTACTCGTGGGACTTCGACGGCAACGGCACCCAGGACTCGACCGCGGCGAACCCGTCGTACACGTACACCGCCAACGGGACCTACAACGCGACCCTGACGGTGCGGGACAACCAGAATGCCCCCGCCACGTCGAGCGTGCTGATCAGCGTCGGCAACACCGCGCCGACGGTGACGATCAACGCGCCGGCGTCGGGGCAGCTGGTGTCCTTCGGCGACAGCGTGCCGTGGAGCGTCACGGTCAGCGATCCCGAGGACGGGGCGATCACCTGTTCCAGGATCACCATGACCTACGTGCTCGGCCACGACCAGCACGCGCACCAGATCACGTCGCAGACCGGGTGCTCGGGCACGATCAACATCCCGGTCGACGGTGAGCACGACGACGCGGCGAACATCTTCCCGATCTTCGACGCGCAGTACACCGACAACGGCGGCCTGACGGTCCACGCGCAGAACATCCTGCAACCCCGGCACCGGCAGGCCGAGCACTTCAAGACCAGCTCGGGCAACATCAACACCTTCACCAAGACGACCGCCGAGGGTGGCAAGACCGTCGGCGACATCAACAACGGTGACTGGATCGAGTTCGACCCGTACAAGGTGAACAACGCGACCTCGGTCCTCGTCCGGGCGTCGTCCGGGGGCACCGGCGGCACCGTGCAGTTCCGCACCGGCTCGCCGACCGGCACGATCATCGGCTCCGCGACGATCCCGGTGACGGGCTCGTGGGAGACGTTCACGACGGTGACCGCGCCGATCACCAGCCCGCCCGCCGGCACCACGTCGCTGTACGTGACGTTCGCCGGCACCGGCACGGCCGCGCTGTTCGACCTGGACAGCTTCACGTTCACGACCAGCACCGGCGGGGTGGGCCCCGTGAAGGGCCTGGCCGGCAAGTGCCTGGACGTGCGTGGCGCCGCCACCGCCGACGGCACGCAGATCCAGCTGTACACCTGCAACGGCACCCTCGCACAGACCTGGACCCGCTCCGGTCAGACGCTGCAGGCGCTCGGCAAGTGCCTGGACGTGTCCGGTGGTGGCAGCGCCGACGGCACGAAGATCCAGCTGTGGACGTGCAACGGCTCGGGCGCGCAGAACTGGGCGCCGAACGCCGACGGGACGCTGCGCAACCCGCAGTCCGGCAAGTGCCTCGACGTGTCCGGCAACAACTCCGCGGACAGCACCGTCGTACACCTGTGGACCTGCGCGGCCGGCCCGCCGGCGAACCAGAAGTGGACCCTGCCCTAACGAGGTGATCGGGCGCCCGTGCCGCCACACGGGCGCCTCCCTCCCTGCTAAGGAGATTCCGTGCGCAGAATCCTCGCCGGAGCGGGCGCCGCCATCGCCCTCGCCGCATGCACCCTGTCCGCCGCCACCCCGGCCGTCGCCGCCGACGCGCCCTATGACGTGCTCGTGTTCTCCAAGACCGCCGGGTTCCGGCACGACGCCATCCCGGCCGGCATCACCGCGATCCAGCAGCTGGGCGCGGCCAACAACTTCACCGTCACCGCCACGGAGGACGCCGCCGCGTTCACGACCGGCAACCTCGCCCAGTACGAGGCGGTCGTCTTCCTCAACACCACCGGCGACGTGCTCAACGACACGCAGCAGACCGCGTTCGAGTCCTACGTGCGCGGCGGCGGCGGTTACGTCGGTGTCCACGCGGCCGCCGACACCGAGTACAGCTGGCCGTTCTACGGCACGCTCGTCGGCGCGTGGTTCTCCTCGCACCCGGCGATCCAGCAGGTCAACTCGAAGACCGAGAACCGGGCCCACCCGGCCACGGCGCACCTGCCGCAGACCTGGACCCGCACGGATGAGCTGTACAACTACCAGAGCAACCCGCGCACCAGCGCCCGGGTCCTGGCCACCCTCGACGAGTCGTCGTACTCCGGCGGCACGATGGGCGCCGACCACCCGATCACCTGGTGCAAGACGATCGACAGCGGGCGCTCGTTCTACACCGGCTTCGGGCACACCCAGGAGTCCTACGCCGACGGCAACTTCCGCAACGAGCTGCTCGGCGGTATCCGGTACGCGTCGAAGCGGGCCAAGGCCGACTGCCGTCCCGAGAGCGGCTACACCGCGATCTACAACGGCGCCACGACCGGCTGGTCGCAGTCCGGCCCCGGCAGCTTCACCAACTCCGACGCGACGCTGACCTCCGTCGGCGGCATGGGCCTGTTCTGGTACAGCGCGAAGCAGTACACCTCGTACTCGCTGAAGGCGGACTGGCGGCTCACCGGCGACAGCAACTCCGGCATCTTCGTCGGCTTCCCGAACCCCGGCAGCGACCCGTGGGTCGCCGTCAACCAGGGGTACGAGATCCAGATCGACGCGACCGACGCCGCCGACCGCACCACCGGCGCCATCTACACGTTCAAGTCCGCGGACATCGCGGCCCGCGACGCGGCGCTCAACCCGGCCGGTGAGTGGAACACCTACGAGCTGCTCGTGGAGGGTCAGCGGATCCGGGTGTACCTCAACGGCACCCAGGTCAACGACTTCACCAACACCGACCCGAACCGCAACCTCGACGGCTACATCGGCATCCAGAACCACGGCACCGGCGACACGGCCTCGTTCCGCAACGTGCGGATCAAGGACCTCGGCGGGAACCCGTCGACCGACGTGACCGTGCAGGCCGAGTCGTTCAGCTCCGTCAACGGCGCGCAGGCGTTCACCAAGGCCGGCGCCAACAACGGCCAGACCCTCGGCTACATCGACCCGGGTGACTGGGCCGGGTACAACGGCGTCAACGTCGGCGGTGCCACGTCCTTCCGGGCGCGGGTCGTCTCCGGTGGCGCCGGCGGCCAGATCCAGATCCGCAACGGCTCGCAGACCGGCACCGTGCTGGGCACCGTCAACGTGCCGAACACCGGCAGCTGGGACACCTACGCCAACGTGACGACCACGCTGACGGGCGTCCCGTCCGGCACCGCGAACATCTTCCTCACGTTCACGGGTACCGGCACCGGCCTCTTCGACGTCGACGACATCACGTTCGTGAAGACCTCGACCCCGCCGACGGGTGTCGGCCCGATCAAGGGCCTCGCCGGCAAGTGCCTCGACGTGCGGGGCAGCGGCACCGCCGACGGTACCCAGATCCAGATCTACACCTGCAACAACTCCGGTGCGCAGACCTGGACCCGCAACGGCCAGACGCTGCGGGCCCTCGGTAAGTGCCTGGACATCTCCGGCGGCGGCAGCGCCGACGGCACGAAGATCCAGCTGTGGACGTGCAACGGCTCCGGTGCGCAGAACTGGGCGCCGAACGCCGACGGGACGCTGCGCAACCCGCAGTCGGGCAAGTGCCTGGACGTGTCCGGCAACAACTCCGCGGACAGCACGGTCGTGCACCTGTGGACGTGCATCGCCGGCCCGCCGGCGAACCAGAAGTGGATCCTTCCGTAACGAACCGCTCGTCAAGGGGCCCTGGGACTTCCCGGGGCCCCTTCCGTTTGGGGTCGGCCGTTAGAAGCCCGCGCCGAAGCCGTCGACCACGCTGAAGAAGCAGGTCGCGGCCGGCGGTGACACCGGCGGGGCGAAACCCGCCTCGCCCGGCAGCGACGGCGTGCCGGCCACCGCCTCGGGCACGTTCACCGTCCAACAAGCTCGCCGACGCCAACTGGTCCTTCCAGCGGGTCAGCGGTGAGGACTACAGCGTGCGGCTGCGGCTGGCCACCCCGGGCACCGTCGACAAGCTGTGCGCGGCCGTCGGCGTCTCCACCCAGGGCATCTACTCGTGCCGCTACGGCCAGACCATCCTGCTCAACCTGCGCCGCTGGCTCAAGGGCATCGACGGGGCACCCGGCGTGGACTTCCACGCCAACACCGTCAACCACGAGATGGGCCACTTCCTGGGCTTCGACCACATGAAGTGCCCCGGCGCCGGCCAACCGGCGCCGATCATGCAGACGCAGACGATCGCGCTGAACGGGTGCACGATCAACTCGTTCCCGTTCACCGCCGACGGGACCTTCGTCCAAGGTCCCTGGGCACCCAGCTGAGCCGTTTACTCAGGCGTTCTTCAGCCGTCTCAGCAGGTCGATCACGTCGGCGTCGTACTCGCGCCACTCCCGGTCGGGTTTGAAGCCGAGCTCCGCGTTGACCTTCAGCAACGGCTCGTTCTCCGTCGCGTTCCACGTCTGCACGTCCAGCAGGTGCGGCTCCGCGGCCCGCAGCTCGAAGAGCATCCTGGCCTTGATCGCCCGGCTGATGCCGTAGCCGCGGTGCGCGGGCACCTCGATCGTGTCGTACTGATCCGCGCGGGTCGGGCGCTGCGCGGGCACCACGACCTCGGTCAGGCCGGCGATCGTGTCGGACGCCTCGTGCACCGCGAGCACGATGTACGGCTTCAGGCCGCGCGCGTGCAGCGTCGCCAGGCTGGCCCGGAGCCGCTCCGCGTCGTAGGAGCTGGGCCGCAGCGCCAGATCCTCCACGACGCTCGCCCTGGCCGCCTCCTTCGCCGCCGCGTAGGCCGCGTAGTGCTGCTCCGGCGGGCCGTCCGGGTGGTATTCGACCCGGTAGCCCGCGCCGATGCCGGCGGCCATCTCACCCAGCCGCAGCCAGTCGACGCCACCGAGGTCGAGCAGGTTGCGCTGCTCGATGAACGCGCACTCGAAGCCGAACGACTCGAAGAACTTGCTGCTCGGCGTGCCGCCGATCACCTCGACCCCGACCGACTCGAAGCCCTCCTCGGCGGCGCGGCGGGCGACCGCGGCGAGCAGGGCCGTGCCGACGTGACCGCGGCGCGCCGCCGGGCGCACCGACAGCTCCAGCACGCCGATCTCCTCCAGCGCGAGCAGGCTCGCGTGGCCGAGGAGGGCACCGGACTCGTCCACGGCCAGCCACGAGGTGCGCCGCTCACCGGGCATCGTCACCGCGAGGTATTCCCGGAACTTGGTGTCGCGCCACGGCGGATCCTCTGGCACGTCATACGCCACGATTTCGTTCAGCGCCCGCAGCACTGTCTCGATCTCGGCCGCGGACGCGGTCCCTGGGTCCCACTCGCGCACCATCACGGAGTCAAGCTTGCCTACCTTTGTGGCTCAGCGGAAGTACCGCGGCGCAGAGCGTGGCCTTCATCTACCCCGTCCGGTCCCGCCGGCCGTAGTCATTCGTGGCGTTGAACACCGCCGTGCGGTATTCGTCGGGCACGTTGTAGGCCCGGATCGCGGCGTTCCAACCCTCCACCGTGGACAGGTCGCGACCCCCTGAGCACAGCAGGGCGGCGGCGGAAAGGGACGCGTCGTCGATGTCGTTGATGTCCGTCACCCCATCGGCGTCGGCGTCGACGCCGATGTCCTTCCAGGTGCTCGGCAGGAACTGCATCGGCCCGACCGCCCGGTCCCAGGTCTTGTCGGTGTCGATCGTGCCGCCGTCGGTGTCCTTGATGGCCTTCCGGCCGCTCTGCCCGTCCAGCGGCGGTCCGACGATCGGCGGCACCGCCTTGCCGTCCTCCTGCAGCAGCGAGCCGTTGGTCCGGCCGTGGTCCGACTCGATCTTCGCGATGCCGGCGAGGGTGGTCCAGGTCAGTTTGCACCCTGGCGTGGTGCGCGCGGTGATCAGCTCCGCATAGCCATACGCCTGCATGGCCACCGGCGGGATCTGCAGTTTCACCGCGCGCGGGCCGGCCCAGGCCGCGAGGACGTCCGACGGGCGCTCGCGGGTGCCGGCAGGCGGGGTGAACGTCGTGGCCGGCGGCGCCGGCACGGGTGCCTCACCGGTCTCGACCGCGCCCGGTGTCGTCGACGGCGGCGGTGCGACGGAGGTGCCGGCCCGCGGCTTGGACACCGCCGGGACCAGGAACCTGCCGGAGGCGAACGCGGCGCCGAGCACCAGCGCGAGCGCGACCCCGGTGATGACGGCCCGGCCGGCCGGGCGGCGCAGCCACGCCCGCAGGCCCTCGAACCGGGCCGCGCGGTGCTGCGGGACATTGACGCCGACCCCGGCCGCCGCCGGGACGGGCTCGCCGGACTCCTTCGCCGCGTGCTTGGGCACGTGGCGCTGCGCGGGGACGGTCGCCGACGGTGCCGTCCAGCCTCCGTCCGGCGCGGCGGGCGGTGCGGCCGGCGCCCCCGGTGCTTCCGGCACGGCGAGTGCTTCCGATGCGGCGGGCGCTTCCGGCGCTTCCGGCACTTCTGGCGTGGCCGGTGCGGGTGTGCTGGTCGTGTCGTTGCTTTCGGCGGTTTTGTGCTGCTTCGCCGCTCTTCTGCCCTGCTTCGGCGGCTCGGCCGGTGCGGGGTCCCCGTCGGGTGCCGGGGGGCGGATCGCGGTCACCGAGCGTGTGTCCATTGTGGTGGGTCGCCGCTCGTCGGACTCTGGACCGCGTTTCTGTGCCACCGGTCGAGTATCCCGCAATTCCCGCACGCGTGTCACCGTCGCCTAACCTGTGGGGATGCCTCGTTATGAGTACCGGTGCCGGGCCTGCGGCGACACGTTCGAAGTCCAGCGGCCGATGAGTGAAGCCAACGCGAACGCCGCCTGTCCGTCCGGCCACGACGACACGGTGAAGCTGCTGTCGACCGTCGCGGTGAGTGGTGGCAACGCCGGAGGCGCCCAACCGCGTCCTTCTGGTGGCGGATGCTGCGGCGGCTCGTGCGGTTGTTGATGCATTGTTACAAGTCGGTTTCGCAATAGTCGCCGTATGGCTTTGATGTTGTGGCCTCGCGTGCCACAACTCTGTAGGTCACGTTGTCGTTACGTCACGCGAAACCCACTCGAGCTTCATCCCCGTATGCTTGCTGACCTGCATGGACCAGCGTCTCATCGACCTTGAGGGTTGCTGGTGGGGACCGTTTCTACGATGTGCGCGACCCCGGGGTGGGGAAACATGGGTCACGCCTGAAAAGGGAGGCGGAGGTTTCACGTGTCGGCGCGGACGCATCTGCCCAGCGGGCTGGTGACATTCCTGTTCACCGACATCGAGGGCTCGACTCGTCTGGCCCAGATGCTCGGCACGGGGTATCGGCCGGTGCTCCAGGAGCACCGGCAGGTGATCCGCCGCGCACTGTCCAAAGCGGACGGTGTCGAGCTGTTCACCGAGGGTGATTCTCTCTTCGTCGCGTTCGCTGACGCCGCCGCGGCGCTCGCCGCCTGCATCGAGGCGCAGCGCGAACTCGCCGCACACGACTGGCCGGCCGCCGCCGACGGCTCCGACGCCCGGCCGAAGGTCCGGATGGGGCTGCACACGGGATTCGCCGAGCCGTACGGCGGGGAGTACACCTCGCCCGAGGTGCACCGCGCGGCCCGGGTCGCCGCCGCCGCGCACGGCGGGCAGGTGCTCTGCTCAGCGGCGACCGCCGCCCGCGTCGGCGAGCTCACCGACGACGCCTACCTGCTCGACCTGGGCCTGCACCGGCTCCGCGGCTTCGACGGCTGCGAACGGATCTTCCAGCTGGTGGCGCCCGGCCTCGACCGCCAGTTCCCGCGGCCGCGCACCATCGACGCGCCCGCGCACAACCTGCCGGTGCAGACGACCCGGTTCATCGGCCGCGCCACCGAACGCGCCGCCGTGCGTGACCTCATCGGCACGCACCGCATCGTCACCGTCGTCGGCGCCGGCGGCGCGGGGAAGACCCGCCTGGCCGTCGAGGCCGCCGGCGAACTGGTCGAGCAGTTCCGCGACGGGGTCTGGTTCGCCGACCTCAGCGCCGTGGCCACCAGTGACCTCGTCGACGTCGCCGTGGCCGCCGCCGTCGGGCTGCGGCCCGAGCCGGGCCGGCCCGTCATCCAGACCCTCGCCGACCACGCCCGCGACCGGCGGATGCTGATCCTGCTCGACACCTCCGACGCGCAGCTGCCCGCCGCCCGCCGGCTCGTGTCGCGGCTGCTGTCCGCCGGCCCGGCGATCACCATCCTCGCGACCAGCCGCGAGCCGCTCGGCCTGGCCGGCGAGGTCGTCTGGCGGATCCCGCCGCTGTCGGTCGAGGCGGCCAGCGGCGGAGGGTTCAGCGACGCCGTCGCGCTGCTCGTCGACCGGGCCTCCGCTGCCCGCGGCGGCCGGCCGGCCGAACCCGGCGACATCGCCCAGCTCACCCGGGTCGCGGAGGCCCTCGAAGGGCTGCCCCTCGCGCTGGAGCTGGCCGCCGCGCGGCTGCGGCTGCTGTCCGCCGCACAGCTCGCGAACCGCATCGACGACGTCCTGGGCACCCTCGACGCAGGGCACGGCGGCCCCGCCGGCTCCGACCCCGCCTCCGCCGAGCCCGGGGACCGGCACAGGACGATGCAGGCGGCGGTCGACTGGTCGTACCGGACGCTCGACGAACGAGCAGCCCGGCTGTTGCGCTGGCTGTCGGTGTTCGCCAGCCCCGTGGACCTGCCCGCCATCGAGTGGCTGCACGACGGCGACCCCCTGGACCCCCTGGCCACCCTGGTCGACAAGTCCCTGCTGCAGGCCGAGGCCGGCGCCACGAACGCGACCTACCGGATGCTCGACCCGATCCGGGCCTACGCCGCCCGGCTGCTCGTCGAGGCCGGCGAGGAGGAGTCGGCCCGGGAGCGGCACGTCGCCTGGTGCCTGCAGGCCGCGCACGACGCCTACCTCGACACCGACGGGCGGCCCGTCACGCTGTCGCTGTACACGCTCGACCCGCTCGCCGACGAGCTGCGGGCCGCCCTGCACTGGACCGTGACCCGTGGCAGCGCCCGGCAGGGCCTCGCCGTCGCCGGCGCGCTGGACCAGTGGTGGCGGGAGCGCGGTCTCGTCCGTGAGGGCCGCATGTGGCTGTTCCGCCTGTACGAGCGGATCAGCGCGACCGGTGAGCCCGTCCCGGACGCGGAGCTCGCCGCCGCGTATCACCTGCACTCCCTGCACGCGGGTGCCGACGGCGAGACGGTCGAGGAGCTGCGCTTCTCACAGCGGGCCGAGGCGGCCGCCCGCCGCGCCGGCGACCCTGGCCTCATCGCCCGGGTCCTCGCCGGCCGGGGCGCGCCGCTGCTGGACCTGGCCCGCTTCGACGAGGCCGAGCGCACCTGCCGGGACGTCATCGCCCTCGCCGACGAGCAGGGGGTGGCGGGCGAGACGCTCTTCGCCGTCTACGCGCTCGCGCAGCTGCTGTGGCGCCGCGGCGCGCTCGACGAGGCCGCCGACCTGCTGGCGTCCGCCCGCACACTGGAGAACTCCCGGCCGATGGAGCGCGGTCGGCGCACCGTCGACATGCTCCTCGGCCTGGTCGCACTGTCCCGCGGTGACCTCGTCGCGGCGCACGACCACCTGATCGTGGCGCTGCGGTCCCGGATGAGCTTCGGCTTCCACCTGCGGGTCTGCGAGACCCTGATGGCGATCGCGGTGCGCTGCTCCCTGGCCGGCGAGACCGAGACCGCGGCGCGCCTGTTCGGCGCGGCCCAGGCGGCGAGGGTGCGGCTGCGCTGCTCGGCCGGCGGGTTCGGCAGCTACTGGACGGATCAGCAGGCCGCGCTGCGGTCCTCCATGGGGGACGCGGACTTCGACGAGGCCTACGCCGCCGGGGGTGCGCTGGGCCTGGAGGAGTCGGTCGCCCTCGCGCTCACGATCGAGCACCCGGACCTGGTCGCCGGCTCGATCCGCTTCTCCGCCGTCGAATAGCCGCGTCCACGCAGTCGACCGTCGAGCGGCGGAGCTGCCGCTGCTACGCCGCGTGCGCGCAGCCGCTGTTACGCCGCGTGCGCGCAGCCGACCGTCGGACAACCGGCACCTACGCCGTCGAGCGGCGGAGCAACCGGCACCTACGCCGGGTCCGCGCCGGCAACCGTCGGATAACCGCACCTACGCCGTCGGACGGCGGAGCAGCCGCTGTTACGCCGTCGAATTGCCGCATCTGCGCCGTCGACCGTCGAAGACAGCCGCACCTACGCCGTCGAATGGCGGAGCGGCCGCTGTTACGCCGGCGGACAGCCGCGGCGTTGCCGTCGAGCGTCGGACAACCGCATCTACGCCGTCGAGCGGCGGAGCAGCCGCTGTTACGCCGCGTCCGCGCCGTCGACCGTCGGACACCCGCACCTACGCCGTCGACCGTCGAATGGCCGCTGCTCGACCGTTGAACAGCCGCTACTGCGCCAGTTCGAAGGACGCGATGTCGATGTGTCGCCGGCCGTTTCACCAACACGATACCCGACCGGGGGAAATTGATCTTCGGCGTCCTCACCGGCCGTAGTCTGCGCTGCTGGGCCCGGTGGCCCAGATGGAGTGGCAGGGCTTCGGAGGGTTACCCCGTTGCGCTGCCACCCCACCTCAGGGAGGGCTCACCGACGTGTCGGTGCGCTACCTCTTCAGACGCGCCGCGTCCGTCGTCGGTTGCCTACAGGATCGTCCAGGTGTCGCCGCTGTTGAGCAGGGCGCCGAGTTCCTCTTCCGGGGTGCCCTTCGCCTTGGCCTTCGCCGCGGTGAGCTGGTCGCGGACCAGGTCGTCGTAAGCGGGCCGGTCCACGGAGCGGAACACCCCGATCGGCGTGTTGCGCAGGTCGAGGCCGGGCAGCCGGGACAGCGCGAACGCATACGCCGGCTCGGCGACGGTCTGGTCGTGCACGACGATCTCGCCGGCCGGCACGGACGCGGTCGGCACCACGGACAGGCCGAAGCCGCCGGGCGGGTGCGTCACCGCCCACTCGCCGTCCTTGCCGAACGTGATCGGCTGGCCGTGCTCGAGCCGGATGATGTAGTCGTCCCTGGTGGACGGGTCCTTCAGCACCTCGAACGCGTTGTCGTTGAAGATGTTGCAGTTCTGGTAGATCTCCACGAACGCCGAACCGCGGTGCTCGGCCGCGGCCCGCAGCACCGACTGCAGGTGCTTGCGGTCCGAGTCGATGGTCCGCGCGACGAAGCTCGCCTCCGCGCCCAGGGCGAGGGAGATCGGGTTGAACGGCGAGTCCGCCGACCCAGCCGGCGTCGACTTGGTGATCTTGCCGATCTCGGACGTCGGCGAGTACTGGCCCTTGGTCAGGCCGTAGATCCTGTTGTTGAACAGCAGGATCTTCAGGTTGACGTTGCGGCGCAGCGCGTGGATCAGGTGGTTGCCGCCGATCGACAGCGCGTCACCGTCACCGGTCACCACCCACACCGACAGGTCGGGGCGGGACACCGACAGGCCGCTCGCGATCGCCGGCGCGCGGCCGTGGATCGAGTGCATGCCGTAGGTGTTCATGTAGTACGGGAAGCGGGACGAGCAGCCGATGCCGGAGACGAACACGATCCGCTCGCGCGGGATGTTGAGCTCGGGCATGAACGACTGGACCGCCGCCAGGATCGCGTAGTCCCCGCAGCCGGGGCACCAGCGCACCTCCTGGTCGGACTTGAAGTCCTTCATCGTCAGCTTGAGCGCCTCAGGCATTCTTGACCACTTCCTCCAGCACCGACTCTAGCTCCGCAGCGGTGAATGGCAGGCCGCGGACCTGGTTGTACGCGATCGCGTCGATCAGGAACTTCGAGCGGATGACGCCGGCCAGCTGACCGAGGTTCATCTCCGGGATGACGACCTTGTCGTAGGCTGCGAGCACCGCGCCGAGGTTCTTCGGCAGCGGCGACAGGTGCCGCAGGTGCGCCTGCGCGATCGGCAGTCCCCGCTGGCGCAGGGCCCGGGCGGCGGCACCGATCGGGCCGTAGGTGGAGCCCCAGCCGAGCACCAGGACGCGGGCGGTGCCGTCGGGGTCCTCGACCTCCACGTCGGGCACCTCGATGCCCTCGATCCGGGCCGCGCGGGTGCGCACCATGAAGTCGTGGTTGGCCGGGTCGTAGGAGATGTCGCCGGTCTTGTCGGCCTTCTCCAGGCCGCCGATGCGGTGCTCGAGGCCGGGCGTGCCGGGCACCGCCCACGGCCGGGCCAGGGTCACCGGGTCCCGCAGGTAGGGCAGGAACGTGGTGCCGTCCTCGCCGTTGGGCTCGGTCGCGAACTCGGTGCGCAGGTCGGGCAGGTCGGCGACCTCGGGCAGCCGCCACGGCTCGGAGCCGTTGGCGATGTAGCCGTCGGAGAGCAGGATGACCGGCGTGCGGTAGGTGAGCGCGATCCTGGCCGCCTCGATCGCGGCGTTGAAGCAGTCGGCGGGGGAACGCGGCGCGATGACCGCGACCGGGGCCTCGCCGTGCCGGCCGAACAGGGCCATGTTGAGGTCGGCCTGCTCGGTCTTGGTCGGCAGGCCGGTGGACGGGCCGGCCCGCTGCACGTCGATGATGAGCAGCGGCAGCTCGAGGGCGACGGCCAGGGAGATGGTCTCGCCCTTGAGCGCGACACCCGGCCCCGACGTGGTCGTCACGCCCAGCGCGCCGCCGTAGGCCGCGCCGAGGGCCACGCCGATCGCGGCGATCTCGTCCTCGGCCTGGACGGTCGTGACGCCGAACTTCTTGTGCTTGCTCAGCTCGTGCAGGATGTCCGAGGCCGGGGTGATCGGGTAGGCGCCGAGGAAGACGGGCAGCTCCGCGCGCACCCCGGCGGCCACGATGCCCAGGGCGAGCGCGGCGTTGCCGGTGATGTTGCGGTAGTTGCCGGCGGTCATCTTGGCCGGCTTCACCTCATACCGCACCGCGAAGTTCTCGGTGGTCTCGCCGAAGTTCCACCCGGCCTTGAAGGCGGCGATGTTGGCGGCGACCAGCTCCGGGCGGGCGGCGAACTTGCGCTCCAGGAAGCGCAGCGTCGACTCGTGCGGCCGCGAGTACATCCACGACAGCAGGCCGAGCGCGAACATGTTCTTGGCCCGCTCGGCGTCCTTCTTCGACACGCCGTGCGTCTCCAGGGCCTTGACCGTCATCGAGGTCAGCCCAACGGGCGCGACGGCCCAGCCGTCGAGGGAGCCGTCCTCGAGGGGGTTGCTGGCGTAGCCGACCTTGGCCAGGTTGCGCTTGGTGAACTCGTCGGTGTTGACGATGATCGAGGCGCCCTTGGGCAGGTCGGCGAGGTTGGCCTTGAGGGCCGCGGGGTTCATCGCCACCAGGACGTTGGGCGCGTCACCCGGCGTCAGGATGTCGAAGTCGGCGAAATGGACCTGGAAACTCGACACGCCCGGCAGGGTGCCGGCGGGCGCGCGGATCTCCGCGGGGAAGTTGGGCAAGGTCGAGATGTCGTTGCCGAGCTGCGCGGTTTCCGACGTGAACCGGTCACCGGTGAGCTGCATGCCGTCGCCGGAGTCGCCAGCGAACCTGATGACCACTCGATCCAGCTGGCGGACCTGCTTGGTCACGTGAGCTGACCTCCTGTTAAAGCCGGCGGGAACTCCGGATGCGGTGGTGCGACCACGTCGTCGAGCCGGCCCGATCCTTCTTGACACTCAGAGGGTACGTCGAAGCTCCGCGCCTGCCGCCGCCGCAGTTGCCCGTGTGGGTCGGATCCCGGATTTGTGCGGCTGCCGTGGAACCGCACAAATTCCGCTATTCTGCGCTTATTCCTCGGTCTTGCGGAAGCCTGACCCCGCGACCGGGCCGCTGGGCAGCCTCGGCAGGGTCAGTGACCGGGGGATCGGTGAGCGCGGGGGCTGCACCGCCAGTAGATCTTCGTCACTTGTGCGCTGGGCCGGCACGGTGACCGGCTGCTCCGCGGCCGGCGGCGCGCCGGAGTCGTCGCGCAGGCGCCGGCGCAGTGAGAACACCACCAGGAAGCCGACCAGCGCGACCAGGCCGATGATCCCTCCCACGAACGGCAGGCTGGACAGCGGATCGCTGGTCAGCAGCCCGTTCGTGGGCCGCTGGCGCTTCCCGGTGTCGGTGGTGGCGACGACCGCCACGGCCGCCGGCGACGCCGGTGCCTCGGTCGGCAGCGGCGACTCCCCGGCGAGGGGCGGGCCGCTGATCTTGTAGTCGGCGCGGGTCTCGACCGCGTCCCGGCCGATCGGCGCGAGGTAGCCGTGCACCGCGCCGGTGAGCGGCACCTCGGCCCGCGCGGACGCGCTGATCGACAGCACGAAGCTTGCCGAGATGTCCTTACCCGCGGCGACGTCGCCCAGCTCACAGCGGTCCCGTTCGGGCGACAGCTTCTTCTTCACCTTGCAGGCGCTGGGGAACGTCACCACGTCGACACCTGGCGGGGTGACCACCTCGACCGCGCCGGCGGCCTTCGCCGAGCCGGTGTTGCGCAGCTTGACCTGCAGGGTCGCGTTCTCCGCGTGCGCCGTGGCCTGTGCCGGGAGGGTCAGCGGGTCGGCCATGAGCTCGATGCCGGGCACCGGCGGCTTGGTACTGAAGGTGATTGAGAAATTTCGCACTTTCTGCGGGAAGTTCTCCATCACCGCGGTCACGTTGCCGGATCCCGACAGCCGCCACGCGTCCAGCGCGACGTCGACGTTTACCACGACGTGGCCGATCTTGCCCGGACCGAGCGGGCAGCTGAAGCTCAGCGTGCCGTTGCTGCTCGTGCAGCCGTCGGTGCCGTAGGCGCCGGTCGCGCGGGTGCCGCTGGGGAACGTGTAGAAGCCGGTGATTGTCTCGGGGATGTCGCCGAGGTTCTGCACCGAGATGACCAGCTTGGACGAGCCGTCGCCCTGCCAGTACCCGTCGCCGAGCACGACGTCGCTGACCGTCACCGCGAACTTGCGGACCTTCGGCGGCGGCGGGGGCTCCTCGGTCGGCGGCGGCGGGGCCTGGGTCGTCGGGTCGGGGCTCGGCGGCGGCGCGTCGGTGGTGACCGGCGGGTCCGTCGGTGCCTCGGTCGACTGCTCAGGGTCCGGCTCCGCATACGCGGCGGGGGAGAGCGTGAACAGCAGCGAACAGACGGTGCTCAGCGCGATGAAGGCAGCACGAAGCCGAGCGCGGCGGCGCGCGGGTGCTTCCATTAGGGCGTCCTCGTATCTCGGCGGCGGTTCGCGTGCTCTTGGGGGTGCCTTCCTTGCCGTAGGGCAAGGAAGCTCATTATCTAGACAAGTTCGGGTTTTCGGCATCTCGGAGATCGTGGTTATGCGAGTACGGTGCGTGTTGTGAGTGGTTATCTGGGTGGTTATGCGACGCTCGGCATCCTGCTTCTGGTCGGCGCCGGTGTTTTCGTCGCCGCCTTTACGACTGCTCGGCTGCTAGGACCCCGCCGATCGGCTGACAGTGGTGCCACCGCCGCGAAGTTCGACACCTACGAATGTGGGCTCGACCCGGTCGGTGGCGACTGGGCGCAGGCCCAGATCCGCTACTACGTGTATGCATTCCTGTACGCACTGTTCGCGGTCGAGAGCGTGTTCCTCTTCCCGTGGGCGGTGATCTTCGACCGGCCCGGGTTCGGGACCGCCGCCGTCGTCGAGATGGCGATCTTCGTCGCGGTCCTCGCCCTCGGGATCCTGTACGCGTGGCGCAAGCGCATCCTCCGCTGGACCTGACGACCGCTGGACCTGACGACCGCCGGACCCGACGCCGCCGGACCTGACGACCGCCCGGCCTGACGGCCGCCGGACGCGGGCTCAGGCCAGGCCGCGCCGGGCGACGGCGGGCTGGCGGTCGCCGCGGATCGCTGCGACCGTGTCCAGGACCCGGCGGGTCGCCCGCACCTGGTGCGCCCGGAAGACCCGCGCGCCCAACCACGCCGACACGGCCGTCGCGGCGAGGGTGCCCTCGAGGCGCTCGCCGACCGGCAGGTCGAGGGTCTCGCCGATGAAGTCCTTGTTCGACAGCGCCACCAGCACCGGCCATCCGGTCGCCGTCATCTCGTCGAGCCGGTTGGTGATGGCGAGTGAGTGCCGGGTGTTCTTTCCGAAATCATGCGCCGGATCGATGAGGATGCCGTCCCGCCGGACCCCCAGCGACACCGCCCGTTCGGCAAGGGCCGTCACGGTGCGTACCACATCCTCGACCGGATCCCCGAAGGCCGCGCGGTGCGGCCGGGTCCGCGGGGTGAGCCCGCCCGCGTGGGAGCAGACCAGGCCGGCGCCCGTCTCCGCGGCGACCGCCGCGAGCTGCGGGTCGGCGCCCGCCCACGTGTCGTTGATCAGGTCGGCGCCGGCCGCGATGACCTCCCGGGCCACCTCGGCCCGCCACGTGTCGATGGAGATGACCACGTCAGGGAAGCGTTCCCGGACCTTGGCGACCGTCGGCAGGGTCCGGCGCAGCTCCTCCGCGGCGTCCACGGTGCTGCCCGGTCCGGCCTTCACCCCGCCGATGTCGATGATGTCCGCGCCCTCGTCGACCGCCGCCTCGACCGCCCGCAGCGCGGCGTCCTCCGCGAACGTCGCGCCCCGGTCGAAGAACGAGTCGGGGGTCCGGTTCACGATCGCCATCACCGCGTAGTCACCGTCGGTGAACTGCCGGCCGCCCAGCCGAAACATCATGGATCCTCCGTCTTTCCTTCAGATGGGTGTGCCGGGGTCGCCCGCGCCCAGTCAGCGTGCCACGATTCCCCCTATGGCTGAGTTCCTCCTGGTGTTGATCGCCGCCGTGGTCGTCGGGGCCATCGGGTTCGGCGTGTCCTTGTTGATCACCGGCGACGACCCGGGGATCGAAGGTCACGAGCCCGACGGGCGCGCTGTGCCGCTGCCCTCGTCCCGGCCGCTGGTCGAGGGTGACGTCGGGCACGTGCGCTTCGACACCACCCTCCGCGGATACCGCATGGCGCAGGTCGACGCGGCGCTGCGCCGCGCCGGCTACGACATCGGCTACAAGGAGGAGCTGATCCAGGTCCTCGAAGCCGAGGTCAGGGCGCTGCGCGACGGTCGCACCGAGGACGCCGACGCGCTGCGCGACGCCCGCGAGGCCGCGGTCACCGGCGCCGGCGGCACCAACGTCGTCCCGGTCGCGCCGGTCGAGGCGCCCGTGGTCGACCTCGACAAGCCCGCCGCTGCCACCGCCACCGACGCGGACGTCGCCGACGACGACAAGCCCGAGGACGGCGCGGCGAACAGCTGGGGGCTGCCCAGCGACGAGACGTGGGGCAGTCCTTCCCCGGTGGTGAAGTGACCGATCCGTCGTTCGACGACGCGGTCGCACAGCCCGGCACCGGCGAGGTGACCGCGACGGTGATCGTCCGGGCACCCGCCGAGCGGGTCTTCGCCGCGCTCATCGACTGGCCCCGGCAGAGCGACTGGATCCCGTTCACGAAGGTACGGGTGCTGTCCGGCGACGGCGGCGAGGGCAGTTCCATCGAGGCGGTCACCCGGGTCGGGCCCGCCTCGCTGCGCGATCTCATGCGCGTGGTGAAGGTCGACCCGCCCTACGAGGTCCGCGTCGTGCACCACGGCAAGGTGCTGCGCGGCCCCGGGGTGCTGCGCTGCACGCCACTGGGCGCGGGACGCACCCAGGTCGTGTGGCACGAGTGGTTCCACCTGCCGGCCGGGGTCGCCGGGAAGGCCGCCTGGCCGGTGCTCTGGCCCGGCTCCAAGGCCGGCCTCACCGGTGCCCTGCGCCGTTTCGCCCGGTTGGTCGAGGCGGGGAAACTGTCGTAGGGCTGCAGTAGATTCCGTGACGTGGTTGATGTGGTCATCGGTGACGACGGGCTGGCCCGGTGCGCGTGGGGCGGCTCCACGCCGGACTATGCGGTCTATCACGACACGGAGTGGGGCCGCCCCGTCCGTGACGACAACGGGCTCTATGAGCGGCTCACCCTCGAGGCGTTCCAGTCCGGCCTGTCGTGGATCACGATCCTGCGCAAGCGGCCCGCGTTCCGCGCCGCGTTCGCCGGCTTCGACATCGCCAAGGTCGCCGAGTTCGGCGAGGCCGACGTCGAGCGGCTGCTCGCCGACGCCGGCATCGTGCGCAACCGGGCGAAGATCGAGGCGGCGATCGCCAACGCCCGCGCCGCCACCGAGCTGCCCGACGGGATCGCCGCGCTGCTGTGGTCCTTCGCGCCGCAGCCGCGGGCGGCCCGCCCCGCCAGTTTCGCCGAGGTGCCGGCGGTCACCGAGGAGTCCAAGGCCCTGGCCAAGGCGTTGAAGCGGCACGGGTTCCGGTTCGTGGGCCCGACGACCGCCTATGCGCTCATGCAGGCCACCGGCATGGTGGACGACCACCTCGCCTCTTGTTTTGTGCAGCTCGACCGGCCATGATCCGGACTGACGATCACCCGGCGAGCGACGGGAGTGTGGACGGATGACCGCCGAGTTCGCCGCCGACTACGGGGGTCCACTCGACCTGGTCGACTATGACCAGGGCTGGCCGGCGAAGTTCGCCTACTACCGCGACGAGCTGGCCGACGCGCTCGGCCCGGTGGCGTTGCGCATCGAGCACATCGGCTCCACGGCCGTGCCCGGCCTCGCCGCGAAGAACGTCATCGACATCCTCGTCGTCGTCGCCGACGAGCACGACCGCGAGGGCTACCGGGCCGCCGTCGAGTCGACCGGGATGGCCCTGGCGCACCGCGACGCGGCCGCGTCCTGGTCGTTCTACCGGCCCGCCGCGCCGCCGCGCACCAGGCACGTCCACGTCACCTCCCGAGGCTCCTCCCACGAGCGGGTCCAGCTGCTCTTCGTCGACTTCCTGCGCAACCACGAGCTCGCCGCCGACGCATATGCGCAGGTGAAGCGGCGGCTCGCGGTCCGTTACGCGGACGACCGGGAGCGTTACACGCGGGCGAAGACCGAGTTCATCTTCGACATGCTCGACCGCGCCGAGCAGTGGGCCGACCAGACGGGCTGGACCGTCGAGCAGCGCTGAGCCGACCGGATGATCCAATGGGTCATGGCGACGTGGGCGGTGGTTGTTTCCGAGGAGCGGTATTCGCAGGAGCGTCTCTACGCCGCGCAGTTCGCGCCGGGCGGCGCGCTACCGGCCGGTGACGAGGCGCTGCTGGTCGCCGCGCTCGACCCGCCCGTCGTCTTCGGCGTCGCCCGCGCCGACGCCGAGGGCCGGCTGCGCTACACGGTCAACCTGGTCGACGCGCCGCTGCCGTTCGCAGCCACCCTCGAGCCGGGGGCGCACCCGATCGACGAGGCCGCCTTCACCGCGGTGACGGACGCCGCCACCCCGGCAGGGCCCGCGGCCGGCCCGGGCCCCGCAGGCCTCACCAGCGCCAGGGAGGCCGCGAGCAACGCCGCTGTCGCCGGCGTCCCAGGAAAGCGGACCTGGCTGGTCAGCGTGGACCTGCCGATCGAGGCGGCATCACCGGCCGAGGCGGTCCGCGAGTTCTGGACCTACGTGCGCGACCTCGGCCCGGCGGAGCTGCCGGCGTTCGTCTGGCCCGCCGGCGACGAGCTCGCGATGCAGGCGTTCGTGCTCGGCGCCGAGGCCAACCAGGATCCCGAAGAGGACTGAGTCACACCACGCCCTGCAGGGCCTTGTCGTAGCCGAGGATCTGCTGCGGGTCGGCGTCCAGGACGTCCTTGAGCAGCGTCGCGTAGACGGACCGGAAGTCGGTGGTGAACTTCAGGTCGCCGTTGTCCAGGTCCGACAGGCTCGGCTGCTCGCCGTACAGGCCGCCGACGACGGGGCTGCCGAGCAGGAACATGTTCGACGCCGTGCCGTGGTCGGTGCCGTCGGAGCCGTTCGCGGCCACCCGCCGGCCGAACTCGGAGTAGACGGCGACGACGACCTTGCGGCCCGCCTCGGTCTTCGCCATCCGCTCCGCGAACCCGGTCAGCGCCTCGTCGAGGCGTTTGAGCAGGCTCTCCTGCGAGCCGCGCTCCTCGGCGTGCAGGTCGAAGCCGCCCAGCGACACGGAGAAGACCCGGGTCGCGACGTTCGCCTCGACGCACCGGGCGACCAGATCGAGCTGCGCCTTCAAATCCGACCGGCCGCCGGTACCGGTGCCGCCGCCCTCGTCGTCGGCGTCGGCGGGATCGTCGTCGGCGCTGTGGATCAGGCTGTCGACGCTGACCAGGTCCGCGAACGCGCGGGCGGCCCTGGCCTGCAGCGGCGGCTCGCCGGCCGACGCCGCGCCGAACTGCTCCAGGGTCGCGGTCCGCACCCCGTTGGGCAGCGCGAGACCCGTCACCGGCACCGCCGCGCCCGCGCTCGTCGCACCGGCAAGCAGCGGCGGCAGCACCGGCTCGAAGGAGACCGCGTGCCGCGGGTCACCGCCGAACGTGTCCAGCCAGCGGCCCAGCCAGCCGGTGTTGCCGGGGCGGTCCGGCTGCGCGGTCTGCCAGATGTCCATCGACCGGAAATGGCTGTGGTCGGGCTTCGGGTACCCGACGCCGCGGACGATGGCGAGCTTCTTCGCGTCGTACATCCGCTTGAAGCCGGTCAGGGCCGGGTTCAGCCCGACGGTGTCGTCGAGCCGGATGACCTCCTCGGCGGTGTACGCGAGCTCGTTGCGCGCCTCCCGGTAGCCCTTCTCCGCGAACGGGATCACATTGGCGAGGCCGTCGTTGCCGCCGTACAGGGTCACCAGGACGAGCGTCTTCGCGTCGCCGGGCCGGTCGTCCCAGGTGGTGGTGTCCAAGACGTCACGCAGCGTCCACGCGCCGCCGGCGGCCAGGGCGGCGCCGCCGACGACGCCGCTGGTGATCAGGAACTTGCGCCGGGTCACGGTGTCCATGTCCGCCTCCTACTGGATCGCGTATTCGGGGCTCGCCAGACCCAGGGCCAGGAGCTTGCGGGGGTCCGCGGCGGCCGGGGTGAGCGCGGCGCGGGTCCGGTCGGTGAACGCGTCGACGACGAGCAGCCGGGCGAGGGCGTCGACCCGCTGTGCCTGCGGTGCCGCGCCGAGACGGTCCAGGAACGGCTGCGGGGCCTTGCCGGCCAGCAGCTGCGCGAGCTTCAGCCGGGCCTGGGTCGCCGACGTGGTGAGCCAGGCGGCGCCGGCCGGCCAGCCGCCGACGCTCGGCGGTCGCAGCGGCACCTGACCGAGCTGGTTGAGCCCGCTCTGCAGCTGCTTGCGCTGGTTGTCCGGCAGGTCACCGGGGCGCAGCCCCAGCTGCCGCAGCGCGCCGACGAGCCACTCCACCGGCTGCTTCACCAGCTCCGCGTGGCCGTCGGCGAGCAACAGCACCCGCAGCATCGCCGACGTGGTCGGCTGCCGTTTCGCCTCGTCGAGGGTGGGCTGAGGGATCGGGGCGTCGCTGCAGTACCGCAGCCACAACCGACGCGCGATGAACTCCGGGGACGCCGGCTGCTCGAGCAGCAGCGCCGCGAACCCGTCGGCGTCGAGGTCGGCGGTGCGGCCGAGGATCGTCTTCGGTTTCGTGTCGTGCCGCTTCGGGTTGAGGCTGGCCGTGCCGGTCTTCGTGTCGACGACCCAGCCGGTCAGCGCCCTGGCGCCCTCCCGGACGTCCTGCTCCGTGTAGTGCCCGACGCCGAGGGTGAACAGCTCCATCAGCTCGCGGGCGAGGTTCTCGTTGGGTGCCTTGACGGTGTTCTTCTGCCCGTCCAGCCAGATGATCAGCGCCGGGTCGCGCAGCATGGCGCGCACCATCGTGCCGAAGTCGCCGAGCGCGGTGCGGGCCAGGGTCTGCTGGTGGCCGAGCATCAGCGGACCGGACTTCACCTTGTCCGCCGAGGTCGCCCAGTGCCCGTGCCAGAAGAACGTCAGCTTCTCCGGCAGCTGGTGCTCGGCCTGGACCATCCGGTCCAGCCACCAGGAGCCCACGGCGCGGATCTGCTCGGCCCGTTCGGTTTTGGCATTCAGCACCGGTGGCAGTTTCGGCACGGGGGTACGGGCGGCGCCTCCGTCGGCGGTCGGCGGGTTTAGGAGGGCGTCGAGGGTCGCGGTGGCGCCTGCCCGCTCCGCCGCGTCGACCTCCTCGGCGGTCGGTCCGAAGGTCGCGCGGCGCAGCAGGTGTGCGAGTGCTTTCCGGTCGGCCATGCCGTCACAGTAGGACCCGCGTGTTCGAGGCAGGTAAAGCCGCGGTCAGGCCCCGTTGAAGACCGGTTTCTGCTTCTGCACGAAGGCGGCCGTCGATGCCTGATGGTCCGTGGTCCGGCCGCAGACGGCCTGCGCGTCGGCCTCCAGCTCCAGGGTCTCGCTCAGCCCGGCCGATCCGCCGGTCGCGAGCTGGCGCTTGATCTGCCCGTACGCCACGGTCGGACCGGCGGCCAGCCGCTCGGCGAGGGCCAGCGCGGCCGGCAGCACCTGCTCGTCCTCCTCGACCAGCCTGGACAGCATGCCCAGCCGGTCGGCGGTGGCCGCGTCCACGGGCTCGGCGAGCATCAGCAGCTCCGTCGCCTTCGCGTGGCCGATCAGCCGCGGCAGCGTCCACGACACGCCGGTGTCACCGGCCAGCCCCACGTTGGCGAACGCCATCAGGAACTTCGTCCCCGGCCCGCCGACCCGGAAGTCCGCCAGCAGCGCCAGGGACGCGCCGGCGCCGGCCGCCATGCCCCGCACCGCGGCGATCACCGGCTTCGGCATGCCGACGATCAGCTCCGCGACCGGGTTGTAGTGCTCCCGGACCGTCGACAGCGGCGCCGGGTCGCTCGCCTCCAGCAACGTGACGTGCTCGCGGAGGTCCTGCCCGACGCAGAACGCCCGGCCGGCACCCGCGAGGACGACCGCCCGCACGCCCGGGTCGCCGGCGAGTTCCGTGAGCGTGTCGCGAAGGGCGACCTTGGTCGCCGTGTCCAGCGCGTTGAGGGCCTCGGGACGGTTCAGGGTCACGACGGCGACCGCGCCATTGCGCTCGACCTGCAGACTCATGCGGTTCCCTTTCTCCGGTGGTGCTGCCTAGCTGTGCAGACACTGGTCAACGTAACGGTCGGCGGCGGGCCGCAGCCGACCGGCGTGCCGGTCGAAGAACGCCGCCGCCGCGGTGCCCGGCCAGCGCTGCGGCAGCAGTTCCTGCGGCAGTTGCGGGTCCCGGAACAGGAACGCCCGCCAGGCGTGCACGAGCGTGAACCTGGCCGCGTACGCCCGCTCGTCGTCGGTGCCCGGGCCGATGCCCGACACCACCGGCGTGAGCCTCGCGACGAACTGCTCGTATGCGGCGCCGATCTCGTCCAGGTCCCAGGCCCGCGACACGAGCGACCCGCCGCCAGCGACGTGACTGGCGCTGAACCGGTCGAACCGGACCCCCGCCTCGGCGAGCAGGGCGTCGACGCCCTCGCCGGGGCGCGGCGCGATCCAGGTGGAGGGGTCGATCGCCCCGTACCCGAGAAATCCGAGGTTGGCGACGAGTCTCGCCCGCGCGCCTCGGTGCTGCGGCGGGTCCAACGTGATGAGATCGAACCGTCCGTCCCAGGCGGCCTCGGCGGTGCTGCCCTTCGGCGTGCGGTAGATGCGGGCACCTGCCGCGTCGAGCCGCCGTGCCGCCTTCGGGGTGATGCCGTAGCCCGGGCCGGTCGGCAACCGTAAAGGGTGCAGCCAGCCTTGCCGCACCATCCGCGACACCGCGGTCCGGACGGCGGGCGCGGCGATGCCGAGGGGCGCGAGCAGGCGCACGAGGGCCGCTACGGCGGCCCGTCCACCGCGGGGACGGAGATGGTCGCCATAGAGATCAAAGAGGGCGGACCGGGCCTGCATGGCCGCTTATTGTGACAGTTGACCGGCATCCACCGCCAGGAGTTGTCACATGGTTCGCGTCCCAGTTTGGGTCTTGGGGCCATCATCAGGGAAAATCATCTGTTGGCGCGTTCATCACGAGTCGGAAGGCCGGGAGGCAGGTCCCGGTCGACGCTGGTGAGAGGCCGCGCGGGCATGCGGGGACGGCTGTGCCACCTGGTGTCTGGGACATCAGGGAGCGAAGGGAGACAACATGGCGGCCATGAAGCCGCGGACAGGCGACGGTCCGCTGGAGGTCACCAAGGAGGGCCGGGGCATCGTCATGCGGGTCCCGCTGGAAGGTGGTGGGCGGCTCGTCGTCGAGATGACCAAGGATGAGGCCAACGAGCTCAGCGAGGCGCTGAAGACCGCCACTGGCTGAGGCTTTTCGTTCATCCGGCACGACCCCGCGCAACTGAGTGGCCCCGAGGCGGTCGCTCCCCGAGGTGTGCGCGGAAACTTCTAGTGGAGGCATGCTCTTGCTGGACATACGGTTCGCCACGGCCCGCAACGCCTCCGGCGCGGTCGCCGTCGTCGTGCCGGCCAGCGTGGACACCACATCTGACGACCCATCGTCGGCGGAGCTCACGGCGGCACGGATCGCCACCGTGCAGCTGTCGCTGGCGCGACTGAAGCTCGGCCCGGCCGACCTGGACGACGTCACGGCGTTCCTCGCCGACGTCGAGCACTCCGGGTCGGCCGGCACCATGCACAAGCTGCCGCGGGCCGGGCACCGGCCCGACCGCCTGCTCTTCGTCGGCGTCGGCGCCGGTGACGAGGCCGGCTGGCGCGCCGCGGGCGCCAAGCTGGCGAAGTCCGCCAGCGCCGAGCCCACCCTCATGGTCCTGCTGCCCGACGACGTCACCCCGGCGGCGGTGCGCGGGCTCGGGGAGGGGCTGTGGCTCGCCTCCTACCGGTTCCGCCTCGGCGCCGACGACCCGCCGGCGCTGCGCCGCATCGTCCTCGTGCCGCCCCCCGGCGCCGTCGCCGCGTCCGCTGTCTCCTCCGCCGACCTCGCGGCCGGGCTGGCCCTGGCGAAGGTCGTCGCGGAGTCGACGGTCCTCGCCAGGGACCTCACCAACATGCCCAGCGACGAGAAGACCCCCGCCTGGTTCGCGAAGCGGGTCGAGAAGGCCGCCGCCGGGATACCGGGGGTCTCGACGACCGTCCGCGACCCGAAGGCCCTCGCCGAGCAGGGGTTCAACGCGATCCTCGCCGTCGGTGGCGGCTCCACCCGCGGTCCCCGCCTCGTCGAGCTGTCCTGGCGTCCCCGCGGCGCACGGCGGCACGTCGTGCTCGTCGGCAAGGGCATCACCTTCGACACCGGCGGCATCTGCGTCAAGCCGCTGTCGGGCATGAAACTCATGCGCAAGGACATGGCCGGCGCCGCCGCCGTCATCGGCGCGACCCTCGCCGCGGCCGCGCTGCGCCTGCCGCTGCGCGTCACCGCCCTCGCGCCGCTCGCGGAGAACGCGCTCGGCGCCGACTCGTTCCGCCCCGGCGACGTGGTCCGCCACTACGGCGGCACCACCAGCGAGATCTACAACACCGACGCCGAAGGCCGCCTGGTCCTCGGCGACGCGATGGCCTACGCCGTCCGGCGGCTGCGCCCCGACGCGATCATCGACCTGGCGACCCTCACCGGCGCGCAGGGCGTCGCCCTCGGCAAGCGGACCGCGGCGCTCTACAGCCACAGCGACACCCTCGCCACGCAACTCGCCGAGGCCGCCGCGGACGCCGGCGAGTCGATGTGGCGTATGCCACTGCACGACGACTACTTCGAGGCCCTCGACAGCGACATTGCCGACCTCGTCAACTCCACCGACATCGGCGCCGGCTCGCTGATGGCGGCGCTCTACCTGCGCGAGTTCACCGGCGGCCTGCGCGAGCAGTGGGCGCACCTGGACATGTCCTCGTCCGCGTGGGCGGACTCCGCCGACGGCGAGCTGACCAAGGGCGCCACCGGCTGGGGTGTCCGGACCCTGCTGCGCTGGCTCGAGGCCACCGCCTGACGCTGTTTTTCTTGACGGCTTTGGCGGCCTTTGCTCAGCGACCTGCGGGTTTGAGGCCGAGCGGCCGGCCGGCGAGGCTCTCCCGCCGCACCGCGAGCCGGTCCGCGATGGCGATCAGCGCGGCCGCGGCGGGCGTCGCGGCGTCGGACAGCACCAGCGGCATGCCGGCGTCGCCACCTTCGCGCAGGCGGGTGTCCAGGGGGATCTGGCCCAGCAGCGGCACCGGCGCGCCGACGAGACGGCTCAGCGACTCCGCGACCTGCGCGCCGCCGCCGCTGCCGAAGACCTCCATGCGCTGCCCGTCGGGCAGCTCCAGCCACGACATGTTCTCCACGACGCCGACGATGCGCTGGTGCGTCTGCAGCGCGATCGAGCCGGCCCGCTCGGCGACCTCCGCGGCGGCGGCCTGCGGCGTCGTCACCACCAGGATCTCCGCCGACGGCAGCAGCTGCGCCAGGGAGATCGCCACGTCACCGGTGCCGGGCGGCAGGTCCAGCAGGAGCACGTCCAGGTCGCCCCAGTAGACGTCGGCGAGGAACTGCTGCAACGCGCGGTGCAGCATCGGCCCGCGCCACACCACGGCCGTGTTGCCAGGGGTGAACATCCCGATCGAGATGACCTTCACACCGTGCGCCGACGGCGGCATGATCATCGACTCGACCTGGGTGGGCCGGCCGTCCGCGCCGAGCATGCGGGGCACCGAGTGACCGTAGATGTCCGCGTCGACGACACCGACCTTGAGGTTCTTCGCCGCGAGCGCCGCCGCCAGGTTCACCGTCACGCTGGACTTGCCGACGCCGCCCTTGCCGCTGGCCACCGCATAGACCCTGGTCCGCGAGCCCGGCTGGGCGAACGGGATGACCGGCTCCTGCACGTCGCCACGCAGGCTGGTCTGCAGGTCCTTGCGCTGCTCGGCGGTCATCACCCCGAAGTCGACCTCGACCCCGGTGACCCCGTCGACCGCGCCGACCGCGTTGGTGATGTCGTTACGCAGCTTGTCCTTCAGCGGGCAGCCGGCGACCGTGAGCAACAGGCCGATCACGGCGACACCGTCGGGGCGCAGGACGACCTCGCGGACCATGCCGAGCTCTGTGATCGGGCGACGGATCTCGGGGTCGTCGACGGTCGACAGGGCGGCGGCGATCGCGGCTTCGACGGTGGTGGCCGGGGCTGACATGCCGCCATCGTACGTCGACATCACGGCCTGTTCAGACTGCCTGCCGCCGGCGGTAACACATCACACGAACGGCGACGGCCTTGTCCCGCGTCCGCGGTGATGGGACGATCGTTTGCAACGCCGCGCGCCTCGCCCCTTGAGGCACGCGGCGTTTTTTCCGCCCGAAAATTGTCGTACCCCTGTTCGAAAATCGGGGCATGACTGAACTCGGCACCACCACCGGCACCGTCCTGCGGGCGACCGCACCGTTCGACCTCGCCTGCTCGCTGCGCGCCATGGAGACCTTCGCCCCCTGCAGCGGCGACCAGCTCGTCGTCGACGGCCGGGTCCGCCGCGCGTTCCTGCACCCCACCGACCCGGCCCGCGCCGTCGTCACCGAAGTCGTCGGCCGTGACGACGGCGTCGCGGTCACCATCTTCAGCGACGGCGCACTCACCCCGGCGGAGACCGCGGCAGTGGGCGACCAGGTCAGCGACTGGCTCAGCCTCCGCGACGACCGGGACACGTTCCTGCAGCTGGCCCGGGCCGACCCGGCGATGGCGCCCATCCTTGCCGTCGCCGAAGGCCTCCATCAGGTCCGCTTCGCCTCCCTCGCCGAGGGCGCCGTCTTCTACATACTCGTGCACCGCTCCGCGTACTGGTTCGCCAAGGCGTACAAGCGCAGGCTCCTCACCGACCACGGCCCACAGGGCGTGGTCGACGGGGTCGCCTATGCCGCGTTCCCGCCGATGTCCACGCTGACCGCGCTCGGCGTGGCAGGGCTCAAGCAGTATGCGAGCAACGCCTTGAGCGCCAGGCGCCTGCACACGGTCCTGACGGGCCTCAGCGCCCTCGATGAGCACTGGCTGCGCACCGGCCCCGCCGACGAGGTGTATGCGGCGCTGCTGGCCCTGCCCGGCATCGGGCCGTTCACCGCCCACGCGCTGCTCCTGCGGGTCCTCGGCCGGCCCGACCGGGCACCGCTGGAGATGCGGCAGCACCGCACCGCGGCGGCCTCGATCTATGGCGAGCCGTGTCCGTCGCCGGCCGAGCTGCGCGACTGGTATGGGGCGACGATCGGGTGGTGGGCGTATACGGCGCGGACCGCGTTGGACTGGATCGAGCGCGACCGGCGGGCGGCTTCCCGGGCCTCGCGGTCTTCCCGGGCCTCACGGGCCTCGCGGGCAGCGGTGCGCGTGGGGTGACGTGCTCTGGTCCGCTCCCGCGCTGGGCCTTGGTCTGCTGGCGCGGGGGCGGGCCGGCCACGCGCTACCTGTCGCTTGGCCGCCAGGCTGTGCGGAACCACGAAGGCCGTAGCCGTGCTGGCGCTTCTCGGCCGTAGCCGTGCTGGCGCTTCTCAGCCGCCGCTGTGCTGGCGTTTCCAGCAGCCGTGCTGGCGCTTCCAATACGGGCAAGAGGACCACGCACGCGGACCGGAGCGCCGGAGCGAGGGGGCACGCACGCGGACCGGAGGCTGGAGCAAGGGGGCACGCACGCGGACCGGAGCAAAGGGGGGACCAGTGCGTCGGTGAAGCGGCGCAGGACCTACGTGACGTCGTCCCAGGAAGGCTGCGCCGCCGGGGCCGGCTTGGCCAGCGGAACCGGCGCCGAACCTGCCGCCGATGCCGCCGCCGGGGTCGAGGCCGAGATGCCGTTGGCGGCTGCCTCGGCGTCGCGCTTCACGCTGTCGGCGACACCACGGACGTCGCCGATGATCTCCTGCAGCGGCCGGCGCAGCGCGGCCTCGTCGGCCTCGCTCAGCAGGTGCTTGCGGAGGAATGCCTTCGGGTGGAGGTCTTCGAGCTGGATGTCGGTGCCGAGCTCACGGCTCAGGTCGCCGGTGGCGTTGCGGGCCATCTGGCGCACGCTGCGGAGCATGCGCAGGCCGTCGCTGATCGCCTTCGGCAGCCGGTCGGGGCCGAAGATGAACAGCCCGACCAGGATGATGACCAAGAACTCCCAGCCACCGAGGTTTTCCAAGCCCATTGCCGGCCCTCCCTGCTCTCGCCCGCCAGCCTACGCACCCGCGGGCCCGATACGGGAGGGCCCACCGGTCACTTCGCGTCGGCGACCAAGGTCACCGAGGTCTTCTCCTTGGTGGTGCCGCGCAGGTACTGGATCTCGACGACGGCACCAGGAGCGTACTTGCGGATCAGGGCGGTCAGGTCCCAGAACTCCTCAACGGGCTTGCCGTTGACGGCCAGGATGACGTCGCCCGCGTGGAGGCCGGCGCCGGCGGCGGGGCCGTTGGCTTCGACGGACGCGAGGCGGGCTCCACCGGCCGGGTTGCGGTAACTCGGGTCCGGTGAGACGCCCATCACAGTGCGGCGGGCCTTGCCGGTGTTGATGACGTCCTGGGCGACGCGCCGTGCGTGGTTGATCGGGATGGCGAAGGCGAGCCCGACGTTGCCGGCGGTCGCCTGGTCCTCCGACAGCGTGCCGATGACGGAGTTGATGCCGACGACGCGGCCGGCCCCGTCGAAGAGGGGACCACCGGAGTTGCCCTGGTTGACGGCGGCGTCGGTCTGGATCGCCGCGTAGTAGCGGGCGGTGCCGCCCTCGCTGGTGCGGATGGGGCGGTCGAGGTAGCTGACCACGCCGAACGTGACGGTGCTGGTCAGGCCGAGCGGCGCACCGACCGCGACGACCGGGTCACCAACCTGCAGCTGGTCGGAGTCGCCGAACTCGACGGGCTGCAGCTGCCCTTCGGGCAGGCCCGTGGTGTCGATCTTCAGCACGGCGATGTCGGACTCGTCGTCGCCGCCGACCACCGTCGCCGGGGCGACCGAGGCGTCGCTGAAACGGACCGTGGCCGCGCCGGAGCCACCCTGCACGACGTGGTTGTTGGTGATGACGTACCCGTCGGCGGAGACCACGAAGCCGGAGCCGAGCGACGTGCCGGAGCCGACCCGGATGCTGATCGTGACGACGCTCGGCAGGACCTTCTTCGCCAGGGCCGCGACGGTGTCCGGTGCGCGGCCGTTCAGCGGCGGGTCGCTGCCGAGCGGGGAGTTGCCGAGGATGTTGTTGCCGCCGCCGGCGAAGACGTAGCCGAGGGTGCCGCCGAGCGCGCCGGCGAGCAGCGCCGTGACGATCGACACGATCAGCACCAGGCCGATGCCGACCCGTGGACCCGGCCCGGGCGGCGGGGGTTTCTCCAGCTCGGGCGGCTCCTCGACGGGGGTCTTGACCACGACGACCTGCGCGTCGGGGTCGCGCCACGGGTCTGCGAGGGCGTCGGACCACCAGCTGCTCGGGGCGGGCTGCGGTCGCGGCTGCGCGGGCGGCATCGGCCAGCCAGCGGGGCTGGTCGATGCGCCGTGGCCAGGCTGACGCCAGGCCGAACCGTCTGTCACGATCGGCTCCTCCGTCCGTTTCGCATCCAGCATTACACGGGCCGGCATCCCACACGTGAGGGCGAGGTCTCCTAGGCTTGCGGGGATTGACGTCTCCTGGAGGTGCGACATCCCCCCGTCCGTAAGAGCCGCGCAACAGTTCGCCGACTTCGTCGACGGCTACGTGCTGGAGGATCCGGTGCTCACCGCCGCCCGTGAGCAGGCCGCCGAGCTGGGCATCTCCGCCGTCAGCCGGGGCGAGGGCGCGGCGCTGCGGGTCGTCGCCGCGGTCGGCAACGCCAAGGCCGTCGTCGACGTCGGCACCGGCACGGGGGTGAGCGGTGGGTGGCTGCTGCGCGGCATGCGCCGCGACGGCGTCCTCACCACCATCGACTTCGAACCGGAGCATCAGCGGGTCGCCCGGCGGGTCTTCGCCGCGGCCGGCAACCCGCCGTCGCGGACCCGGATCATCAGCGGCCGGGCCCTGGACGTGCTGCCCCGCCTCGCCGACCGCGCCTACGACCTGGTGTTCGTCGACCACGACCCGAGTGAGTACGTGGCGGTGACCGCCGCCGCGGAGCGCCTGCTGCGCCCCGGCGGGACCCTCGTGCTGGCGGGCGCGCTCGGCGGGGGACGGGTCAGCGACCCCACCATCCGCGACTCGGAGACCGTCCTGCTGCGGGAGGCGGTCAAGGCGCTGCGCGACAGCGACGCCTGGGTGCCGGCGATCCTGCCCCTCGGCGAGGGCCTCCTCGTGGCGGCCAGAGCGCAGTAGCGCCGGCGCGGGCCGGCGAAGCGGCGGGATGGTCAGCGGGCCGAGCGGGCCCGGCGGCGGGGAGGGTCGTCGTCCGGGTTGAGGTCGTCCTCTTCGACCGGCTCGTCCAGCGCGGTCTTCTTCGCCTTCTTGCGCTCCAGCTTGGCCCGGCGTACCGCGGCCTCGTCGAGCTCCTCGCTCATCCGGGTCAGCTCGGAGCGCAGGAAGTCGCGGGTCGCCACCTCACCGACGGCGATGCGCAGCGACGCGATCTCCCGCGCCAGGTACTCCGTGTCGGCCTTCTGCGCGGCGGCGCGCCGCCGGTCCTCATCGCTGGCGACCCGGTCCCGGTCGGTCTGCCGGTTCTGGGCGAGCAGGATCAGCGGCGCCGCGTAGGACGCCTGCAGCGACAGGATCAGCGTGAGGAACGTGAAGGTGTACGGGTCGAACTGCCAGCCCCTCGGCGCGAGCGTGTTCCACAGGACCCAGGCGAGGATGAAGACCGTCATGTACACGAGGAACTTCGCGGTCCCCATGAACCGGGCGATCCCCTCCGACCACTGACCGAAGGCCTCCGGGTCGAAGCGTGGCAGCTTCAGCCGCCCCGGCTCCCGCGGCTGGTCGAGCCGCCGCCGGTCAGCCATTGCCGGCCGCCCCGCCACCGGTCGTGCCGTTGCCTTCGCTCCCGGTGCCGGCGTTCCCGGTGCCGGTGGGCGTGCCACCGGTCGGGGTGCCGCCAGTGGGGGTGCCGCCGGTCGTGCCGTCCAGGCCGCGGCCGCTCATCCCGTTGAGGAACCGTCCGGCGCTGCCGTCGAGGGCGCGCGCCGAGGTACCGGCGGCGTTGAGGAACGCGGGTTCGGCGTGCTCGCGGTCGCGCCAGTCCTCCGGCAGCAGATGGTCCAGCACGTCGTCGACGGTGACGGCGCCGACGAGCCGGTCGTTGTCGTCGACGACCGGCATGACCACCAGGTTGTACGTCGCCATCCGCCGGGTGATCTCACCGAGCGTGGTCTGCGGGGCAAGCGGCTTGATGTCGTTGTCGACGACGCCGCCGAGCAGCGCCGACGGTGGCTCCCGCAGCAGCCGCTGGAAGTGCACGACACCGAGGTACCGCCCCGTCGGCGTCGCCATCGGCGGCCTGGTCACGAACACGCCGGCGGCGACGGCCGGCGACAGCTGCGGCTCCCGGATGCGGGCGAGGGCCTCGGCGACCGTCTCGTGCGGCGCCATGACGATCGGCTCGGACGTCATCACCGAACCGGCGGTGCCGGGCAGGTAGTCCAGCAGCGCGCGGATGGGCGAGGCCTCATCGGGCTGCATGAGGTCCAGCAGCACGTCCTGCTCGCCCTTGGGCATCTCGGCGAGCAGGTCGGCGGCGTCGTCCGGGTCCATCTCCTCCAGCACGTCAGCGGCCCGCTCAGGCTCCAGCGCGGCCATGATCTCCAACTGGTCGTGCTCCGGGAGCTCCTCCAGGACGTCGGCGAGGCGTTCGTCGTCCAGGGCGGTGGCGACCTCGACGCGGCGGCTCTCCGACAGGTCCTGCAGGACGTTGGCGAGGTCCGCGGGGCGCATGTTGTCGAGCACCGCGAGGATGCCGGCAGTGCCCTGCGCGTGGGGGGTGCCGACCAGCCCCGCGACCTCACCCCACTCGAGCTGGTTGAGGTGGCCACGGCGGGTGAGGCGGCCGGTGAACTCCCGGACCGCCACCCGGCTCAACGCCCACGTCCCGGTGCGGTCCGCCTCCATAGCGACGTCGACGACGGTGCCGGTGCGGCCGGTCGCCGGCACGCTGACGTGCCGGTCGATGAAGTCCTCCAGGACCAGCAGCTCACCCTGGCGCTTCTCGAAACGGCGCAGGTTGAGGGTGCCGGTGTTGAGCACCACCGCATCGGGCTCCATCGCGGTGATCCGGCCGATCGGCAGGAAGATCCGCCGCCGCATCGGCATCTCGGCGACGAGGCCCACCACCCTGGGCGGCAGGTCATCGGTCCGGGCCCGGGCGACCGCGTCCCGCACCCGACCGACCTGGTCCCCATTCGGGTCGAACACGCTCAGGCCGGCGAGGCGCGCGACATAGACCCTCGGCGCGGTGCTCACGAGGTTCAAGACTACTGAAGGAGGCCACCGGCTCGCCGTTGGACCACTCCGGGGGCTTCCGGCTCACCTAGGCTCGTACACATGAGCACTGTGCGGTACAAGGTGGTCGACGTCTTCACCGATCGTCCCTTCACCGGCAACCCCCTCGCCATCGTCTTCGACGCCGCCGACCTCGCCGGTGAACAGATGCAGGCGATCGCCCGGGAGTTCAACCTCTCCGAGACGATCTTCGTGCTGCCGCCGACGGTGCCCGAGGCCACCTACCGGGTGCGGATCTTCACGCCGGGCACGGAGCTGCCGTTCGCCGGCCATCCCAGCGTCGGCTGCGCCGTCACCCTGCACCGCGACGGCCTGGTCAAGGACGCCGACGTGGTGCAGGAGTGCGGGGCGGGCCTGATCCCGATCAGCATCGACGAGGTGCACGGCAGCGCGATCGTCACCGGCGGCCAGCCGACCGTCGAGCCGGCGCTGGACCCGGCGCCGCTGCTCGCCGCCGTCGGCCTGGACGAGGCGGACTACGTCGGGCCCGCGCCGCGGAAGGCAGGCTGCGGGCTGCCGTTCACGTTCCTGTCCGTGACCGACGAGGCCGTCGGGCGGCTGCGACCAGGCGGCCTGGTCGACAACATCAGCGTCCTGCACTGGGACGCGGAGCGGCACGAGGCGCACGTCCGGGTGCTGGTGCCCGACGTCGGCGTCGCCGAGGACCCCGCGACCGGTTCGGCGGCGATGGGACTCGGGGTCTGGCTGGTCGCGTCGGGGCTGCTGCCGGGCGACGGGCTCAGCCGGTACCAGATCCGTCAGGGCTCCGAGATGCACCGTCCGTCCCTGCTGAGCTGCTCGATCACGGCCGCGGGCGGCGAGGCGGTGTCGGCGACGGTCTCCGGCCACGTCGTGGCGATCGCGTCCGGGGAGATGATCGTGCCGCCGTTCGTGGGCTGACCCGTTGCGGACGCGCTCTTTGTGGGCGTCTCGGTGTTCTTTGCGGGCGCCTCGGCGTCGGCAGGTCGTGCTCGGCGGCTGCCGAGCACGACGATCGTGACTCCGGCGAGCAGCAGCGCGATCCCGGGCAGCGTCTGCGACGCCGGCAGCTGGTCCAGCATCAGCCAGGCCAGCAGCAACGCCCCGGGCACCTCCAGCAGGAGCAGCACCGCGACGGTGGTCGGCGGTACGCGACGCAGGGCGTAGTTGATCAGGGTGTGGCCGAGCAGTTGCGGCCCGACCGTCATCGCCGCGAGCGCCAGCCACGTCTGCGCCGGGTAACCGGTCAGGTCCTGCCCGCCGAGCAGGCAGGCGAGCCCGAGCACGACCGCGCAGATCGAGTAGCAGACGGTCGCGTAGGTGCTGGTCGCGATCGACCCGCGGGCGTGCGCGCCGAGCAGCGTGTACCCGGCGGCCGCGATCCCCCCGATGAGCGCGAGCGCGTCGCCGAGCAGCGCCCGGCCGGACAGGTCAGGGTCCGCGCCGGTGGCCAGCGCGACGCCGAGGACGGCCACGCCCACCCCGGCCCAGGTGCTACCCGGGACCCGGATGCCGCGGATGGCGCTGATCAACGAGGTCCAGATCGGCGTGGTGCTGACCAGCGCGACGGACATCGCGACGCTGGTCAGCTTCGCGCTGGGCACCCACGTCGCGAAGTGCACGGCGAGGCAGACGCCGGACAGGACGCTGGCGCCGAGGACCTTCGAACGGAACTCGTCGCGGCGCACGGCGATCGCGACCGGGGCGATCGCGGCGACCCCCAGCAGGTTGCGCCAGAAGGCGATCGCGAGCGCGGGCGCGGCCGCGTAGGCGATCAGCGGCGCCGACGACGAGACCGCGACGATCGCGACGGCCAGCGCGACGATGGCGGGCAGTCCGGTCTGACGCATAAGCCGATGTTGTCACTCTGTGAAAATTGTCTGGGATCCGACACCGGGCAGCCGTCCGTGGCAGTAGACCGAAGCGGTCTGCATTCATACTTTCGGACGATGCCCGGAGGGCCGAACGGTGTTTAGCGCTGTCCTTTTTGACTACTTCAATACCTGCACAACCGCCGTCGTGCGTGGCGACGGGCACCGCCGGACCGCGGAGATCCTCGGCGTCGACCCCGGCGCGTGGCTCGCGCTGATGGACCGTACCTTCGACGCCCGCGCCAAAGGTGCCTACGGCAGTCTCTTAGCCGGCCTTCGGGCGCTCTGCGGCGAACTCGGCGTCGAGCCCAGCCCAGCCCGCCTGCGCGAAGCCGCCGACCTGCGGATCGCCTCGCTCCAGCAGGACTCGCCACCACGTCCCGAGACCGAACCCGTGCTCCGCCTGCTGCGCGAACGCGGCGTGCGGACCGCCGTCGTGAGCGACTGCTGGTTCGAACTGCCGGCGATGCTGCCGGGCACGCCGATCGGCCGCCTCTTCGACGTCGGCGTCTACTCCTCCCACGTCGGGCACTCCAAACCGCACCCGGCGATGTACCGGACCGCCTGCGAACGGCTCGGCATCCACCCCGAGGCATGCCTGTACGTCGGCGACGGCGGCGGCAACGAACTGACCGGCGCCCGCCGCTTCGGGATCACCGCCGTCCAGCTCGACGCGCCCGACCTCGGCGGACACCTCACGTTCCACGCCGACCTCGACTGGGACGGCGCCCGCATCACCAGCCTCGACGAGATCCCCGACCTGGTCGCCGGTCGCATGCCGCTGCCCGTGGCGATCGGCGCGCCTATGCTGAACTGGTGACGGCGCCATTGTCGCCGATGGATGGACGGCTGCTCGCCGGACTCGCGGCGCGCGCCGTCCGCGCGCGGCTGTCCGGCGAACGCCTCACCGCCCACCTACCCGCGTCGGGCCCGGTGCGCGCCGACGGCGCCTCGTTCGTCACCCTGGAACGCGCCGGCACCCTCCGCGGCTGCGTGGGCACCCTGGAGGCGATCCGGCCGCTGCACCACGACGTCGTCCACAACGCCTTCCGCGCGATGCGCGACCCGCGGGTCCCACCCGTCACCGCCGCGGACTGGCCCGAGCTCGACGTGAAGGTCTCCGTCCTCGACCGTCCCGCGGACCTGCCCGCCGGCACCCGGGAAGAGCTGCTGGAAGCCTTGGTGCCGCACGTACACGGGCTGATCCTGACCGACGGCACCCGCCGGGCCACGTTCCTGCCGTCGGTGTGGGCCAAGCTGCCCTCGGCTGAACAGTTCGCCGACGCGCTGCTGCGCAAGGGCGGGTGGAGCGCGTGGCCGGCCGGGATGCGGGCGCTGGCGTACGGCTCGACCGAGTTCCAGGACCGCTCGCCCCGCCTCCCGTTGTGATCCGCTGGCGGCGCCGCTCGTTGTGATCTGCTCGCCGTGACCCTGTTGTGATTGGATGGTGTGCGTGGAACCGCTGGTCGAAGAGGCCGCCAAGAAGGCCGCAGTCGCCTGGCTCGCCGTACCCGGCGCCGGCCCGTCCTACCTGGTCTGGTGCGCGTGGCTCGGCGGGTCGCTGCTGGTCGCGAGCGGTCCCGGCGAGCAGGCCGCGCCCGGGCTCGCCGGCTCGGACACGGCCGAGGTCACGCTGCGCGGCGACCACGGCGGGCGGATCGTCACCTGGACCGCAACGGTGGAGACCCTCGACCCGGCCGGCGAGGCGTGGGCGGAGCTCGTGCCGCAGCTGGCCGGAAAGCGCCTCAACGGCAGCGCCGACCTCGCGAACCGGTGGGCCGCCGAGTGCGTGGTCAGCCGCCTCACCCCGGTCGACGGCGCGCCGCTGGTGCCGCTGCCCGAGGACTCGCAGGCCGCGCCACCGAAGCCGTCACCGGCGACCAGGCTGCCGAAGCGGCCGTTTCGCCTGCACAAGGTCCGCAACGCCCGCCGCTGACACCGGCCCGGGCTCCGCTGACCTCAACCAGGCTCCACAGCGCCAACGCCGCCAGCCCAGCCGCGCCAGCGCCCACCGCAGCGCCAGTCAGCCCAGCGTGGTTCAGAAGCCGACCGCCGTCATGCTTGCCTCCCACAGCTGGGCTGCCAGCCGGGCGTCCTCGGCCTGCGCGTTCGGCCGGATCGGTTTCCGCTTCTCGTAATATCCGCCCGACACCAGCTGCGGCCGAGGCGTCGCCACCAGCCAGACCAGCGTGTCCGCGCCCTGCTCCGGCGTCTTCGCGAACGGTGTCACCTTCGTCATCAGGTTCACCCCGATGCCCGCGCCGAACCGGCTCCGCACGAACCCCGGGTGGTAGCTCGCCGACATGATGTCGGGCCACCGGCGGGCTGCCTCCGCCGCGAAGAGGATGTTCGCCTGCTTCGCCGCGCTGTACCGCTTCCACATCCCCGCCTTGTGCTCCCCGCGCAGGTCCGACGGGTCGATGCTGCCCATCGTGTGCGCGGCCGAGGCGGTGTTGATGATCCGGCCGTTGCGCAGCTGCTCCCGCAGCAGGTTGCTCAGCAGGAACCCGGCCAGGTGGTTGGACTGGATCGTCGGTTCGAAGCCGTCGACGGTCCGGGAGTGCCCGGCCACCACGCCGCCGGCGTTGTTCGCGAGGACGTCGATGCGCTGGTACCGCTGCCGCAGGTGATCCACCAGCACGTGCACGTCGTCGAGGCGGGCGAAGTCGGCCCGGTACGCCGGAGGCGTACGCCCACCGGCGGCCTCCACCTGCGCGACCGCCGCGGTCAGCCGGCCCGGGTCGCGGCCGACCAGGACCACGTGCGCCCCTCGCCGGGCCATGTCGATGGATGCGGCCAGGCCGATCCCGGAACTCGCACCGGTGACCACCACGGTGCGGCCGGTGAGATCTCCCACAGGGGCGTTCTGCGCAATCACGCGACGAGGTTACCGTGACGTAGGTCCCCCTTAATGCTCACTAAGGAGCACCGCCATGCGTCCTCGCCGGTCCTGCCTCGCCGTTCCGGGCTCGAGCGTCAAGATGCTCGACAAGGCTCAAGGACTCCCCGCCGACCAGGTCTTTCTCGACCTGGAGGACGCCGTCGCGCCCCTGGCGAAGCCGGACGCGCGCAAGAACATCGTGGCCGCGCTCAACGACGGCGACTGGGGCGGCAAGGCCCGGGTCGTGCGGGTCAACGACCTGACCACGCCGTGGACGTACCGCGACGTCGTCGAGGTCGTCGAGGGTGCCGGGCAGAATCTCGACTGCATCATGCTGCCGAAGGTCCAGTCCGCGGGGCAGATCGAGTGGCTGGACCTGACGCTCACCCAGATCGAGAAGACGATGGGCTTCGAGGTCGGCAGGATCGGCATCGAGGCGCAGATCGAGAACGCGGCCGGCCTGGTCAACGTCGACGCGATCGCGCAGGCGTCGCCACGCATCGAGACGATCATCTTCGGCCCCGCCGACTTCATGGCCTCGATCAACATGAAGTCCCTCGTGGTCGGTGGGCTCATCCCCGGATACCCGGGTGACCCGTACCACTACATCCTCATGCGCATCCTCATGGCCGCCCGGATGCACGACCTGCAGGCGATCGACGGGCCGTTCCTGCAGATCCGCGACGTCGAGGCGTTCCGTGAAGTCGCGACCCGCAGCGCCGCGCTCGGCTTCGACGGCAAGTGGGTCCTGCACCCCGGCCAGATCGACGCAGCCAACGAGGTCTACTCGCCCGCCCAGGACGACTACGACCACGCCGAGCTCATCCTCGACGCATACGAGCACTTCACCTCGGAGGCCGGTGGCAAGCTCGGCGCCGTCATGCTCGGCGACGAGATGATCGACGAGGCGTCCCGCAAGATGGCCCTGGTCATCTCCGCGAAGGGCCGCGCCGCGGGCATGTCCCGCACGACCTCATTCACCCCGCCGGCCTGAGAAATCCGTGTCGCATTGCCCGGGGGTGGCTCGGGCAGGCAGGATTTGCCCTATGGCACCCGACCTACGATCCACCGGTCCCGCCGGAAAAGGCAACCGGCGTGACGCGAGCCGCCCCTCTTCGGCCCGCCGCACCCTGCGGGCCGTCCCTTCCACCGGCCCTGAGCTCGCCGAAGAGCCGGTCGCGGAGGACGAGGGCAGCACCGCGACCGACCGGCTCGACGGCCGCGTCGCGCTGGTCACCGGCGCCGGCAGCCCGGACGGCATCGGCTACGCCACCGCCCGCCGGCTGAAGTCGATGGGCGCCGCGGTCGCCATCGTCTCCACCACCCGCCGCATCCACGACCGTGCGACCGAGCTCGGCGTCACCGGCTTCGTCGCCGACCTCACCGTCGAGGCCGAGGTCGGCGCGCTCGCCGACGCGATCCTCGACTCCGTCGGCATCGTCGACATCCTCGTCAACAACGCGGGCCTGGCGAGCAAGGCCAGCCCCGAGGTCCTGCGCCCGGTCGCCCAGCTCACCTATGAGGAGTGGCGCGCCGAGATCGACCGCAACCTCACCACCGCGTTCCTGGTCAGCCGCGCCTTCGTCGGCGGCATGGCCGAACACGGCTGGGGCCGCATCGTCAACCTCGCCGCCACCGCCGGCCCCGTCAACGCCCTGCCCGCCGAGGCCGGCTACGCGGCCGCCAAGGCCGGCGTCGTCGGTCTCACCCGCGCCCTGGCGATGGAGCTCGTCGCCGACGGCATCACCGTCAACGCGGTCGCCCCTGGCATCATCCACACCGGCGCATCCACGCTCGTCGAGCTCAAGCAGGGCTTCGGCACCCCCATGGGCCGACCCGGCACCCCCGAGGAGGTGGCCGCCACGATCGCGTTCCTGTGCTCGCCCGGCGCCTCCTACATCACCGGCCAGATGCTCGTCATCGACGGCGGCAACAGCGTCCGCGAGGCGCAGTACCGCTGAAAGCAAGGTCCGGACTCGGGTCCGCGGTGGTCCGGACCGTCGCTCCCGCCAGGCACCGGGCCGGGGCCCAGCTTCGCTGGCCCTGGCCCTGCCACCTTCGCGGACAGTTACGCAGCCGCGACCTCCGGCCGCGACAAGCCCGCGGCCGTGGCCGGCCGCGACGCGACCTGCGGCCGCGACCGGGGCGGGCGGGACCGGGGCGGGCGGGACCGGGGCGGGCGGGACCGGGGCGGGCGGGACCGGGCAGGTGGCTGGGCGGGCCTCTCAATTGACCTTGGAAGATCTGACTGCCCATGACCAGTCGGATCTTCCAAGGTCAACTGGACCCGGGTCAGAAGCCGAGCAGCACGATCGGCACGCCGCACAGCACGAGCAGCTCGACGTAGCCGATCACCAGAGCGGCCAGCGCCAGTCCGTGCCCGCGCTCGTTCGTACGCCTCGTCTGCGCCCATGCGATGTGCCCCATCAGAATGCCGAACGGCGGCAGCAGCACCGCGCAGACCAGGGCGGCGACGGCCATCTTGTTGTAGCGCACCTGAGAACCATTTCACAGCACTGTGTGGGCCGCTCACGTTGGCCCGGAGCAGGGCGAGCCGGGATACTGCCTGCATACCCGCCGGTAACTTTCGCTCCTTGCGACGCCGCTGACCAATGGAGGTCAACCAATGGCCCGCCTCGCACAGACGCCCGGTCTGACCGATGTGCAGCAGTCGATCCTCGAGACCGTGCGGGAGTTCGTCGACAAGGAGATCATCCCGCACGCGCAGCATCTTGAGCACGACGACGTCTACCCGGCGGACATCGTCGACGGCATGCGCGAGATGGGCCTGTTCGGGCTCACCATCCCGGAGGAGCACGGCGGTCTCGGCGAGTCGCTGCTGACCTACGCCCTGGTCGTGGAGCAACTGTCGCGTGGCTGGATGTCGGTGTCCGGCATCGTCAACACGCACTTCATCGTGGCGTACCTGATCGCGCAGCACGGGTCGGCCGAGCAGAAGGCGAGCCTCCTGCCGCGGATGGCCGCCGGTGACGTCCGCGGCGCGTTCTCGATGTCGGAGCCCGGCTGCGGGTCCGACGTCGCCGCGATCCGCACGAAGGCGGTCGCCGACCAGGACGACTACGTCATCAACGGCCAGAAGATGTGGCTGACGAACGGCGCGTACTCCTCCGTCGTCGCGACGCTGGTCAAGACCGACCTCGGCGCCGACTCGGTGTACGGCAACATGACCACGTTCCTGCTGGAGAAGACGCCCGGCTTCGGGGAGAACGAGGCGCTGCCCGGGCTCGCCATCCCCGGCAAGATCGAGAAGATGGGGTACAAGGGCGTCGAGACGACCGAGATGGTCCTCGAGGACGTCCGGGTGCCGAAGACCGCGGTGCTCGGGGGCGCGGACAAGGCAGGTCGCGGCTTCTACCAGATGATGGACGGCATCGAGGTCGGCCGGGTCAACGTCGCGGCGCGGGCGTGCGGGATCTCGATCCGCGCGTTCGAGCTCGCGATCGCGTACGCGCAGCAACGCCAGACGTTCGGCGTGCCGCTGGTCAAGCACCAGGCGATCGCGTTCAAGCTCGCGGAGATGGCCACGAAGATCGAGGCCGCGCACGCGCTGATGGTCAACGCGGCCCGGCTCAAGGACGCGGGGCAGCGCAACGACGTCGAGGCCGGCATGGCGAAGCTCCTGGCCAGCGAGTACTGCGCCGAGGTCGTCCAGGAGTCGTTCCGCATCCACGGCGGCTACGGCTACTCCAAGGAGTACGAGATCGAGCGCCTCATGCGCGAGGCGCCGTTCCTGCTCATCGGCGAGGGCACCAGCGAGATCCAGAAGACGATCATCAGCCGGGGGCTGCTCAAGGAATACGGGGCCCGTTGATCGCGTGCACCGCCCGGACCACCGCGATGCAGGTGTCCTCGACGTAGTCCAAGCCGGCGGCCTCCGCGAGGGCGCGACCCTCGGCCGAGACGATGTCCTGCTGCAGCCAGACCGCGGGCGCGCCGATCGCGATCGCGTCCTTCACCACCTGGGTCGCGTCCCGGGACGGGCGGAACACGTTGACGAAGTCGACCGGCTCCGGGATGTCGGCGAGGCTGCGGTACGCCCGCACACCGAAGATCTCATCGGCATACGGGTTGACCGGGATGATCGTCCAGCCGCGCCGCTGGATCGCCAGTGGCACCGCGTGGGCGGTCTTCCGCGGGTCCCGCGACGCCCCGACGACGGCGATGGTGGTGGATTCCCGCAGGATCTGTTCGGCGCTGCGCATGCGCAAACGGTAGCTCGCGCTACACCGCAGGGATCGGTGTCGGGCCGCCGGCCAGACCGGCGGACAGCCGGGCGCCGAGCAGCAGCCCGTGGACCCGCACCGCCTCGGCGGGCGAGCCGATCGAGGGCCGCCGCCCCGGGTGCGCCACGTAGTAGCCGATGAGGTCGAGCAGGAACAGCAGGTTGCCGTCGACGTCCTCCGGTCGCACCGTCACCGGCCGGGACCGCCCGGCGACCAGCAGGTCGACGCGCGGGTGCCACCGGTCGCCGTTGAGCTCGACCCGTTCGACGGTGTCCCAGGCGTACGAGCGTGGCCCGACCACCACGCCGTCGCCGGTGAGGCGGACGGTGGGTGTGGCACGGACGAGCCGCATCAGCCCGCGCGCGCCACTGGTGAAGCACGCGGCCGCAACGGCAAGCGCGGCCGCCGCCACCACCGGCCCGGCGTCCACCAGCAGCGCCAGGACGAGGACCATCGAGGCGACGGCGAGCAGCCGCCCGACCCTGGCGCAGCCCTCGCGGAACGGCCGGCGGAACTCCCACCCGGGACGCGCCGGCGCCTCGTCGCGGCGGCGCAGCTCGTTGACCGCGAAGTTGGCGCCGTGCACGACCACGTTGGCCAGCACGAACGGCAGCAGCACCGGACTGCCGGCCGGCCCGCCGAACGCCAGCAGCAGGCCACCGGCGAGCAGCGTCACGGCGGGCGGGACGGCGACCCACAGCCAGTTCAGCGGGTTGCGTCGCGGCGCGGTCATGGCCATACGCTACGGACCCCGGTCCGCCGGTTGCGTCACCCGTTCAGGCCTGAGTCTGCGCTGGATCGCGCTGCCGAACACCGCGACCGCCGCGCCGACGTACACGAGGTTGAACAGGATCTGTCCGCTGACCGCGACCCTGGCGGCCTGGCCGACGGCGTGCACGTCACCGAAGCCGACGGTGGCGAGCGTGGACAGCGTGAAGTACAACGCATCGGTTCTCGTGTCCAAGCCGACGAACTGGCCGTCATGGTCGGCCAGCAGCAGGTACCCCAGGGAAAACGCCAACACGGCGACAATCAGCAGATTGAGCAGCGTCTCCAGGCGCACGTCCGCCCGCCCGTCGCCGTGCAGGTGCCGCCCCAGCTGCCGGCTGAACGCCGCGACCAGCACGGCGAACGCGACCAACGCGGCGCCGACCTGCGCCCAGTCCTCGGCGGCGCGCACCAGTCGCAGGGGGATCAGGTAGTAGACGCAGCCGGCGGCCACAAAGGTGACCGCTGCCCGCCGGACCGGTATCCACACAGGTCCACCGTGCCCCACGACGCGGGCACGGTCAGGTGACCTGCCGGGTGAGCGTGCCGCGGAGCCGCTCCAGCTCCTCCGGGGTGCCGATCGCGCCGCGCCGCTCAGGCTGCCGCGCGTACAGGTCGATGACCCGGGTCAGGAAGTACAGCGAGACCTCCAGCGGCACGTCCTCGCCGGGCCGGAACTCCCGCACCCGCCGCCCTTGCACCAGCTCCGGGTTGCCGACGGCCCAGGCGCCGGGCTCCGACGTGATGTCGAGGGCGTCCCACGGCACGAACGAGCGCCCGCCGTCGATCGCGACCCCTTCGGCGGTGAGGACGAGCGGCCCGCTGCGCAGCATCCTGATCGACAGGATCAGCAGGAACAGCGAGGTGAGGACGATGATCCCGTAGGACATGGCGCGCAGGACCGACAGGTGGCCGACCCGGAAACCGTTGAACGCCATCAGCACCAGCGACGCGCCGAGCACCCCGTAGAACACGCACTGCCGGCGGAAGTTGGGCTGCACCCGGAACGCCGCCTGCTCCCGCCACACCACGATCGCGAACGTCGACGGCCCCCGCGTCGTGTGCGCCAGCAGGATCAACCCGAACGCGATGCCGATCGTGGCGATGATCAGCAGCACGAGCAGCATCGGCACGTAGGCACTCGGGTCGTCTCTGGTCACGACCGGCACCAGCACGCCGACCACGACGGTCGGCGCGAGGAGCACCAGGAAGTCACCGGCACGAGCACGCATACGACCGAGCTTATGCACGCTAGCTGACGGTTTCCTGACCGCCGATCACAGCAACGACAGCTGTTCGACGGTTTCCGCAGGTGGTACACCCACCCGCTCACCCTGCTTCGCTCCCGCGGCGACCGCTCCACCCGCCGGCGTGTGCCGTCCACTCAGGTCAGACGTCCCGCCGCTCGCTGAACTGCCGGCCGCCGGGCCGGTGAGTGCCGTGCTCGTGGCCAGGGTGGATCGAGTGGTGAATTCGTGCGGGACGGGCTCCGGGCTCGCGTCCGGCAATGACCGCACGCCCAGGTCAGGTGCGCTGGCGTGCGCCGTGCTGGTGGCGTGCGCCGGGCTCGTTGCCTGCGTCGCGCGTGCGTTCCCGTCCGCCGCTGCCAGTCCCGCCGTCGCCGATCCCGCCGTCGCCGACCTCGCCGTTGCTGACCTCGTCGTCGCGGGTCGCGCTGTCGGCGGTGACGGGGGTGTGAGATCGAGGGGGAGTGTTGGGGTGGTCAGAGACGTGGCCGGTGCCGGCTCGGCGGACGGCTGGCGGGTGGTGCCCATGCCGCCCGTGGGCAGGCCGTGGCGGCGGCAGGCGAGCCTGACCCGGGCCGCGACCTCCCGCTGATACGCCTGCCCGGCATACGCGCCGTCGCCATACAGCTGCCGGTAGCGAGGGGCCAGGTGCGGGTGCTCGCGGGCCAGCCATGCCTGATACCACTCCCGCGCACCCGGGCGCAGGTGCAGCGCGAGCGGCACGACGCTGGCGGCACCCGCGGCGGCGAGGGCGGCGACGGTCGCGTCGATCGACTCCGGGGTGTCGGTGAGGCCGGGCAGGATCGGGGCCATGAGGACGCCGACCGCGAACCCCGCGTCGGCGAAGCGCCGCACCACGTCGAGCCGGCGGCGGGGGCTGGGCGTGCCCGGCTCCACCGACCGCCACAGCGGCTCGTCGACGAAGCCGATCGACATCGACACGCTGACGCTCGTCACCGCCGCGGCCTGGGACAGCAGGTCGAGGTCGCGGGCGATCAGGGTGCCCTTGGTGAGGATCGAGAACGGGTTGGCGTGGTCGCGCAGCGCGGCCAGGATGCCGGGCATCAGCCGGTAACGGCCCTCGGCGCGCTGGTAGCAGTCGACGTTGGTGCCCATGGCCAGATGCCTGCCCGGCCAGGACGGCGCGGCCAGCTCCCGGCGCAGCACCTCCGCGGCGTTGACCTTGACCACGATCTGCGAGTCGAAGTCGTGGCCGGCGTCGAGGTCCAGGTAGGTGTGGCTGTTGCGGGCGAAGCAGTTGTGGCTGACGACCCCGCCGGCGATGAAGTCGCCGGTGCCGGTGGTGATGTCGAACATCGGCACGTCGACGCCGAGCGGCTCGATCGCAGTCACCCGCAGCCGGTCGTCGCCGCGGACGAGCTCGCCGGCGACGGTGCCGGTCGGCGTGACCGGGGCGAACATCAGCCCGAACCGCAGCCGCTCCCGCACCCCGCCGAGCACCCTGGTCAGGGCGCCGTCGGTGACGGTGGCGAACCCGAGCACCGACAGGCACTCGACCAGCCAGTCGACGACGACCTTGTCGACCACGTCGAAGGCGGGCAGCCCGGCGTCGCCGGGGATGAGCTGGCCGGCGGCGTCGAACAGGCCGGCCACGAACCCCTGCCGCCAAGCGCGGGTGGGCACGGCGGGCCAGTCGAGCACGGCGCTCGCGTCGCGGACGCTGGCGCCCGCATACTCGCGGTCGTCGGCGGCCATCGCGTGCAGCCCGCCGCACGCCGTGGCGTAGTCGCGGGCCCGGCGCAGTGCGGCGGGCGCGACGGGGCCGACGTGACCGTCGCCGTGCACGAACCCGCAGAGATAACCCCGCCGGTAACCCGAGGACTCCTCGGGCCGCTCGGGCAGGGTGCCGAAGCCGGCGAGCCGGTTGGCGGTGGTCAGGTGCGGCCGGCGGGCGCGGCCGTGCCGGGCGCCCGTGACGTGCTTCCAGCCACGGTCGGACAGGAACCGGTGATCGCCGGACGCGACCAGTGTCGTGCCGTCGTGGAGGGTGACGCGGTGTGCCGGTTTGACGGTCGACCAGTGCGCCAGGACCGTGGTCGCAACGTACTTGCGCAGCCGGCCGTCGCGCACGGTGCCGATGATCGCGTCACCGGTGCGCAGGTCGGCGAGTGGCCGGGTGGTGCCGTCGGCCATGAGGATGGCGGTGTCGCCGGCGAGGCAGTAGACGCACGCGTGCGAGCAACCCCGATACGGGTTGATCGTCCATTCGAACGGCACACGTGACTGTCCCGGCACTCGGTTGACCAGGGACTTTGCCTGCACCTCGTAGAACGTGACGCCGCGGAACTCCGGGGTGTCGAAGGTGCGGGCGACGGCCCCGGGCAGTGCGAGCGGCAGGGCTCGCACTGTCCCGGCGTCACCGGTGTCGGGACGGCCAGTCGCCTTCAGGTTGTCCCATCGCACGGGTTCATTCGAACACGCGTACGAACGAACCGCAAGCTACGCCTCGACGGTTTCCCCGACCGCGTTCTCGCGCTCCGTGACCCCCGCCGGCTCGGCGTCCGCGGTCTCCGTCTTCGGAGCGGCGGCAGCCTTCGAAGCCTCAGCGGTCTTCGGCGTGTCGGCGGTCTTCGGTGCGTCAGCGGTCTTCGGAGCTTCCGCCGCGGCCTCGGCGTCGTCGTGCTTGCCGGCCGAGTGCTCGGCGATCTGCGCCCGCACCTCGTCCATGTCAAGCTCACGGACCTGCTTGATCAGCGATTCGAGCTGCTGCTCGCGCATCATGCCCGGCTGGGAGAACACCGCGACCCCGTCCCGCACGATCATCAGCGTGGGGATGGAGCGGATCTGGAACTCCATCGCGAGCTCCTGCTGCGCTTCGGTGTCCACCTTGCCGAAGGTCAGGTCCGGGTTGTTCTCGGAGACCTTCTCGTACGTCGGTGCAAAGGCCCGACACGGCCCGCACCACTCGGCCCAGAAGTCGACGAGGGTGATGCCCTCGCCGCCGACCTTCTCGGCGAAGTTCTCGGCGGTCAGTTCTACGGTTGCCATGTCTGTCCGATCCTTTCGGGCGGTCGGGTACGCACCGTTGTAACCACGTACCCCTTACCTGCATTCCCAACCGGTGTCCGGGCTCACCATGGCGCCGGCGTGCGGGTGATCCATGATGGAGCCATGCATCGGCCGACGTTCGTCTTCGACGGTGACTGCGCCTTCTGTTCATCATGCGCCCGGTTCATCGAAAACCGCATCAAGCCGGCCGCGCACGTCGTGGCGTGGCAGTTCACCGATCTCGACGCGCTCGGGCTCACCGAGGAGCAGGCGGGCGCCGCGGTGCAGTATGTGACCGCCGGGCGCGCCCCGACCGCAGGTCCGGTCGCGATCGCCGACCTGCTCAGGACCGCCCCCGGGCTGGCCGGCCGGCTGCTGTGGCGGCCCGCCGGCGCCGTCCTCGGACTGCGGCCGGTCTCGGCCCTCGCCTGGCCGGTGTACCGGTGGGTCGCCCGCAACCGGCACCGGATGCCCGGCGGCACCGCGGCCTGCGCGTTGCCGCCCGGCCACCCCGCCCGCGCCGGCCACTGAACCAGCGCCGTCCCAGGCTGACCCGGGCCAGCCGCCTAGGGCAAACCAGCAGATTTGCGGCTGGGTCGGACTTTTCGGCATACGCTCGCGGTGGGAGGTACGCCATGTCGAGCCAGCCCACACCGAGCCAGCCCAGCGCCGGGGTCGACCTGCCGCTGCACCGGCACGAGTGGGACCGGCTCGTCCGGCTTCCTCGCCAGGTCCTCGTCGTCGCCAGCGCCGGGGACGACGAGGTCGACGCCGTCGCCGGGGTCGAGGCCATCGCGGCCGGTCAGCGCTCCCGGGCGCTGCTCGTCCGGGGTGTCGTCGCGGCGATCTTCGCCGAGCAGACCACCGACGCCCCGCAGCTGGACCGCGACGGCGTGCTCGCCGAGTGCGGCGCGGCGGTGCGGATGCTGGCCGATCGGCTGGGCGCGGACGTCGCGCTCGCCTACGGCGAGTGGCTGATGGACGTCGCGGCCAGCGTCGGCCGGACCGCGTGGCGGCCCGGCGTGATCCGGCTCGGCGGGGTCGAGGTCCTGCTCGCCGAGCGGGAGTTCGTCAACGAGATCGGTAGGGAATTGGCGCGGGCCCTGCACCGCCAGTAGCGGTCGCGCCGGTGGTCGCCGGTCGGGTGGGCTGGGCAATCCTTCTCATCCGGCTGGCCTCCAACACCCCGACGACCGCCTGAGCCGCCTTGTGCTCACTCAGGCCGGCGAAGGTCGGCTCAGGCCTGGACCATGCAGCCCCAGCCGTCGTACATGCCGTCATGGCGCTCCACGACGCCCCGGACCTCCCAGGTGACCTCGTGCAACGCCGGCGGCTCGACCGCGTCCCGCCGGATCGCCTGCAGCACGAAGTCGGCCTCGTCGCCCCGCTCGACGGTCACCGCGAACCCGAGGTTGCGCAGGTCCTCGGCGGCCGACTCGGCGTGGACGGCGTCGGGGAAGTACGCGAGGAACTCCACCGGCCGCGGCTGGTTGAGCCGGTCGCCGTGGCCCTCGAGCTCCTGCACGACCTGGTTGTCGTCCATGATGTTGCGCTGCCAGGCGTCGGGGGTGAGTTCGTCGCGGACCCTGGTCCAGCCGGGGTCGGAGCTGAGCGTGCCGACGGGGGACAGCGCCGGGAGGTCCGGCAGCGGCGGTGCGACCGCGCCGTCGGGCAGGTAGCCGGTGATGCGGCCGGTGTTGGCCGTGACCACCCGGCCGACCATTGCGCCACCGGCGGCGCGCAGCGCCTGCCGCACGGCCTCGTCGAGCGCGTGGATGGCCCCCAGCTCGGCGTCGGCGGGCATGCCGCTGGTGCCGTCACCGGTGTAGGTGAAATCGACGTCGAGGCGCTGCGGCAGCTTCCCCACCGGCGCGGCCTCGACCGCGCCGAGGTCGATGTTGTACATCGCGAGGGCGTCGCCGATCTCGCCGGGATACACGGCCCAGCGTTCGACCCATGCCGGCTCACGCCCCAGCAGCCTGCGCAGCAAACCCACTGCCGTCCTCCTCAAACGCGCGGTTTATTCGCGGGGCACCGGAAAGCTCGGCATCTCCGGGCCGGCGTGCGACTTCTTCGGCACCATGACCTTGCGCCGGAACACGCAGATCAGGGTGCCGTCCTGCTTGTAGCCCTTGGTCTGGACAGTGACCACGCCGCGGTCATCCTTCGACTCCGACTCGCGCTTGTCCAGCACCGTGGTCTCGCCGTAGATGGTGTCACCGTGAAAGGTCGGCGCGGTATGCCGCAGCGACTCGACCTCAAGATTGGCGATCGCCTTGCCGGACACGTCGGGCACCGACATGCCGAGCAGGATCGAATAGACGTAGTTGCCGACGACCACGTTGCGCTGGAATTGTGTCGACGTCTCGGCGTAGTGGACGTCGAGGTGCAGCGGATGATGGTTCATCGTCAGCAGGCAGAACAGGTGATCGTCGGATTCGGTGACCGTTTTGCCCGGCCAGTGCCGGTAGACGGCGCCGACCTCGAACTCCTCGAAATACCGGCCGAACTGCATCTGCAACTCCCTCGTCGTTGTGGGGTCTGCAAGCATGCCGGGTACGGCCGCGGAATTCAGCCGAGTGTGACAAAAACGCAGTGAGCGGCGGGGCCCTCCCTGGCACCCGCCGCCCACGCTCTGTGACGAGTATCTTGATGCCGAAGGCAACGCTCCGTATAGAGATGCAGATCACAGTTATGGAAATGAGACGAAAATTGAGCGTAACAACTACGGAGTGTGTCAACGGTCTCACTACACAGCGTAGTGGTGTGTCGGGCGACGAGACGGCTGACGGTAAAGTCCGGCGGCGATGGAACGGTTGAGCACGCGGGGGCGCGTGACACGGGTGGCGGTGACGCTGGTGATCGTCGGGCTGACGGTCGCCGGCACGGTCGCCGGCAGCGACAGCCACTTCCCATTCGCCCCGTTCCAGATGTTCTCGATTGCGGACAACCCCAACGAGCCGATCATGGTGCTGCGCACCGACGGCATCGACACCACCGGGGCGCGGATCGAGCTCGACGAGCGCAATGCCGGGGTCCGGCGGGCCGAGATCGAGGCGCAGATCGATCGCTTCAAGGCCGACCCGAGCCTGCTGCGCTCCGTCCAGGATGCCTACGCGGCCCGCAACCCGGGCCGGCCGCCACTGGTGGAGGTCGACATCGTCGAGGTTCAGCACCATCTGCACAACGCCCAGCCGACCGGCGTGATCACCGAGGTCGTGCTGGCGAGGTGGCGGCCGTGAACAAAACCGTGACCGTCCTGCGCAACTGGCTGTTCGAGCCGGTGCCGAAGGGCCGCATCGCCGCCTTCCGCACCCTGGTCTACGTGTTCGTCGCGCTGGACGTGGTGTTCTTCAGCGCGTGGGTGAAGAGCCACGGCGACCTGCCCGGCAACCTGTACCAGCCGCTCGTCATCGGCAAGCTCCTGCCGCTGCCGACCCCGACCCCGCTGGTCGTCGGCTCGATCTACTGGGCGCTGATCCCGCTGTCCCTCGCGGCCGCGACCGGCCGGGCGCACCGGCTGCTCGGCTGGAGCGTGTTCATCCTGTACTTCGAATGGATGATCATCGCGATGAGCTACGGCAAGGTCGATCACGACCGGTTCGGCCTGCTCGTCGCCCTGGCGGTGCTGCCGGCCGCCGGCCGGGCCCGGCACGGCGACAAGGAGACCACCGAGGCCGGCGGCTGGGCGCTGCGGCTCACCCAGGTCGGCGTCGTCTGCACGTACTTCCTGGCGTCCATCGCCAAGCTGCGCTTCGGCGGCCTCGCCTGGCTGACCGGGGCCACGCTGACCCGGTCCTTCATCCGGCGGGGCACCCAGCTGGCCCACTGGCTGCTCGGCATCCCCGGCTTCACCACGGCCAGCCAGATCGGCATCGTGGGCTTCGAACTGTTCAGCCCGCTGGTGTTCGTGGTGAAGCCGAAGCTGCGTTACGCGATGGTCGCCGGGTTCTACGCCTTCCACGTCGTGACCTTCTGCCTGATCACGATCTCCTTCATCCCGCACCAGGTGGCGATGGCCAGCTTCCTGCCACTGGAGAGGGTCACGCCCGTCATCTGGACGCGCCGGCTGCTCAAGCGCGGTGGCTCAACCACCGAAGCGCACGGTGGCCCAACCGCCGAAGAGCACGGTGACTCAGCCGCCGAACAGGCTCGCGAAGAAGTCACCGAAGCCGCCGGCGATGTCCATCAGCGCTCCGCCGATGGACTTGACCACCTCGGCCGCTGACTGCGGCCGATACGCGACGAAGAAGATGAGGAAGGCAATGCCTCCCCAGGTGAGGACCTTCTTGACCATTTTCGCCAATCCCCTCTGGGTCTGCGATTGCAAGGAACGTAGCGTATCGGGTGAGCGCCACAGGGTGAATGAGTGTCGGCCCGGGGATTCACGGTAGATGCACAACGAAGATGAAGTCGGCGTGGGGCCATGGGTCGGTGACCGGCCGGCCGGGGCGCACTACGACCCCGAGCTGCTCGCCGCCGGCGACCGGCGCAATGTCGTGGACCGTTACCGCTACTGGAGTCTCGAGGCGATCGTCGCCGACCTCGACACCCGCCGGCACGGCTTCCACGTCGCGATCGAGAACTGGCAGCACGACCTCAACATCGGCACCGTGGTCCGCAACGCCAACGCGTTCCTCGCCGCCGAGGTGCACATCGTCGGCCGCCGCCGCTGGAACCGGCGCGGCGCCATGGTCACCGACCGCTACCAACACGTGCGGCACCACCCGACGGTCGAGGAGTTCCTCGACTGGACCGCGGCGCACGACCTGCCGGTGATCGGCATCGACAACCTGCCCGGCGCCCTGCCGCTGGAGCGGGCCGAACTGCCCCGCCGGTGCGTGCTGCTGTTCGGCCAGGAGGGGCCCGGCCTGTCGGAACCTGCCCGCAAGGCATGTGCCGCCGTGTACTCCATCGCCCAGTACGGCTCGACCCGCTCGATCAACGCCGGTGTCGCGAGCGGGATCGCGATGCACGCCTGGATCCGGGCGTACGGCGACAACAGCCCATAGGACCCATTACCGTGGGTACATGGGCGTCGCAGTCAGCTGTCCCCGTTGTGGCGGCCCGGTGCGGCCACCGGACCTCATGCACTCCGAGTGGAGGTGCGATGAGGACGGCGGGGTGCTGCCGCTGCACGTTGCGCAGCACATCGGGCCGGAGATCGTCGAGTCGGCGAAGGCGAGGCTGATCGCCGCGGCGCACCGCGTCGGCGACCGGCGGCCGATGCCGATGTGGTGCCCGTGGCCGCTGCCGACGGGCTGGACGGTGACCGGCGTCGGCTGGGTCGGCGACGAGCGCTCCGGCGTGCGCGCCACCGCGGTCGCGTGCAGCGGCCCGGGCCCGGTCGAGAACGGCCCGGCGGACTGCGTGCTCATCGCCGAGGAGCCCGGGATCGGCCTCGGCACCAGGTTCGCCGGCATCCCCGGCACGGACCCCGGCCCCTTCTTCGACGGCGACATCACCAAGACGGTCGCGCACGCCAAGGTCCGCGCCGCCGGCTGGCCCACGCCGCTGTGGATGGCCAAGTCGCCGGAGGACCGCTGCGCGTACGTCGGCGAGGCGATGGGCGTGTGGCTGTATGTGGTGACGTGGCCGGCGGCCGCGGGCTACCTCCTGGAGGAGGGCCTCGACCTGCACGATCTCGCCGACGATGTGCCAACCCATCTCGTTTACGGCGCGCCGTCGCCGTATCTTCACGGCAAGGCGTAGAAGGACACCACTAGGATCAACCTTCGGGTCGATGGGGTCGCTGTCGGCGCGGCGCACATTCACCGTGTGCCGTGCAACTGATACGCTGAGTTCGCCGCGGTGCCGTGCACTACGCCGCGGGGAGGGGATTGACGGCAATGGTCAAAAAGGTCCTCACCTGGGGAAGCATTGCTTTCCTTATCTTCTTTGTGGCATATCGGCCGCAGTCCGCGGCTGAGGTCTTCAAGTCCATCGGCGGCGGCATCATGGACATCGCCACCGGTTTCGGGGACTTCTTCTCCAGTCTGGTTGCCTGACTGCGATGTCCACCGGGCCTGAGCCACCCGCCGAAGAGCCGGGCGCACGCCGCTGGGAAGACCGCGACACCGAGCCGATCCCCCGGGCTCGCCCCACCAATCCCGACCCCGACGATTTCGCCGACCCCTACAACGACGGTGCACAGTCGGCCTCGCTCGGCGGCTACGGCCGCGACGACTACTACGTCGAAGAGGGCCCGCCGACCTTCACCGAGGACGAGTTCTCCGGCCTGCGCTCGGGCGACTCGGGCCCCTCGGTGCCGCCCGGCAGCCGGATGGCGCCCCTCGACGAGGAGGCCAGCCGGCACGCCGCGCGGTATCTCTTCCCGACCGAGAAGTTCCGCGGCGAGTGGAAGCGGCACTGGATCCAGCTCGCCCGCGAGGGCGGCATCGCGGTGGCCGCGACGATCGCGATGGGCTACATCGCGGGCTGGCTGACCAAGCACAACCAGACGCAGTTGCGCACCGCGGTCCTGGTCATCTGGGCCGTCGTGATCATGTACTGCGCCTGGCAGGTCGCGGACTGGTGGTATGACCGCTTCATCCTCACCAACAAACGGGTGATGGTGGTCTCCGGGATCTTCACCCGCAACGTGGCCATGATGCCGCTGCTGCGGGTCACCGACATGAAATACGTGCAGTCGTTGACCGGCCGCATGTTCGGCTATGGGCATTTCGAGCTGGAGTCCGCGGGTCAGGACCAGGCGTTGCGCAACATCCGCAACCTGCCGAACCCCAACGAGCTCTACCTGCGCATCGTCGAGGAGATGTACGAGCCCGAGGCCGTCGAGGCCCGCCTGGGCCGCGCCGCCGGCGTCGAAGACGACGGAACGTAGCTCGAAACAGCGATCGAAGACGACGGCACATAGCTGAAACAGCGTCGTGGACGACGGCATTTGAGACTGCGGAGTGGCTCGTGGGGGTGGGCCCCCACGAGCCGCCACCGCCAGGCCGGAGAATCAGCGACAGATTTCTCCGCCCGAGGTGCAACCGTGCCGCCCCTCTATCGCGTCTTGCCTGGTGGGCGGAGCGGGGGAGGGAGCGGCGGTGCCGGATGAGGCGGGGTTCCGTGAGGAAGACTTCCGTGATTTCGTCGAGACCAGGTCCAGTGCGCTGCTGCGCACCGCGTACCTGCTCGCCGGGGACTGGGCGACCGCCGAGGACCTGCTCCAGATCGCGCTGACGAAGACGTACCTCGCGTGGAAGCGGCTGGGCCACATCGAAGCGGTCGAGCCGTATGCGCGCCGCGTCCTGGTGAACACCGCCACGAGCTGGTGGCGGCGCCGGTGGCACGGTGAACGCCCCACCGAGGTGCTGCCGGAGTCAGCGGCCGCCGACCGGGTCGAGGAGAGCCTCGAACGTGACGCGCTGTGGCGGCACGTCCGGGAGCTGCCCAACCGGCAGCGTGCCGTGCTGGTCCTGCGCTTCTACGAGGACCAGTCGGAGGCGGAGACGGCGCGCCTGCTCGGCGTGTCCGTCGGCACGGTGAAGAGCCAGGCGTCCAGGGCGCTCGCCACGCTGCGGCTGCGGCTCAGCGCGGAAGGCATCGAACCCGCGGCCCGCCCCGCCAGGCCGCCGACCGTCCGGTTGCGGCCCGCCGCCCCGGCGCCGGTGAAGACCGCACAGGCAGTTCAAGTGGTACCGAAGGAGCAGCCCGCACGCGACGACGAGTGCGAGACGCCCGAACGGGAGGCCGTCCTGGTGGAAGCCTCCGGGTCGGTGGAAGTGGGACTGGTGACGTGACCATGATCGAAGATGCGCTCCGCGAGGCGTTCGCGGCCAAGGCGGGCACCAAGCCGCCGACGTCGCTGGACGACATCGCCGACGTCGCCATCCGCAACGCCGGGAGGATCCGGCGCCGCCGGCGCGTCACGGCGACCGGGTTCGCCGCGTTCATCGTCATGGCGGTCGCGGCCGTCGCCACGTTCCACGTCATCACCCCCGGCGCGCCCACCAGCACGGTCGCGCGGGGCGACACCGCCACGCAGGCATCCGAGCCGAAGGCCACCCCCAACACCGAGACCGCTCCGCCGGCTGCCGCACGGGAGGTCGACGCGATCGACGGGCAGGGCCAGCAGTCGCAGAACGTGCGGCTGAAGCTGCCCGACAACGGCACCGTCGCCGCCGCGTACAAGGCGAAGGACGGCTACCTGGTCGTCAACACCGAGCCCGACGGCGACAAGCAACTGGTGCTGCAGGACGAGCACGACAACCAGCAGGTCCTGGTCAACAAGGCCTCGAACATCGCGGTGGCCAAGGACGGCAAGAAGGTCGCCTGGGCGCAGGAGGGCAAGATGACCATCGCCGCCCGCACCACCACGCCCGGCGCCACCACCGCCACCACGAAGTCCGCCCCCGCCGACGAAGGGCTCACCGAGCAGGCGAGCATCGACGTGCCGCAGACCGCGGTGCCGGTCACGTTCGTCGGCTCGGACCTGGTCCTCGGCCGGGAAGAGGGCGGCGGTTTCGACGTCTGGTACACGGACCGCGCCTACAAGGGGTCGTGGGACGCGACGGTCGTGCGGATCTTCGGCACGCACCCCGACACGCGCAGCGTCTACGCCGAGGTCAAGCCCGTCGACGGCGACGCGCCGATGTGCCTGGCCATGCTCACCCTCGGTCAGCCGTTCAAGGTCGAGCACCGCCGGTGCGGCCTGCCGGTGGCGGCGAAGGCCGGCGGCGGCCGGGTCTCCCCGGACGGGCACTGGTTCGCCTACCCCGTCGAGGGCCTCAAGCAGGTCGCGGTGCTCGACCTGACGAAGATCTTCACCGACGCGGCGGCCAAGACCTGGACCAAGACCTGGACGCTGAAGGTCACCACGAAGACGGTGTGGATGAACGCGACGACGTTCGTGGTGGACAGCGGCGGCAAGTTCCGCGCGATCATCCCGACGGCGGCGGAGGGCAGCACCACGGAGCCGCTCGTCGAAAGTGAAGGCGTGGTGCTGATCGAACCGCTCTACTCTGGTTGAGTGCGGATCGATCTTCACTGTCACTCGACGGCCAGTGACGGCACGTCGAGCCCGGCCGAGCTGGTCGCTGAGGCGGCCGCCGCCGGGCTCGACGTCATGGGGCTGACCGACCACGACACGACGTCCGGGTGGTCCGCGGCGATCGCCGCCCGCCCGGCCGGGCTCACCCTCGTGCCGGGCGCCGAGCTGTCCTGCCGGTGGCACGGCGGACCCTGGCCGATCTCCCTGCACCTGCTCGCCTATCTCTTCGACCCGACCGACATCCAGCTGAGCGGGCAGCTGGCCCGCATCCGCGCCTCCCGGGAGACCCGCGCCGAGCGCATGGTCCACCTGATGCGCGCCGACGGCATCGACGTGACCTGGGCCGAGGTCCTCGAACACGCCGGCGGCGGCACCGTCGGCCGGCCGCACCTGGCGCAGGCGCTGATGCGCCGCGGGCTCGTCGACACGGTGTCGGAGGCGTTCCTGCCGGAGTGGCTCGGCAACCGCTACCGGGTGGGCAAGGAGGACCTCGACGTCTTCGTCGCGCTCCGGCTGATCATCGAGGCGGGCGGCGTGCCGGTCTTCGCCCACCCGAGGGCCAGCAGCCGCGGCCCCGTCGTCCCCGACGAGGTGATCGAGGAGATGGCCTTCGAGGGGCTGTTCGGCGTCGAGGCCGACCACACCGACCACACCCCGGCGGAGCGGGCGCACGTGCGGGCGATCGCAGACCGGCTCGGGCTGGTCGTCACCGGCTCCAGCGACTACCACGGCACCAACAAGACGGTCCGCCTCGGCGCCATGACCACGGCACCGGCCGTGTACGAGCAGATCGTCGAGGCCGCCACAGGCTCCGAAGTGATCGCGTGACCACCGAGTACAGCGGCGCCGGCGACCCCAGGCGCAGCATCGAGCTGCTGTGGGGCACCGCCGCGCCGGCCAGGCGCGGTCCGAAGGCCAAGTTCACCGTCGGCGACGTGACCGCGGTCGCGATCGCCCTCGCCGACGCGGAAGGCCTGGCCGCCGTGTCGATGCGGCGGGTCGCGGAGCAGCTCGGCGTGACGGCGATGTCGCTGTACACCTATGTCCCCAGCAAGGCAGAGCTGCTGGACGTCATGGTCGACACCGTGTGCGCGGAGGCGGTCCGGCCGGCGTTCACCGGGTCCGGCTGGCGGGAGCGGCTCGGCGAGATCGCGGCGAACAACTGGGACGTGTACCGGCGGCATCCGTGGCTGCTGCAGGTCGCCACCACCCGGCCGGTGCTCGGGCCGAACGTGATCGCGAAGTACGACTTCGAGCTGCGCGCCTTCGAGTCCTGCGTGGTGCCCGACGTCGACGCCGACCTGCTGCTCAGCCTGGTGCTCAACTACGTCGCCGGCGCGGTGCGCGCGGTCGTGCAGGCCGAACAGGCCGAGCAGCGCACCGGGATGAGCGAGGAGCAGTGGTGGGAGGCGCACGCGCCGCTGCTCGGCGAGGTCCTCGACCCGGCGCGGTTCCCGACGGCGGCGCGGGTGGGCCAGGCGGCCGGGGAGGAGTACGGCGCGGGTGATCCGGTCCGCGCCTACGAGTTCGGCCTCGAACGGGTCCTGGACGGGATCGACGCGCACCTGGGCCGCCCTCGTCACTGAGGGCGGCCCAGGTCCGCAGCTTTTACCTGAGGGCCGTGTAGATCGTCTTGGTGAGGGTGCCGTTGGCGTCGTCACCGTCGAGTGACCAGACCATCGCGCCGCCGTAGCCGGAGAGCCGGATGTACAGCGACTTCTGCGCGACCGTGAGCTGGTCGTCGTAGGTCCAGAACGTGGTGCCGTTGAACAGCCATGCGTGGCCGGAGAGCAGGTCGCGGTACACCTTGTACCCCTGCTGCGGCAGCGTGGCGAGGACCTTGTAGTCCTCGTTGCCGGCGGCCCACGTGCCGGGCGCCGGGCCGGTCGCGGCCTGGAAGAGACCACGGTTGGCGTCGGTCACGCCGGTCCAGCCCTGCCCGTAGTACGGGATGCCCAGGACGAGGGCCTTCTTCGGCGCGCCACGGTCGGTCCAGGCCTTCAGCGTGGTGGCGCCGCTGAAGTCCGGGGTGGTCGGCGCGCCGCGCGGCACGAACAGCGCGGACTGCTGGTTGGTGGTGGGCTCCCACGTACCGTGGAAGTCGTAGCCCTGCACGGTGCCGAAGTCGAGGTACTTGAAGATCTTGTTGACCTCGAACCCGGCGTCGATCTTCGCCGGCGCGGCCGGGAGGAACGCGGTCAGGGTGGCCTTCTTGCCGAGCTGCTTGCGGAACTCCGCGACCATGAGGGTGAAGTTCTGCTTGTCCTCGGGGCGGATCACGTTACCGGGGTTGCCCTCGGAGCCCGGCCATTCCCAGTCGAAGTCGAAGCCGTCGAAGACCCCGGTCGAGTAGAACGTGTCGATGCAGGACTGGACGAGCGCCTTGCGCGACGCGTCGGTCAGCACGGCGTTGGAGAAGTTCGCCGACAGGGTCCAGCCGCCGAGCGACAGCAGCACCTTCAGCCCGGGGTGCTTGAGCTTGAGCTTGCGCAGCTGGTTGAAGTTGCCGTTGAGCGTCTGGCCCGGGGCGTCGGCGACACCGTCGACGCTCTCTTCGGCGGAGACCGGACGCTGGTAGTCGGCCCAGGGGTCGGCCGAGGCGCACTTGCCGGTCGCGTCCACGTTGCCGAACGCGTAGTTGATGTGCGTCAGGCTCTTGGCCTGCCCGCTCGTCTCGAGGTTCTTGACGTAGTACTGGCGGCCGTAGATGCCCCACTGGATGAAGTACCCGACGCGCTTGTACTGGTCCTGATGCGGCGTGCTGTGCGCCTGTGCGGTGCCGGGCACGACTGCCAGCGACGCGAGCGTCAGCGACACCGCCAACCCGGCCAGGACGGAGCGTCTGCCCATGAACCCTCCATGACTGTAAGGAAACTTTGCTGTTCATGGGGAACGTAGGGGTGCCGTTCGATGCCGTCAAGACCCTGGTTTCCCCTCGATGCGGGCGCACCACGACAATCCGGGATGTGGATCTCAAGCTTTTCGGCGAAGTGTTCGTCACCCTCCTCGTCATTCTCGACCCGCCGGGCGCGGTGCCGATCTTCCTCGCCCTGACCGGATCGATGGCCGCCAAGCACCGCCACCGCGCCGCGCTGCAGGCCGTGGCCCTCGCATTCGGCGTCATCGTGGCGTTCGCGCTCGTCGGCCGGCAGATCCTCGCCTACCTGCACATCGACCTGCCCGCCCTGCAGGGCGCCGGCGGCCTGCTCCTGCTGCTGGTCGCCCTCGAACTGCTCACCGGCAAGACCGACGACCCGCGCCAGGAGGTGACGTCCAACGTCGCGCTGGTGCCCCTCGGCACCCCGCTGCTGGCCGGCCCGGGCGCGATCGTGGCCACGATGCTCTTCGTCCAGCGCACGTCGTCGTGGTCGGGCTACCTGGCGATCGCCGTCGGCATCGTCGCCGTCATGGCCATCGTCTACCTGGTCCTTCGCTTCTCCGGCATCCTGGTGCGCATCCTGCGTCCGAGCGGCATCGAGGTCGTCACCCGCATCGCCGGCCTCCTCGTCGCCGCGATCGCCGTCCAGCTGCTCGCCGACGCGATCGGCGCCTTCGTCACCGAATATCTGCATTCACCCCATTGAGGTTTTGTCGTACCCCGGTGGCAGGATCGAGGTGTGGACAACGAGCAGCTCGGTCTCTTCGCCCCGCCCCGGCGCCTGTTCACCTGCACGCCCAGCAAGCTCGGCAGCTATGAGGACTGCCCCCGCCGTTACCGGTTCACCTATGTCGACCGCCCCTCGCCGCCCAAGGGCCCGCCGTGGGCGCACAACTCGCTCGGCGCGTCCGTCCACACGGCATTGCGCAGCTGGTATGCGTTGGATCCTGAGCGCCGCGACCGGTCCGCCCTGCCGACCCTGCTGAAGGCGACCTGGGTCAGCGAGGGCTATCGCGACGACACCCAGGAGCGCGACGTCTTCCGCCGCGCCCTCGGCTGGCTCGAGTCCTATGTCGACGGTCTCGACCCCCACGACGAGCCCGTCGGCGTCGAGCGCACCGTGGCCACCCGCACCGACACCCTCGCTCTGTCCGGCCGCGTCGACCGCATCGACGAGCGCGACGGCGAGCTCGTCATCGTCGACTACAAGACCGGCCGCTCCGGTCTCACCTCCGACGACGCCCGCGGCTCCCGCGCGCTCGCCATCTATGCGATCGCGGCCTCCCGCGTGTTCCGCAAGCCGTGCCACCGGGTCGAGCTGCACCACCTGCCGACGGGCACGGTCGCCGCGCACGACCACACGGACGAGTCCCTGGCTCGTCACCTGCGGCGCGCCGAGGCCACGGCCGCGGACATCACCGCCGCGGACGCCGCGCTGGCCGCGGGGACGCCGGCGGATGAGGCGTTTCCGGTCGCGCCTGGGGCGCAGTGCTCGTGGTGCGACTTCCGGCGGTCGTGCCCGGCGGGGGTGGAGGCCGCGGCGAAGGATCCGTGGACCGCGGTGGACCGTCCTGTGGCGTGACTGCCTCGGGTAGCGCCCTCGGCTGATTCGCTGGTTTGACGTCATTGCGGTTCGCGTGCGGGTTGTCATGCCCGCGAACTGCGACAAAAGGTAACCAGCGCATCGGAAAAGGCGCGGAAGCCGGTCACCCAGGGAACGCGGTGGCGAAGCACTCGGCCAGCAGGGCGTTGAGGTCCGTCGTCGAGCCCTGCTCCACCCACCGCATCAGCGCCGTGTCGAACGCCGCGAACGCGACCGCCACCAGCACCGCGGGCCGCACGTCCGTGCCCGGGTCGACGTCCATCCGGGTGGCCAGTTCGGTGGTGAGGGTGGCGCGCCAGGTGACCTGGCGTTCGAGGTACCGGGCGAGCAGCGCCGGCGTGCTCATCGTGACCTTCGCGAGCCGCTGCGACTTCTCCGGGTGCTCCCAGAAGGTGTCGGTGAAGACGCGCAGCGTGTTCTGCAGGGCGACGGCCGGCGGTTCTGTCGGCGGGCGGGTCGACAGGCCGTGGCTCAGCTGCCGGCCGAGGTCGCTGAGGAACTCGATGATGACGTCTTCCTTGGACTGGAAGTAGCGGAAGAACGTGCGGCGGGACACGCCGGCGGCGGCGGCCATCTGGTCGATGGTGGTCGCTTCGAAGCCCTGGAACGCGAGCAGCTTCAGCGCGGCCTCGGTCAGCTCGTCGCGGACGAGCTGGCGTTTGCGTTCGGCGAGGCTCACGCAGGCATTCTATGCACCACACGGCATGTTGGCACACAAGAGCGATATTGACACTCAGTGCCAACATGTGCACAATGAGCCGCATGCGGTGGACTGAAGCGGAGATCGGTGACCAGGGCGGCAGGACGTTCCTCGTGACCGGGGCCAACAGCGGGCTCGGGTATGAGACGTCCCGGGCGCTGCTCGCCAAGGGCGCGCGGGTAATCATGGCGGTGCGCAACGAGGCGAAGGGGCGGGCCGCACTCGAGACGCTGCCGGCGCGGCAGCACGCCGAGCTCAGGATCGTCGACCTGGCCGACCTCGACACGGTCCGGCGGCTCGCCGCCGACCTGCGCCGGGACCGGGTGGCGATCGACGTGCTGATCAACAACGCCGGGGTGATGATGCCGCCGCGGACGTTGAGCGCGCAGGGGCACGAGCTGCAGTTCGCCGCGAACCATCTCGGGCACTTCGCGCTGACCGGGCTGCTGCTGGACCTCATCGGCGACCGGGTCGTCACGGTCAGCTCCTCGCTGCACCGGTCCGGCAGCATCCACTACGACGACCTGGACGGGGCGAAGAGCTACTCGCCGGCGAAGTACTACAGCCAGTCGAAGTTCGCCAACGTGCTGTTCGCGCTGGAGCTCGACCGGCGGCTGCGGGCGGCGGGCTCGCCGGTGCGCAGCGTGCTCGCGCACCCGGGATACTCGGCGACCAACCTGCAGACGTCCGGGCCGACCGGGGTGATGAAGGCGTTCATGCGCATCGGCAACGCGGTCATGGCGCAGTCCGCCGCGCGCGGGGCGCTCAACCAGCTCTATGCGGCCGTCGACCCGGGCGCCGAGGGCGGGCAGTTCATCGGGCCGGACGGCATGGGGGAGAGCCGGGGCTGGCCGACCGTGGTCCAGCCGGTCGAGGCGGCGAAGGACCCCGCGGACGCTCAGCGGCTCTGGACGCTGTCGGAGCAGCTCACGGGCGTGCAGTTCGAGGTGGCGCGCAGCCGGTAGACGGCGATGTCGCCGCGCTGCCACGCGAGGTCGGTGAGCGCCGGCAGCGCCGCCGTCGGCGTACCTTGGGCGCGGTCCAGCAGGATCCAGCGGACCCGCTGGTCCCACAGCCAGCCGAGACGCGCCGGGGTCGGGTCCAGCACGGCCGCGTCGTTCAGCGCGAGACGGGCCGGGTCCCAGTAGGCGAGCGCCGGGCCGAGGCGGTGCGCGCGCGACTGCGACCCGGTCGACTCCGGCGAGTAGCCCCAGCTGCCGAGCAGCACCCGGCGTTCGCTGTACGCGGAGATCCAGTACGCCAGGCTCTGCCCGCCCTGCAGCCCGCCGCCGACCCGGTGGACGTTGGTCGCCACGTACTGCGCCGGGGTGCTGTGCGCGCGTAGCCAGCGGGCGCCGGCGACCTGGTCGGGGGTCACCCGGACGTGGTACGCGACGCCCAGGTTCGCGCTGGTCACGGCGTCGAACGGTAGCCGCGCCGCACCGGCGGCCAGCACCACGACCAGCGCCGCGAAACGCCCGTGCCGGCGCCCGACCAGCAGCGCCGCGGCGAGGACGAGCGCACCGAGGGCGTAGACGGGCAGGGGGACGCTCCACCGGTACCAATGTGGCAAACGCAACACGACGGATGCAGCGGCCACGGCGGCCGCGACCGTCAGTGCGTGGCGCAACGCGAGGGGTGACCAGGGCAGCCGGACCAGGCCGGCCGCGGACAGGATCGCGGCGCAGGGCCAGGCGGCGACGATGAAGAAATGCTCGCTCCACGAGACGTGCCAGACACACAACGTGCCGGTGACACCTGCCGCGGTCGTGCCGGCGAGGAAGATCTCCGTGTCGCCCCAGCGGCGCCCGAGGCCCACGACGCCGGCGAGGCGGGCACCCATCGCGATCGCGTACGCGCCGGCGCCCAACAGGATGACCGGGACGTCCCGCACCGTGGTGCCGTGCCGCTGGCTGCCGACGAAGTCGAGCATGATCGCGAACGGCCCCCAGCGCAGGCCCTGCCCCTGGAAGCCGTAGAGGACGGCGACCGCGCCCACCTCGACGGCGGCGAGCACCGACCCGAGCAGCCACGGCGTCCACTGTGGTCGTCGCTGCAGCAGGTGTACGGCGCACAGCACGGCCACGCCCGCGCCGACAAGCGGGACGATCGTCGACTTCGCGCCCGTCGTGCCGGTCGCGAACAGGAGCACGAGCAGCCAGTCCCGTCTGGTGCCTTTGCTGAGGACCGTTGCGACGGCCGCGATCAGGGGCATGCTCAGCGCGGCGCCGAACAGCAGGGAGCGGCTCGACCAGCTGTAGTACGCGGTGATCGAGCCGAAGAACGCCGGCGCCTGCCGCTGCGGGACGAGCTCGCCGACGGTGAACATCAGCGCCGCCGCGACCGGGCCCGCCCACGGGTGCCGGGCGACCCGCCAGCCGGTGACGGCGAGCAGGCACACGGTGAGGACGGCGAGCACCGGCAGGTCGAGCCGGAACCACAGCACCGGCAGGTCGACGCCGCTGATCAGGCTGCTCGCGGCGAGGTGGCCGTAGGCGAACCAGTGGTAGCCGAGGGTCTGGTCCCCCTGCTCGGGCACGGCCAGGGGGAAGTGGTGTTTCAGGTCGGCGCTGACGGCCAGGAGATTGAGCTGGTCGATCATGTACTCGTGTGCCCCGCCGGTCGGGACGGGCGGGTTCACGGCGAGGAAGGCGGCGGTCAGGTAGGCGAGGAACCCCACCGCCACCCCGGCGACCGCCCACGACCAGCCGGCGGACGGCCGCAGCGGATAGGCGGGGCCGCGCAGGTGCCGCCGGGCGAGCGGGACGATCACCAGCAGCGGCCAGACCCAGAGCAACCCGCGGACGTCGAGCAGGCTCGCGACGACCAGGGCGGCCGTCTCGGCGAGCAGCCCGACGACGGTGCCGTAGGTCAGGTCCTCCAGCAGCGACCGGGGCGTCGGACGGATCGTGCGGTAGAGGAGGGTGCCGGGTACCACGACGGCATAGAGGATGTAAGCGGCATAACGGACAACGTCGAGTGGTGCGGTGCCGAGCGCCACGGGCAGGATGATGGTCACCGCGGCAAGCGCCAGCCATGGAAGTTTCGTCCTCATGCCACCGGCTCAACGCGCCGGCCGGGTTTTCGGACTCGGCTGTCAGGTGGTGGTAGTGGTGCCGGCTGCGGCTGCGGCTGCGGCTTCGGACTCGGCGATGCGGCGCAGTGCGTTGCGGCGCAGCGGGGAGATCCACTCGATCGGGATCGCGCTCAGCATCCGGCCGAGGACCAGGGCGTTTGCCGAGGCGATCAGGTCGGTGGCGGGCAGGCCGGGCAGCCCGTAGAGCCGGCGCGCCCAGGCCGGCAGCAGGCCGATCGCCAGGGCGGACACCCCGAGCGCGGCACCTCGGACGGGGGTCAGGCCCAGCCCGTACGGCAGCGGCGGCAGCGTCAGGAACAGGCCCGTCGCCGCGGAGTCGACGGTCAGCTCCAGTTCCGGGCGCATGCGCTCGTAGTAGGCGGCGACCGCGGCCGCCGAGTCGGGCACCGTCGCGGGGTCCAGGCCGACGAGCGCCGCCGCCCGGGTCTGCTCCGCGTAGTAGCCGTCGATCTCGGCCCCGGTCAGCCGCAAGCCGCCCCGCAGCGCGGCCTCCATGAACGACTCGACCTCGGTGACGTGCACCCACCGCAGCAGGTCGGGTTCGTCGACGCGGAAGCGCTCACCGGTGCGCGGGTCGGTCGCCGTCATCCTGGCGTGGATCGCCCGGACCCGCTGGCCGGCGCGTTCGGCCTGCTCAGTCGTGCCGTAGATGACCGTCGCCACGTAGGTCGCGGTGTGCTGGAAACGTCCCCAGGGGTCCTTGCGGTACCGGCTGTTCTGCTCGACGCCGGCGACCGCGCGGGGGAGCAGGGCCTGCAGGTAGAGGCTGCGTAGCCCGCCGACGGTGACGATCGGCTCGCGATGCACCCGCCAGGTGATCGAGTCCGGGCCGAACAGCCCGACGTCGCTCACCGCGCCACGTCTCCGACCGGCGTCTCGTGTCCTGTAGTGGCGGCGTGACTGCTTGCGGTCGTGCCGCTGTTCGCGGTCGGGTCAGCTGGCGTCGTCGTGTCGCTGGGCGTTGCCATGTCGTCGGCGCGGCGCTGCTGGCAGGCGGGGCACAGGCCCCAGAACGTGACCTCGGCCTCGTCGAGGATGAACCCGTGCGCCTGGGACGGGGTCAGGCACGGCGCCTCACCGACGGCGCAGTCGACGTCGGCGATGTCGCCGCAGCCACGGCACACGATGTGATGGTGGTTGTCGCCGACCCGCGACTCATACCGCGCGGGACTGCCGGCCGGCTCGATCCGCCTGGCCAGCCCGGCCCGCGACAAGGCGCTGAGCACGTCATACACCGCCTGCGTGGAGACGGTGTCGAGACGCGCACGGACCTGCGCGGCGATCTGATCGACGTCAAGATGACCCTGAGCCTGCCCCCGGGACGCCTCGAGGACCTCCAGCACAGCCAGCCGGGGTCGCGTCACACGCAGACCCCGGGCGCGCAACAGATCCTCACCCGACACGCTCTCAATAACACCACGCAGCCTGGAACCGTTCAAATGTTTCTGGACTCTTGATTGAACTGCTGGTCCTCAGGTTGTGTACACCTCCGGTGGGGGAGGATCGCATGACGAAGAGGAGGCCCCGTGTTCGAACGTGTGCTCGGTCTACCGGCTCACCCGCTCTTCATCCACGCAGCCGTTGTGCTCGTGCCGCTGCTCGCCGTCGCGGGCATCCTGTACGCGGTCTGGCCCGGCGCCCGCAGGCACGTCCGCTGGACGATGATCGTGCTGGCCGTGGCCACACCGGGCGCCGTGTTCGCGGCGAAGGAGTCGGGCGAGGCGTTCGGGGAGAGCGACAACTTCCAGTCGGCAGAGCTGCAGACGAAGATCGAAGAGCACGAGGGCTTCGGCAGCACCCTGTTCCTGGTCGTGCTGGGGCTCGCCCTCGTTGCGCTCGTCATGGCGTACCTGGTGCGCCCGCTCGCCACCGACTCCGTCGGGCCGGTCGTGGCCCACTGGGCACTCGCGGGGCTGACCGTGGTGCTCGGGCTGGCCGCCTTCTACTACGTGTTCAAGGCCGGCGACACCGGCGCCCACATGGTCTGGGAAGGCTTCTAGACCACGCGCCCACGGTGCGGGCGGGCATGGTCCGGGAGGGCTGCTAGAACAGCAGCCGGCCGCAGAAGATCAGCAGCAGCACGACGATGACCGCACCGGCGAAGATGCCCATGCCCTTGGTCAGGATCGTCGCTGCCTGCTCCTCGCGGTCGATCCGCTCGCCGTCCTGGACCGGCAGCTTCCGCGGCGCCGCCGGCCGCTCCACGGTCGGCGGCCGCCAGCCACGCGGCGGCGGTGCGCTGCGGGGAGCGCCGGTGTAGGGCACCGGCGCCGGAGAGCTCGGCGACGGCGGTGGCGTCGCGGCTCCCTCCGGGGGGCGCCGCCAGAAGGCGTCGTCACTCACGCCACGAGCCTACCCACCGGGCGGAACTTCACGGCCCGCCCGGTGGGAACCTCAGCTGCCGACCAAGGTCAGTCGCTGTTGAGCAGATCGGCGAGCGACATGGGACGGGTGGCGTCCGGGTCGGCCGGCGCCAGCCGCATCGTGGGCTGCTCGTCCGCCGCCAACTGCTCCGCGTCGGAGCCGTGCTGAGCGTCGGAGCCGTGCTGGGGGGTCTCAGGGGAGGGTTGTGTCATGCCGCCGAGTGTGACCTGTCGACGGAAGGGCGACTGTCGTCATTCGGCCAACTTCCCGCAAACTCGCCGGAGTACGCTCGGCCGCGTGGCAGGGACGAGTGGGTGGGCATCCGCCGATGAGCAGCGTGAAGTGAGCTTCGAGGACTTCGCCGACGAGCTGGTCGTGTTGCCGGACACCACGACCGACGACACCGATGCGGGCTGGGGTGAGCGCAGCGCGAGCAACGACGACCGCCTGCTCGCCGACCGGCCCCCGCACTGGGACTAGATCCGCCGCTCCGCGGCTGGGGCCAGACGCTCGGTGGCAGAGGTGCATCGGTGCCGCTCAGGCGGCCGAGGATGCTGACTTGGTCGAGGCGCCCGACGACGCGGCCGCGGCTGCGGGCTTCGAGTCCGACGAGGACGAGCTCGACGACGAACCGGAGTCCGACGACTTCGAGCCCGAGTCCGACGACTTCGATTCCGAGGACGAGGTCGACGCGGCGGCCGAGGTCGACGACCCGTTGGACTTCGTCGTGGAGCGCGAGTCGGTGCGGTAGAAGCCCGAGCCCTTGAAGACCACGCCCACGGCCGAGAACTGCTTGCGCAGCCGGCCCTGGCACTGCGGGCACTCGGTCAGCGCGTCGTCCGTGAACGACTGCACCGCCTCGAGCTGGTGGCCGCAAGCCGTGCAGGCGTACTGGTAGGTAGGCACCGTTCAGCCTCCATCATTGGCACTCAACCCTATCGAGTGCCAATAGTGCGGTATCGCACATCCTTTCGTCCAGTGGAGGTGGGCGGTCTCATACCCGGTGGTGGCCCCGACGGCCACCCCGCAGACCCGCTGGTCGTGTGGCTCGGCCGGGAGTGACGGCAGCAGTTCGCCCGGGTGCAGCGGGGCGATCGTGGGTGCGGTGACCCGGGCCAGGACCCGGTCGTAGGAGCCGCCGCCCTGGCCGAGCCGGGTGCCGTCCAGCGCGACGGCGAGCGCCGGGACCAGCATCAGGTCGATCGAGCGGATCGCGTCCACGCCGAGCCGGGGGCCGGTCGGCTCGGACAGGCCGAGGGGTCCGGCGGCCAGGGTCCCGTCGTACACGGCCCAGTCCAGGTCGCGCGACGGCAGCAGCACCGGCAGGAGCAGCCGCGGCGTGGCGGCCGCCAACGCGTCGACGAGTCCGGCACCGCCCGGCTCGGCCGGCAGCGGCACGTAGGCGGCAACCGAACGCGCACCTGCTGCCCGTACAATCCGGGAAAATGCCGAAACAAGCGAATTGTCCGAAACACTCTGCTCGGCAGTGGTCATGGACCTCCGGGCGGACCGGATGTGCGATCGCAGCTCGGATTTCGGGGACACCGCAGACGGCACGGCTCAATTCCTCCTCATCTGTGACAGCATCGCAGAAACACAGCTACGGGAGGACGGACGTGACGCTGCGGGCGCGGCTCACCGCGGCCTTCCTGGCGGTCGTGCTCGGCCCCGTGCTGCTCGGCGCGGTCTTCGTCGGCATCGCCGTCGCCGCCGTCAGCGACCAGCGGGCCCTGGAGCGTCTCGACGCCGGCATGCAGAACGTCCACGCCGCGCTCGCCGTCACCTGCCAGCGCCTCCGGCTCGCCGCGGAGACGACGGCGCTCGTCACCGCCGACGGCGACCAGCCCGACGCCGCCCAGCGGGCCGTGGTGCGTGGGCTCGCCCGCGCGGTGGAGGTGACCAGCGCCGACGGCACCGTCCTCACGACCGCCGGCACGCTGCCGCCGAAGCCGTGGGCCGACTGCACCACGCCGGGCGCCACCGGGTACGCCGCGATCGCCGCCTCCGTCGACGTGCTCGACCCGAGCTCGCGCCGCATCGGCCGGGCGTATGCGGTCGAGCCCGTCGACGCGACCCTGCTGGACTGGATCGCCCAGTCCAGTGGCGTGCGGGTCGACTCGCTCGCATCCGGGCCGCCGGCGTCGGAGGAGGCCGCCCGCATCGCCGACACCGCGCACGACCTCGACGCCGGAGCGACCGGCACGACCGCCGGCGGCCGCCTGGTCCGGCGCCTCGCCCCGGAGCCCGGCCAGCCCCTCGCCCTGGCGCTGTCCGTGCCGAAGCCCGACACGCAGGGGCTCTACGCGGTCCTCGTCGCCGTCGTCGCCTGCGCCGGGGTCGTCGCGATCAGCGTCGCCTGGTGGCTGGCCCGCTCCACCACCCACCCGCTGACCGAGCTCGCCCTGGCCGTCGAGCGCGTCGCCGACGGCGACCTCAGCGCCCGCGTGCCCGTCCGCAGCCAGGACGAGGTCGGGCGGCTCGGCCAGACCTTCAACCGCATGACCCGAGAGATGCAGGGATACGTCCAGGCCCTGACCGCCAGCCGGGACCAGCTCCGCGGCCAGCTGGGCGTCCTCGGCGACACCCTCGCCGGCACCCACGACCTGGACCGGATCCTCCAGGTGATCCTGCAGACGGCGACCGCCGCGACCGGCGCCCAGTCCGGGGTGGTCCTCATGGTCGACCCCGCCAGCGGCGAGCTGCGCGGCCAGGTCGCCGAGGGGCTCGCCGGCTTCGACGTCGCCGAGCTGCGCCTCCAGCTGGGCGACGGGCTGCTCGGCGCCGTCGCCGCGTCCGGCGAGCCGCGGCGCGGCCGGATCGACCGGGACGGGCCGGTCCTGTCGCCGACCGAGCCGCGCTGCATCACGTATGTGGCCGTGCCGATCGCGGCGCCGGGCGTCGGACCCACCACCGGCCTCGAACCGCAGTCGGACCTGCCGCCCGCCGCGCGGGGTGTCCTCGCCCTGTACGACCGGCACGGCTTCGACGAGTTCGACGACCCCGACCTGATCACGCTGCGCACGTTCGCCGGGCAGGCCGCGGTCGCCGTCGACAACGTCCGGGTCCACGAGGAGGCGCAGCGGCTGTCGCTCACCGACCCGCTGACCGGCCTGTCCAACTACCGGTACCTGCGCGAGTCGCTGCGCCGCGAAGTCGAGCGGGCCAACCGGTTCGGCCGCAGCCTGGCCGCGCTGGCCCTGGACCTCGACCGTTTCAAGGAGGTCAACGACACCTACGGCCACGCGGCGGGGGATGCGGTACTGGCCGAGTTCGCCCGACGGCTGCGCGCCGAGATCCGTGAGGTCGACTTCGCGTTCCGGCAGGGCGGCGAGGAGTTCGTGGTCCTGCTGCCGGAGACCGACGCGACCGGCGCCGCGGTCCTGGCCGAGCGGCTCGGCGCGGCGGTCCGGCGTACCCCGGTGCTGGTGATCTCGTCCACACCGGGGCAGGCGCCACGGCACATCCCGGTCACGGTCTCGATCGGCATCGCGGTGTTCCCGATCCACGGCGCGACCGGTGCCGCCGTGCTCGAAGCCGCCGACGACGCCCTGTACGCGGCCAAGGCCGGCGGGCGCGACACGTACAAGATCGCGCCTGTCGCGGCTCCGGACGAGCCCGTGAAGGCTAGTGCGGAGGTGACGCCCGGCGCGCCAAAGGCGGCACAACCGCCACGACAGAGCCGCGGCGGCTAGCCTTGCGACATGCCTGACACGACTCCTCACCAGCCCGCGCTGCCGCGCCAGCGGGCTGTCAAAGCCGTGATCCCGGCGGCGGGCCTGGCCACCCGCTTCCTCCCGGCGACAAAAGCCGTGCCGAAAGAGCTGCTGCCGGTCGTCGACCGGCCCGTCCTGCAGTACATCGTGGAAGAGGCCGCCGCGGCCGGCATCAGAGACATCCTGCTGGTCACCGGCAGGGGCAAGACCTCGATGGTCGACCACTTCGACCGCCGCCCCGACCTTGAGGCGCGCCTCGCCGAGAAGGGCGACCACGAGCGGCTCGCCGCGGTCAAACGCCCCAGCGAGCTCGCCGAGATCTACACCTGCCGGCAGGGCGAGCCACTCGGCCTCGGCCACGCCATCTCCTACGGCGAGTCCCACGTGGGCAACGAAGCCTTCGCGTGCCTGCTCGGCGACGAGTTCGTCGAGGAGACCGAGCCGCTGCTGCCCGCAATGCTCGACCTGCAGGCACAGACCGGCGGCATCGTCCTCGCGTTCATCGAGGTCGAGCCGGAGGAGACCAGCCGCTACGGCATCGCCTCCGTCGAACCGTCCAACCTCACCGGCGAGGCGGGCGAGGTCCTGAAGGTGACCGGCCTGGTCGAGAAGCCCAAGCCCGAGGAGGCGCCGAGCAACCTCGCCGTCATCGGGCGCTACGTGCTGCCACCCACCCTGTTCGACGCGATCCGCCGCATCGGCCCCGGCGCCGGCGGCGAGATCCAGCTGACCGACGCGATGGCCCTGCTGCTCGCCGAGGGCACCCCGGTGCACGGCATCGTCTACCGCGGCACCCGCTACGACACGGGCATGCCCCTGGGATACCTGCAGGCCGTGGTCCAGCTCGCGTGCAAGCGCGACGACCTCGGCCCGGCGTTCAGCCAGTGGCTGACCCAGTTCGTGGAGAAGGAACTGCTCGGGTGACAGCGGTTCCAGCGACGGGCTCCCACCACGACGCCGCACGCGATGCGGGCGTCGGGTCGAACGCGCGCGTCCCACTCGCCGACTATCTCGCCGGCGTGCTCCGGGGCCTGCGCCCGTTGCCCCCGCTGGACCTTGAGATCACCGCCGCGCACGGCAACGTGCTGGCCGAAGACGTGGTCGGACCGGGCCCGGTGCCCGCGTTCGACCACTCCGCGATCGACGGCTACGCCGCCCGCTTCGACGACATCAGCGACGCCCAGCCGGGCCGGCCGGTCCGGCTGAGCGTCGTCGGCGACCTCGTCGCGTCCAGCTGGCGACCCGTCCGGCTCACCCCCGGCACCTGCTTCTCCGTCGCCGCGGGCGCGCTGATGCCCGTCTCCGCCGACGTGGTCGTGCCGCCCGGCATGACCGATCAGGGCATGGCGGCGGTCGAGGTGTACCACCCGACGAAACGCGGCCACGGGGTGCGCCGGGCCGGCGACGAGCTGCCCGCCGGTGCCGTCCTCGCCCGCGCCGGTGCCTACGTGACCCCGCCGCTGGTCTCGGTCCTCGCGGCGAGCGGCATCGGGCACGTCGTCGTGCGCCCGAGCCCCCGCGTCGTGGTCATCGCCACCGGCGACGAACTCGTCGACGTCGGCCGTGCCAGCCAGCCCGGGCAGGTCGTCGACGCCAACTCCCACGCGCTCACCGCAGCCGCCGCGGAGGCCGGCGCCCACGCGTACCGCGTCGGCATCTGCGACGACGACCCCGAAGGGCTGCGCGGCCTGCTCGACGACCAGATGCTGCGCGCCGACCTGATCATCACCACCGGCGGGACCGGCACCGGCCCCGGCGACATGGTCCGCCGGATCCTGTCCCGGTCGGTCGTGTTCTCCGACCTGTCCGTGTACCCGTGCTCGTCGCTGGGCTACGGCACCATCGGCGGCTCCGGCGGCGCCAACGGCGTGCCCATCGTCTGCCTCCCCGGCGACCCCGGCGCCGCGCTCATCGGCTTCGAGGTCCTCGCCCGGCCCGTCATCCAGCTCCTCGCCGGCGCCGACCCCGTCTTCCGGCCCAGCGTCCGCGCGCACCTGCTGGAGACCGTCAGCTCACCCTCGGGCATGCGGGAGTTCCGCCCCGCGTACATCACCGAACGTCGCGGCGGCGGTTACACCGTGATGCCGCTCGCCGGTGGCCCGTACACCCTGTCGGGCCTCGCCGACGCCAACGGGCTCATGGTCCTCGGCGAGAAGGTGATCAGCGCAGCCGCGGGCTCTACAGTGGACGTCATCATGTTGGATAGACGGCGATGAGTCAGCCCGGATGGCCGGCGGTGCTGGTCGACGGCCCGGTCACCCTGCGGCCCTACCGGCGCGCCGACGCGCGCGCCTGGGCCGAGGTCCGCCGCTCGAACGAGCAGTGGCTGTCCAAGTGGGAGCCCACGCCCTACGGGACCTGGCACGACCTGAACTCGCCGGCCGCGTTCCGCGCCGTGCACGCCGACCTTCGCCGCGCCGCCCGGCAGGGCAGCGCGATGCCGTTCGCGGTCTGCTACGACGACCAGCTCGTCGGCCAGCTCACCCTCGGCAACATCGTGCGCCGGGCGTTCTGCTCCGGTTACGCCGGATACTGGGTCGACGCCCGCCACGCCGGCAAGGGCATCACCCCGACCGCGCTCGCGCTCGTCGTCGACCACGCGTTCAGCGTCGGCGGCCTGCACCGCATCGAGGTCAACATCCGCCCCGACAACCTCGCCAGCCGGCGCGTCGTGGAGAAGCTCGGCTTCCGCCAGGAGGCCTACCACCACCGGTACCTGCACATCGACGGCGACTGGCGCGACCACCTCGGCTACGCGATGACCACCGAGGACGTCTCCGCCGAAGGCGGCCTCCTCGCCAGATGGCACAAGGTCCTCGCCTCCTAGTTTTGCCAGCTGTCACGCTTCCTCCTGCGTGTTGACGTGGTGTGACCCTGCGCAACCCGTACTGTTCTGAGACGGAGTTACCACGTTGTAACTTCCACAGACTTGGATGACTCGCGCACCCGGGGGGACCGGTGCACGAGGTGTGAACAGGAGGCGTGAGGGTGCCGACCTCGGTGCTCCTCGCCGTCCTTGCCGCTGCTGGGCTCCTAGCCTTGGCGCCCGCGTTGGTGCGCCGGTACGACGCCACAGAGCGGCTGGTGGCGGAGCGGGCGTTGTCAACCGCACGGGTGCTCACCCGTGCCGGGATGCGTCGCGACCGCCGCCGCCGGACGATCCCCGGCCGCCGGCCCGTCAACCCACCCCGCACCGTCGTGCACCGCCCCGTGCCCGCACCTGCCCCGCTGCGGGTCGTCCCACCGACCGCCCGGCGCCGCCGCCCGCCGCGCGCGCCCCGCGCCATGTACCGCCGCCGCCGCGTCCTGCTCGCCCTGGTCCTGCTCAACCTCGTCGAGCTCGGCGGCGTCGCCCTCGTCAGCACCGGCTTCTGGGTCGGCTTCGCCGTCACCGGCGCCCTCCTCGTCGCCTACACCGCCCACCTGCGCAACCGCGCCCTCACCGAACAGCGCCGCCGGCGCCGCGAGGCCCACTACGCCGCCTGGATCGCCCGCCGCCAGGCCCAGGTCCGCCGCGAACAACTCCGCCGCGCCGCGCTGCGCCGCGAGGCGGTCGCCGCCCAGCTCGCCGAACGCGACCGAGCGCGCCGCGAAGCCGCCCGCCTCGGCGCCCTCGGCGCCGTCCGCGGCCGCCCCTACGACACGCGGGCGTCAGGGCAGTGATCTGATTCGCGCCCCCTCTCCACCGTTTGCTACTCTTGGCCCCGGCCCACTCCGGCGGGCCAGCTGGGGTTGTGGCGCAGTCTGGTAGCGCACCTCGTTCGCATCGAGGGGGTCAGGGGTTCGAGTCCCCTCAACTCCACGTTTGGCGCAGTCTGCTCAGCGGGCTGCGCCGCTTCGCGTTGGCGTGGAGTTGGTTTCCCGCGCACGGCTTCGCCGTGCTCCCCAGTGGGGGAGCTTCGCTCCACCCACGCCCCCTCAAAACCGTGCCCGGGCCCCACTGGTCGCAATCGGTGCTTTGGTTGCGTTTTGGGTGGTGTACTGCGTTGCTGGGCTGGAGCTAGATGTCCATGAGGACTGTGTCGCGGGCAGGCTCATGGGTCGTCCTCTGGGGGTGGTTGTGTCGATGGTTGGTCCTGAGGCGGGGTCAGGCGATCCAGGTTGATGCGGATGGTGCGTACCTGGGGGTGGTCGGGGCCGAGGGTCGCCTCGCTGATGTGCAGCGCCTGTTCGAGCTGGTCGCGGGCGCCGGTCAGATCGCCCAGGTCCTGCAGCACGCTGCCGAGGCGGCTGCGCCGGATGCCGACGTGGGGGTGGTCGGGGCCGTGGGCGGCCTCGGTGATGTGGAGCGCCTGTTCGAGCTGGTCGCGGGCGCCGGCGAGATCGCCCAGGTCCTGCAGCACGCTGCCGAGGTTGCCGCGCCAGATGCCGACGTCGGGGTGGTCGGGGGCTAGGGCCGCCTCGCCGATGCGGAGCGCCTGTTCAAGCTGGTCGCGGGCGCCGGTCAGATCTCCTAGAGCCTGCAGCACGCTGCCGAGGCTGCTGTGCCAGGTGCCGACGTGGGGGTGGTCGGGGCCGTGGGCTGCCTCGGTGATGCGGAGCGCCTGCTCGTACTGGTTGCGGGCGCCGGTCAGATCCCCTAGGGCCTGCAGCACGCTGCCGAGGTTGCCGCGCCAGATGCCGACGTCGTGGTCGTCGGGGGCGAGGGCCGCCTCGCCGATGCGCAGCGCCAGCTCGAACTGGTCGCGGGCGCCGGCCAGGTCTCCTAGAGCCTGCAGAACGCTCCCGAGCTCGTCGCGTCGCCAGGCGACGTCGGCATGGTCTGCGCCGAGCGCGGTCTCGGTGACGGTGACGGCTTGTTCGGCGAGGGGTCTGGCCTGCCGGTACTGCCCGCGTTCCCGCAGGTAGGTCGAGGCGCGGTCCAACAGCCAACCCGCGTCTTCTCCAGCTACGCCGAGGCGCTGGGCGTGGGCGGTGACGGCGAGCAGGTGCGGTAACAGTCGTTCACACTCGGGCCATCTCGCCACCTCCCAACTGTCGGCGGGGAACGCGGCACGGATGACCTCTACCGCGGTCGCGGCCCAGGTGCGTTCGCCGGCGGGGCCGAGCCGGGCGTGGATCACTGCCTGTACCAACCGGTGCAATCGCAGCTCACCGCCGCTCACTGTGGCGAGGGAGTAGCGACCTATGGCAGCCACCAGCCGGTTGTACGTCAGCCGGTCACCGACCGCCGTCCCGAGTGGGTCGGGCAGGGCCTGCGGCTGCTCAGCCGGCAGCGTCCGGGGTACCTCCGGGGCGAGGAACGCCAGCAGGTTCAGCAGCGCCCCCGCGGCCGGGGCTTCGACACTGACCCGGTCCAGCGACACCGACCACACCGTGGCCACCCGGCGACGATCACGCTCGTCCGCCCCACCACCGCCATCTCCCGGGCGGTCGAGCCCGAACAACTCCCGCGCCCGGCTCCGCAGCAGTTCCAGATAGTCCGGCAGGCTCTCCCCGGTCTCCTCCAGATACGCCGCAGCCTCCTCCAACGCCAGCGGCAGATCCCCCACCAACGCCGCCAACTCCGACCAGCCAACCTCCGCAACAGCCGAACCAGCGCGCCTGCGCAGGAACTCGACGGACTCCTGACGGGCCAGCACATCCAGCGGCAGCGGCGATGCAAGGGCCGACCATGCCGCCCACCGCGACGTCACCAGCACCTGACCGCCCCCACCCGACGGCAGCAATCCCTCCAGGTCAGCCGGCGACTCCGCGTTGTCATACACCAACAACCACCGATCCCGGCCCCGCAGCAACTCCAGCACACCTGCGGCGAGGTCGGTCTGATCCGTCGCCTCCGGCACACCCAACCGGCGCGCCAACCTCGCCAACTCCGCAACCACCGCGCTCGGCTGCTCCGCAGGGATCCACCACACCACGTCGAAGTCACTGCCGTACCGATGCGCGAACTCCACCGCCAGCTGCGTCTTACCGACCCGGCCCAACCCGTGCACCGCCCCGACCGGCAACACCGCCGTCACCGACCCCGCCCGAAACACCCCATACAACCGCTCCAACACGGCATCCCGGCCGCAGAAGTTGCCGTTGCGCGCCGGGAGATTCGACACCTGCGGCCCCGAACCCGGAAACCGCCCCACCCCGCCACCCGGCCACGGCACCGCGACCGGCCGGGCTCGGCCCTGGTCGACCGCCGCGAGCAGCATCCGCCGGGCACTGGTCTCATCCGCACCGACCAGATCCACATACACCCGCGTTGACAGCAACCCCGGCGGCTCGCACGGCTGCACCCGCACCGGCAGCAACAGACCCAACGCACCCGACGGATCCTTCGCGAACGCGACCCGCCACTCCGCCTCACCGAACCGCGAACCGAAATACGCCGGCGACAACACCGCGATCGTCCGCACCGCCGAACTCACCGCCCGCTGCATCTCATGCACAAAATCCGCACCCGGCCGGAAGTCGAACGACTGCACCACCGTGGAATAACCGGCCCGCTCCAACTCCACCGCGATCCACTCAGCCCACGACCGGTTCACCCCCGCATACGAGATGAAGAAATCCCGCCCCGAACCGTCAACAGCCACAACCCCACAGCCAACCACCAACCACCCCACCCAGGAAGGCGTCACCTGCGGCAGGTGTGACAGTTTCAGGCTCGACCGGCGCGGGTCAGTGCTGTGGGTTGAGGGCCTGGCGCAGGACGGGAGCGTGGGCCGCCTTGAAGGCCTGCTCGATGTCGGCCAAGGCGTGCTGGTCGCCGACCAGGTCGGCGAACGGGAACCGGTGATGGTGGCCGGCGAGGAACTCGACGGCGCGGGTCAGGTGGTGGGGGCGGTAGTTGTGCACGCCGGTCACGGTCAGCAGGTGCCGCACGAGGCGTTCCGGGTCGAGCGGGACGCTCGGCCCGGGTGAGACCGAGCCGGCCAGCACCGCGTGCCCGCCGACATCCAGGGCGGCCAGGCAGCCGGCGACCGCCGCGGCCGAGCCGGACAGTTCGAAGGCGACGTCGACGCCGGTCGGCAGGGCGTCCGGGGTGACCGTGTGCGCGGCGCCGAAGCGGCCGGCGAGAAGGCGGCGGGCCGGGTCCGGGTCGCAGACGGTGACCTCGGCGCCCGCGGACGCGGCAAATGCGGCGGCGGTGACGCCGAGCAGGCCGGCGCCGGTGATGAGGACCCGCCGGCCCGCGACGGGCGGCACGGCGTCCAGGACCGCGGCGACCGTCGCGGTCGCGCAGGAGGCCGGCGCGGCCACGGCGTCGGGCAGGTCGTCGGGGACCGGCACGATCGTGGTGCCCGGCGGCAGCACCGCGTGGGTGGCGAAGCCGCCGCTCAGGGTCCAGGCTGCGGTGATCGGTTCGTGGCCGAACTTGCGCAGTCGCAGGCATTTCTGCTCCAGCCCGCGGGTGCAGCGGGCGCACTGGCCGCAGGACACGGTGACGGACCAGACCACCCGGTCGCCGGGGCGCACCGACGTCCCGGCGCCGGTGGCGACGACCCGGCCGACCTGCTCGTGGCCGAGGATCGTCGGCGTCGGGGCCGGGCGGTGCCCGGCGACGGTGTGCAGGTCGCTGCCGCAGACGGTGGCGAGCTCGACCGCGACCAGGACCGCGCCGTCGCCGAGCTCGCCATGTGCCGAGTCAGGATCAGTGACGAGCTGGAACGGCCTGCCGACACCGTCCCAGCGGGCGTACCGGACGTCCCCGCCCACGTCAGCTCCGGGCGTCGATCAGCGCGGGCAGCTCCGCGACGCTGCCGAGCACCTCGTGCGCGCCGGCGGCACGCAGCGCCGCGTCGGTCCGGGTGCCGGTGAGAACGCCGACGACCAGGCCCGCGCCGGCCGCGGTGCCGCAGGCGGCGTCGGACTCGGTGTCGCCGACGACGACGAGCGCGGCGACGGAGCTGGCGCGGGTGCGCAGCAGCGCGGTCAGTGCCAGGTCGGGTGCGGGCCGGCCGCGGCCGGCGTCGGCGGGGGTGAGCACGGCGTCGGCGAGGTCCCGCCAGCCGAGGGCGTCCACGACGGCGTCGGCGGTGGCGCGGCCGAAGCCGGTGGTGAAGACGACGGCGAGGCCGCGGTCGCGCAGTTCACGGATCGCCTTCTCGGCGCCGGGGATGGGCGCGCACCGGCCTTCGGCGACGAGTTCGGCGTACGCCTGCTCGAAGGTCAGGTTGAGCTGCTGCGCGGTCGCCTCGTCGACGATGGCGCGGAACACCTCGATCTTGGACTGGCCCATGGTGGCCCGCACGTGCTCGGTGGCGGCGGCGCGGCCCGGGTCGCCGGGCAGCACCCGGTCGTAGGCGCGGGTGAAGGCCTCCTCGACCAGGCCGTCGTCCAGGACGGTCGTTCCGGCGAGGTCCAGCACAACGGTTTCGAATGGCATGGTCAGGCTCCTGGGACAGTAGGGACGGCACGGCCGGTGGACCGTGCTCCGAACAGGTCGGCGACGACGGCCTCGCCGAGACCGAGACCGGTCGTCATGCCGATGCCGGTGGTGACCGACACGACCCGCAGCCCGTCGGCCGGTGCGGCGATGAGGAACTCCTCCGGCGCCGAGGCGTAGACGCCCTGCCAACGTTCGCGGACCGGCAGCCGCGTCAGCCCGAACAGTTCGCGGGTGACGTCGGCCAGCGCGTCGAACGAGGACTCCGCCTGGAACGGCGCGACGCTGGTGCTGCGGTAATGGGTGTCGCCGACGATGACGGTGCCGTCGGGGCGCTGGGTGTACATCTGGTTGAGGTCCAGCGCGTACAGGTCGGGGTGTTCGGTGGCGAGCCGCTCCCGCAGCGCCGCGGCGGCCGGGACGTCGCGGCTGCCGGAGTACCGCAGCAGGGACCACCCGGTCAGGACGGGGGCGCGCAGCGGCGCCGGCAGGGCGGCGGGCTCGACCAGGAGCATGTCCAGCCCGCATCGCAGCACCCCGGCGGCCTCGGCGACGTGCGGGTAGAGCTGGTCGACGTCGTGCCCGACAGCGACGACGACCGCGTCGGCGTGGATCGGGTCGCGGGTCGTGTGCAGCACGCCGCCGGCGACGCCGAGGGCCGAGGTCCGCCAGCGGAACTCGACGCCGGTGTCGGCGAGGTGCCGGGCCAGGGCCGGGGCGGCCTGCCGCGGGTCGACCTGCAGGTCGCGGGGCAGCCAGGCGCCGCCGACGGCGCCGACCACCGGCGCCTTTCCGGTCACGTCGCCGGCGCCGATCAGGGCCACACCCGACTCGGCGCGGCTCCACTCCTGGATGACGGCCAGTTCGTCGGCGGCGCGTGCCACGACGACCGTGCCGGATTCCCTGACCCAGAAACCGGCCCGCCCGGCGTAGCGCAGCCACAGTTCGCGGGCCCGTTCGGCGTACTGGCGGGCCTCGCCGCTCTGGGCGGTGACGCAGATGTGCCCGAAGTTGCGCACGCTGGCCCCGGTGATCTGCGTCGCCCGGTCGATGACGACCACGCGCAGCCCGCGTTCCCGTGCGGCGGCGGCGTGGCCGAGCCCGACGATCCCGGCGCCCACGACGGCAAGGTCGTATCCGGTGGCGGTCATCGCAGCGCCCGGCGGATGACGAGGGAGAGGCCCTCCACGACGAGGGTGGCGAGGACGAGCACGATGACGAACGCGGTGACCTGGTCGTAGCGGGAGACCCGGGTGGCGTCGATCAGGTAGTAGCCGATGCCGCCGGCCGCGACGATCCCGAGCACGGTCGCCGAGCGGATGTTCGAGTCGAAGAGGTACAGCGTGTGCCCGACGAGGGCCGGCACGCTCAGCCGGGCGCCGGCGGCGAAGAACACCTGGGTCCGGGTGCCGCCGACGGACTGCACGGCGAGCTGCGGGCCGAGGGGCGCCTCCTCCAGGGAGTCGGCGATGAGCTTGCCGAGCAGCCCGACGCCGACGAACGCGAGCGCGATGGTGCCGGCCTGCGGGCCGAGCCCGGTGATGATGATCAGGACGATGGCCAGGATGAGCTCCGGGATCGAGCGGACCACGAGCAGCAGCAGGCGGGCGGCCAGCCGCACCGGCCGGTTCGGGGCCGCGTTGCGGGCGGCGAGCGGCCCGATGAGCAGGGACACGACCGTGCTCAGCAGGGTCGCGGCGGCCGCGATCTCGAGCGTGACCAGCAGGGCGTCGAACACGTTCGTCCAGGTGCGTGGCTCGATCGACGGAGGCCAGGTCCGTTCGAGCAGATACGGGATCTCCGTCCAGAAACTGAACAGGTCGAGCCAGTGGGCCTGCGACCCGATGACCGCCGCGACGGCGACCGCGACCGTGGCGGCGATGGCCGTGGTGGACCTGACGCGGTCCCGGGTCCACGGCCGCCGCATGGCAGCGGCCACGCCGTCCGGAGCACGCGCGCCGTCCGCAACAAGCGCGCCGTCCGCATCACGCACGCTGGTGGAGGACGGCAGGCGGCGGGCGACGCGGGCGCCGATGCCGCGCCCGGACGGTGCGACCCCGAGCAGCTGCGCCCGGATCACCGTCGAGGCGATCTCGAACAGGACGCACAACCCGAAGATGACCAGCGCGAGGGCCATGGCCAGGTGGTAGTTCAGCGATTCGAGGGCCAGCCGCAGGTCGTAGCCGAGGCCGATGATGCCGGCGTACCCCAGCAAAACCGAGCCGCGCAGGTTGATGTCGCTGCGGTGCAGGGTGGTGGCGATCCAGGACGGCAGCACCTGCGGGAGGATGCCGGCGAGGAACTCCTGGCCGCGGGCGGCGCCGGTGGCCCGGACCGCCTGGCGTGGTCCCTCGTCGATCTGCTCGATCGCGTCGGCGAACAGTTTGGAGATCATGCCGATGGAGTGCAGGGCGATCGCCAGGATGCCGGGCAGCGAGCCGAGGGTGAACAGCAGCACGAAGAGCATGGCGAGCACGACGTCCGGCACCGCCCGGGCGACCACGCCGATCGCCCGGCCGACGGGGACCAGCCACGGCGCCGGGCTGGTGTTGCGGGCCGAGATGTAGGCGACCGGCACGGACAGCACGGCGGACAGCACGGTGCCGCACAGCACCACGCCGAGGGTGATGCCGATCGAGCGCAGCAGGTCGGCCGCCGGGGGGAACTGCAGCGGCAGCATGCGGTCCAGGAACGGCCCGACCTTGCCGGCGCTCTCGGTGAAGGTCTCGGCGGTGAAGCCGACCTCGGCCAGTGACCAGACCGCGAACGCGAGCAACGCCAGCAGCAGCCCGGCCGCGGTCAGGGTGGACGCCGGTGGTTTCGGGCGTTTGACCAGCTGGTCCAGCTCGGGCAGCGGCGGCGCCTCGGTGGCGCCGGGGGCGCTCACTTGGCCTCCGCGAGGGTCGCGGTCATCCGGCCGTAGATGCGCATCGCCGCCTCGCGGGTCAGCTCGGCCGCGGGCGTGTCGAGCACGATGCCGCCGCTGCGCATGCCGACGATGCGCTGCCCCCAGGCCAGCGCGACCTCAACCTGGTGCAGGCTGCAGATGACCGTCAGCTGGCGTTCGGCGGCGATGTCGCGCAGCAGGGCCATCACCTGGTCGCTGGACTCGGGGTCGAGCGAGGCGACCGGCTCGTCGGCGAGCAAGATCTCCGGCTCCTGCATCAGCGCCCGGGCGATGGCGACCCGCTGCTGCTGGCCGCCGGAGAGGGTGTCGGCCCGCTGGTAGCTCTTGTCGAGCAGGCCGACCCGGTCGAGCTGGGTCAGTGCCCGCCGGCGGTGCTCCCGCGGGTAGGACGCGATGCCCAGGCGCGGGCCGCGCAGGCCGGCGAGGGAGCCGGTGAGGACGTTCTCCAGCACGGTGAGCCGGCCGACCAGGTGGAACTGCTGGAAGACCATGCCGATGCGGCTGCGTAACCGGCGCAGGTCGCGGCCCCGCAGGCCGGCGATGTCCTCGCCGAGGACGTGCAGCCGGCCGGTGGTCGTCGTCTCCAGTGCGTTGAGGTGGCGCAGGAGCGTCGTCTTGCCCGAGCCGGAGAGCCCGAGCAGCACGACGATCTCGCCGCGGCCGACCGTCAGCGACACTTCCCGCAGCGCGGTGACCTGTCCGAAGGTCTTACTGAGCCCCTGTGCCTCGACGGCGGGCGTGTCGCTGACAGTCATGGTCGGCTACCTCAGCTGCCGCAGGCCGCGGCCTTGGTCTGCTTGCACAGATCGCGGATGATGTCGTACTTCGCGTCGTCGACCGGCGCGAGCGCGTAGAAGGTCTTCTTGAAGTTGTCGCTGTCGGCGTTGGCCACGCCGGCCGCCTTGATCTGGTCGATGGTGACGTTCTGCAGGCCGGTGGTCAGCTTCTGCTTGAGGTCGGCCGGCAGGTCGTCGGCGAGGGTCATCGGCGCGCCGACGACGAACGTCTTCGCGACGACCTTGAGACCGGACTGGGCCTCGACGGCGACGTCCTCGGCGAAGCCGGCCTCGCACTCGGTGCCTTTGGAGACCTTGAGCGCCGACGCGTCGTGCTTGCCGGCGAAGACGGGAGTCACGTCCTTGGTCGGGTCGATGCCGGCCTTGAGCAGGTTGTAGCTCGGGTACAGGTACCCGGAGGTCGAGGTCTGGCTGACGAAGCAGACCTTCTTGCCCTTGAAGTCCTCGATGTTGCTGATCGGGGAGTTGGCGGGCGCGATCGCCTCGGAGTAGTAGCCGGGCTCCTGGCCCTGCTTGGTGATGATGGAGGCGAACGGCGTGATCTTGGCGCCGTTCTTCTTCGCCGTCACATACGTGAAGCCGGAGAAGCTGGCGATGTCGACCTTGCCCGAGACTGCGGCCTCGATCAGGGCGGCGTAGTCCGACGACTCCCGGTACTCGACCTTGAGGCCCGAGATCTTGCCGATGTAGTCCTGCAACGGCTGGTAGTTCTGTTGCGTGGAGGCCGTGTCCGGCACCACGCCGAACACGAGCGTGCCGGCGTCCTTCGCGAACTTCCCGGCCGGGGCGGTGGAGCCCGCGCCGGCGGTGGTGTCGGTGTCCGAGGAGCACGCCGCCGTGCCGGCCAGCAGCACAGCGGCCGTGGCCGCGCCGAGCACCACTCGAGCGGAGATCTTCATGGTCAACCTTCCCGACGTACGCAAGAGTCGAACGTTCAAGCACCTGATGGCGGGCGCCAAGGTAGGGAAGGCAGGTGAACGGGCCGGGAACGACCAGTTGTTCGCGGGAAAAGGTTCGTACCTGTTACCGAACAGTTATGGAAGGAACATGCCGTAGGGTGGCGCCGTGTCGGTCTCCTCGTATCGCTCCGGGATTCCCGATCACGGCCGGGTGCCGAAGTACTACACCGTCAAATCCCTGATCCTGGACGAGATCAGGCAGCTCGGGGTCGGTGCGCTGTTACCGCCGGAGCGCGACCTCGCCGCCCGTTTCCGGGTCGCCCGGTCCACGGTGCGCCAGGCCATCTCCGAGTTGGTCATCGAGGGCCGGCTGGCCGCCCAGCGGGGCCGCGGGACCTTCGTCGCCCGGCCCAAGCTCATCCATCCGCTGTCGCTGGCCAGCTACACCGAATCGCTGCGGGCGATGGGGTACGAACCGTCGCGGACGGTCGTCGCGGTCGAGGAGGCGCGAGCCGACGACGAGCTGGCCGCGGCGCTGGAGATCGAGCCGGGCGCCCCGGTCATCCGGCTGGAGCGGGTGCTGCTGGCCGACGGCGACCCGCTCGGGCTGGAGATCACCGAACTGCCGGCCGAGCGGTATCCGACCCTGCTCGACGTGCTCGATCCGAGCGGCTCGCTGTACCGGTGCATGCAGGACGAGCTCGGCGTGGTGTGGGCGGAGGCGACCGAGCGGATCGAGACCGCGCTGGCCAGCCCCCGCGAGGCGCTGCTGCTGCAGACGAACCCGGCCCTGCCGATGCTGCTCATGCAGCGGATCAGTCGCGACCCGTCGGGCACCCCGATCGAGCGGGTCCGGTCGCTGTACCGGGGGGACCGCATCGGCTTCGAGACCCGTTTGGTCACGGGTCGATAACAGGTACGAACCTTTCGATCGCATTCGCCGGCTGGTCGCCCGTCCGGCGCCGGAGGTTCAGCTCGGACCCCGACATTTCGTCCCGTGCGGAAATCCATCGACAACGATGGACGTCCACGCCGGACCTGTCGAATCCGAGAGAGGAACACCCACGACCATGTCCCTCCGCCGATCGCTCATCGGAACCGCGACGGTGGCCCTGGCCGCCGGCATGCTCATCGCGACCCCCCATCCCGCCACCGCCGCGACCATGACCACCCAGAGTTTCGAGTCGCTCGCCGGCCAGCTGCAGCCCGCGCTCGACGAGCCGATCTCGGCCGGCACGCTCGGCTGGACCCACACGCCGCCGGCCGGCTGGTCGGTCGCCGTCAAGCCGGCCATGGGCGACGGCGTCCGCGAATGGCGCGGCTGGTCGTTCACGACGATGCCGTTCTGGACCGCGGCCGACACCCAGGACCGGGGCGCCTTCACCCGCGCCAGCGGGGTCTTCGCGGTCGCCGACCCCGACGAGTGGGACGACCGCGGCAACCCGACGGCGAGCAGCACGTTCGACTCCACCCTGTCCGGCGAGCCGGTCAGCATCCCGGCCGGGACGAGCACGCTGTACCTCGGCTTCGCCAGCCACTACCGCCAGGAAGGCAACCAGAAGGCCGACGTCACCGTTTCCTTCAACGGCGGGAGCGCCGTCACCGTCGTCCACTACGGACCGTCCACTGCGGACGCCAACGCGGGCGCCGACGCCCAGAACGCATACGTGACCCGGTCGATCGCGGTCCCGGCCGGGGCGACCACGGCCCGGTTCGCCTGGCGGCTCTACGACGCCGCCAACAACTGGTTCTGGGCCGTCGACGACGTCACCGTCGCCGACACCCCGATCAGCGCACCGCCGCCGCCGGTGTCCAACCCGGTCCCGGCGCCCACCCTGCCCAACGGCGTGAGCACCGACAAGACCCTGGTGATCGGCCTGGACGGCCTGCGCAACGACAAGATCTCCGCGGCGAACTCGCCGAACCTGTGGAGCCTCATCACCGGTGGCCTCTACGGCACCAGCCTCCTGTACACCCAACCGATGGCCTCGACGCTGTCCGGGCCGGGCTGGTCGACGATCGCCACCGGCGCCTGGCCGGACAAGCACGGCGTCACCGACAACTCCTTCACCGGCCAGCGGTACGGCCAGTACCCGGACTTCCTGACCCGGATGGAGCAGGTCCGCCCGGCGCTGTCCACGTTCGCCGCGGTCGACTGGGCCGCGCTCGGCACCAAGGGCACCTTCTCGCCGGCCATCGACGGCCGCGTCGTGCTCGACGGCGACGCCGAGGGGTACACCGGCAACGACGCCCGCATCGCCGATGTCGCCGGCCGCGTGCTGCGCCAGCAGAACCCCGACGCCGCGTTCGTCTACCTCGGCGCGATCGACGAGGCCGGGCACTCCTCCGGCGCGGCCAGCGCCGCCTACCTCGCCGCGCTCGCCCGCTCCGACGCCCAGGTCGGGCAGCTGCTGTCGGCGGTGCGGTCCCGGGCCACGTACGCCGGTGAGCGCTGGCTGATCGAGGTCGCCACCGACCACGGCCACACCGACGCCGGCGGCCACGGCGGCACCTCGATCGCCGAGCGCCGCACCTTCGTCATCGCCAACGCGCCAGGCATCGCCGCCGGCCAGCGGCCGATCGACACCCGCCTCGCCGATGTCGCCGTGACCGCGCTCGGCCACCTGGGGGTCACCGTCAACCCGTCGTGGAACCTCGACGGCCGGTCCCTCTTCGCGGCCCGCGGCGACGACTTCGACGCCGCCTACCCGAGCCTGTCGGGCCGGGTCGACGAGACCGGGGTCCCGGCCGGCGTCCTCGGCTTCAGCCACGCCGGCGTCAACGGCTGGACCGTCGACAACAGCCGCATGCCCGCCGGCGGGGTGACCGAGTGGCGCGGCTGGGCGCTGACCACGGACGAGTTCTGGACCCGGTGCGAGGCCGGGCAGTCCCGCGAGCTCGGCGTGCGGGGCCGCGGCGTGGTGGCGGTCGCCGACACCGACGAGTTCGCCGACAGGTCGGGCGGCACCTCGTTCGACTCGTCGCTGGTCTCCCGGGCGTACCCGGTCGCCGGCCGGACCTCTGTGAGCGTCGCCTACACCACGCTCTACCGCCAGGAAGGCAGCCAGAAGGGCGACGTCATGGTGTCCTTCGACGGCGGCCCGGCCACCACGGTCAAGGCGTACCGGTCCGACGCGATCGCCAAGGACGAGGCGCTCACCGTCGCCGTGCCCGCCGGCGCGCAGGCGATGCGGGTCACGTTCCGCATGTACGACGCGAACAACAACTGGTACTGGATGGTCGACGGCGTCACCGTCCGCTGAGCGAGGCCCCGCCGCGCCGGCCCAGGTCGGCGCGGCGGGGTGCGGGTTAGGATCGGGCGTGGCGTTGACCTCGGGGGACGTGGAGCGGTTCGAGGCCGCCCGGCCCCGGCTGGAGGCCATCGCCTATCGGCTGCTCGGCTCGGCGGGGGACGCCGAGGACGCCGTGCAGGAGACGTTCCTGCGCTGGCAGGCCGCCGACGCCGAGCGCATCGAGGTGCTCGAGGCGTGGCTGACGAAGGTCCTCACCAACCTCTGCCTCAACCAGCTCACCTCCGCGCGGGCGCGGCGCGAGGTCTACGTCGGGCAGTGGCTGCCCGAGCCGCTGCTCGCCGGGGACCCGATGCTCGGCCCGGCAGACACCGCGGAGCAGCGCGACTCGGTGTCATACGCGGTGCTCACCCTCATGGAGCGGCTCGCGCCCAACGAGCGGGCGGTGTATGTACTGCGGGAGGCGTTCGGCTACCCGCACCGGGAGATCGCCGGGATCCTCGACATCACCGAGGCCGCCAGCCAGCAGATCTTCCACCGGGCCAGGCAGCACGTCGCGGAAGGGCGGCCCCGGACGGAGATCGACGAGGCGGCGGCCCGGCGGGTCGTCGAGGAGTTCCTGGCGGCGGCGACCAGCGGCCGGACCGAGCCGCTCGTGCGCCTGCTCACCGGGGACGCGACGTCGATCGGTGACGGTGGCGGGAAGGTGCCGGCCCGCGCCACGGCGTTCGAGGGTGCGCTCGCGGTCGCCAGGTTCCTGCGGGGGCTGTTCCGGCCCGGCGAGGCCAAACGCGCCGTCGCCGGTGGGTCGCCCGAGGTGTACGCCTCGACCGCCAACGGCGACCCCGCCGTCGTGGCCGTCGTGGACGGGCGGGTCATCGGGGTCATGTGCCTGGAGGTCACCGCCGAGGGGATCGTCGCGCTCCGCAACCAGGTCAACCCCGACAAGCTGGTCCGCGCGACCGCCCGCTGGGCGGTCACCGAGCACGGGAAACCCCTGTTCAACGCGTTCTGACCGCCGTGTGAGGTGCTTCACACGGCGTAGCTGTCAGGGAACGGCGGGCTGCCCGGTTCAGGAGGCAAAACCCCGCAGGACAGGAGCAAGGACATGCCGCACCGCATTGTCGTTCTCGGAGCTGGATACGCCGGAGCCATCGCGGCCGGGCGCCTCGCCAAGCGGCTGCGCCGCGAGGAGGTCGCCATCACCCTCGTCAACGCCGAGCCTGACTTCGTCGAACGGGTCCGCATGCACCAGCTGGCGACCGGGCAGGACCTCAAGCCGCGGCCGTTCAGCGCGATGTTCGCCGGCACCGGCGTCGAGCTGCGGGTCGCGCAGGTCACCGGCGTGGACGTCGAGCGCAGGAAGGTCGCCGCCGGCGCCGAGGAGATCGGCTACGACACGCTGGTCTACGCCCTCGGCAGCGGCTGGAACGCCCAGGGTGTCCCCGGTGCCGCCGAGCACGCGCACGAGATCGCCAGCCGTCCCGGGGCGCTGCGGCTGCGGGAGCGGCTGGCCCGCCTCGACGCCGGGCAGGCCGTGCTCGTCGTCGGCGGCGGTCTCACCGGACTGGAGGCCGCGACCGAGATCGCCGACGCGCGGCCGGACCTCGACGTCGCCCTCGCCGCCCACGACGGCCTCGGCGACTGGCTCTCGCCCAAGGGCCGCGAGCACGTGCGGAAGGTCGCCGGCAGGCTCGGGATCACCGTGCACGAGCACACCACCGTCACCGCCGTCGAGGCCGGCCGGGTCCGCACCGCCGGCGGTGGCGTCATCCCGGCCGCGGTCACCGTCTGGACGGCCGGTTTCGCCGTCCACCCGATCGCGGCGGCGACCAGCCTCGAGGTCACCGACACCGGCCGGATCGTCGTCGACGGGACCATGCGGTCGGTTTCGCATCCGGAGGTGTACGCCGTCGGCGATGCCGCCTTCGCCATCGGCGCCGGGGACAAGCCGCTGCGGATGTCGTGCGCCTCGGGCACCCCGATGGCGTGGCAGGCTGCCGACGCGATCGCGGCCCGCCTGACCGGCGGGAAGCTGCCGGACGTGCCGCTGCGCTACTTCAACCAGTGCATCTCGCTGGGCCGCAAGGAGGGGCTGATCCAGTACGTCACCGCCGACGACCGGGCCGTGCGGGCGGTCCTCACCGGGCGGCTCGCCGCGGTCTACAAGGAACTGGTCTGTAAGGGCGCCGCGTGGGGCGTGGCCAACCCGATGCTCGGGCTGCCGACCCGCCGCGCCGCGATCCGCCCGGCCCGGGCCGAGGCCTACTCGGCGGGCGCGAAGCGTTCCAGCGCCGGCATGTAGCGGCGGTACGGGCCGACCTCGTCGCGGTACCGGCCGGCCAGGACCTCACCGATCTGCGCCAGGTGCGTCAGGTCGTGCGCGACCCAGGCGGCGAGGACCTGCTCGAGGGTGACGGTGCCGAACTCGGGGTGGGTGCCGGACCGGGCCAGGTCGTCCTGGGTCAGCCCGAGCGCGTCGAGGTCCTCCAGACTGGCCGCCCGGGCCGACCGGAACCGCTCCACCAGCTCGGCCACCGGCTCCCGCTCCCAGTCCAGCATCGCCACCCGGTTGAACGGCGCGAACGTTCGGCCTGTGCCGTGCTCCACGATCACCCGGATCCGGGGCAGCCAGTTCGTCGCGTCGCCGTGCAGAAGGTGGCCGGCCACGGCGTACGCGCTCCACGTCCCCTCGCCGTCGTCGCGGTGCACCCACGCGTCGGGCAGCCCGCGCAGCAGCGCGGTCACCGCGTCGGGCGTGCGGGCCAGCAGCGTCGTCGCGTCTGAGATCAGCATGAGCCCATGCTCGGCGGCCGGGGACGCGGTGGACAGGGCCACCTCGCGATGACTGGCCTGACGCCGACGCCGACGCCGACGCCGACGCCGACGCCGACGGGCCGGACCTGGGACCTGGTCCGGCCCGCCAGCTCAGTGATCCGCTACCGGTGCCACTTCTGGTTGCTCGCGCCGTTGCAGGTCCAGATGTGCAGCTTCGAGCCGCTCGCGGTGGCCGCGTTCTGCACGTCGACGCACTTGTTCGCCTGGGTGTTCACCAGGTCGCCGGCGGCGGTGAGGGTGAACTTCTGGGCGCCGGTGCCGTTGCAGGTCCACAGTTGCACGACCGCGCCGTCGGCGGTGGAGCCGCCCGAGACGTCCATGCACTTGCCGAGCGCCCGCACCGAGCCGTCCGCGTTGAACGACCACTGCTGGGCGCCGGTGCCGTTGCAGTCCCAGATCTGCAGCCGGTTACCGTCCACGGCGTTCGAGGACGGCACGTCGATGCAGCGGTTGCTGCCGTTGCCGATGATCGCGCCGGTACCGGTGCCGCCGCACGGCGGTGCGGTGTCGAACGTGTCGGTGAAGGTGCTGCCGGCGGCGCGGTACGCCGCGACCTGCGCGGTTGCCGCGGCGGGCGACAGGACCTGGTTGCGGGCGAACAGGAACCAGTCGACCTGCTGGACGTAGGTGGACGTGCCGCCGGTGTGGGTGGCGGTGTCGATGAACCAGAGGTTCCAGTTCACGGTCATCGTCTGCCGCGGGTAGAACTTGCCGGAGTGGTCGCCGACCAGGACGCCGTCGATGTGGTACTTGACGTGCCCGCCGGACACCTGGACCACGAGGTCGTGCCAGCCGTCGTAGCTGCGCCGCTGCTCCGAGTGGGTGTTGTCGGCGAGCCACGGCTCGTTGCGGTACGTGTACCAGCTGGTCTGGTAGTTGATCGGGCCGGTCTCGCCCCAGCCGCCGTTGGGCAGGTACTCGGAGAAGTCCAGCTCGCTGTAGGTGGGGTCGAGGTCGCCGTTGAGCGGGCTGATCGCGAAGAACGTCTCGTTGACGTGGTCACCGTCGGCGCCGCCGGTCGGGGCGTCGGTGAACCGGATCCGGCTGGCGTAGGTGCCTTCGAAGTAGCGCTTCTGCGCCGAGTACACCTCGGCGTGCCTGGTCCCGGCGCCGGTGCCGTTGGTCGACGCGGTCAGTTGCATCACCTTCTGCCCGCTGGACGTGGGGAACGTGATGTTGGCCGGGGACCAGGTGGCGCCGGGGACGCCGGGTCCGCCGGCGTTGCCGCGGGGCACCCAGCCGTGGCCGGTGAACCCGGCGTCGCCGGACGAGGCGTAGTTGAAGTCGTCGAACACGTTGCCGCAGCTGTTGGCGGCCGCGCCGGCCTGTCCCGTGGTCGCGGCGGTCACCGCGACAGCGCCGAGCGCGGTCGCGAGGACCAGCGCCGCGGCGGCCAGGACAGGGCGCGGCGGGGTGTGGTTCATGGGCATGGCGGTGCCTCCGAAGCATCCCGTTGGCGGTCGGAATTTTCATCGGTTATCGATGTGGATGAAAACTACGTCCATCACTGCGTCAGGTCAACTCCTCCCGGCCGGCCCCACGATCCGCGGGACCGGCCGGGAGGGGCGGGTCAGTACACCTCGAACTCGTAGATGCGCGTCGCGCCGCCGGAGCCCTGCTCGGCCGCGAGGACGTTGACGCGGACGTAGCGGGCGGTGGCGGTGAACGGGTGCGTCGAGACGTTCGCCGTGTTGCCGCGGACCTGGGCGACCGTGCTCCAGCCGGCGCCGTCGGTGGAGACCTGCAGGTCGAAGTCGCGGGTGTTCCAGGTGGCGCTCTCGCCGCCGGCGCCGGCGTGGCGGAGCGTCACCGAGTGCAGTGCGGTGGCGGCGCCGAGGTCGACCTGGAGGTACTTGGTCGCCGCGGTGGAGCAGAACTTGTCGCTGGTGCCGCCGGAGACGCTGCCGTTGACGGCCTTGGCGGGGCCCTCGTTGGCGTTGCAGGCGGCGGAGCCGGTGGCGGGCCGGTTCAGTGCCAGGTTCGTCGACGGCGGGGCCGCGGTGTCGAACGACGGCGGCGCGTCAGCCGGAGCGCTGCCCCACGACGGGTTGGCGGTCGTGCCGACCGTGAAGGCCAGCGTCCCGCCGGTGGCGACGAAGGACTCCGGCAGCCACGAGCGGTTGGAGGCGGCGCCGTTGACGGTGAGGCTCTGCACGTACGGCGCGGCGGTCGGCGCCGTGACGCTGATCGTGGGCCCGTTGCCGCGGTGGATCGTGACCTGCGGGAAGAGCGGCGCGGACACCAGCAGCTCGGCCCGGCCCGGCGTCAGCGGGTGCAGGCCCATGGCGGACCACACGTACCAGGCGGACATCGCGCCGAGGTCGTCCTGGCCGGGGATGCCCGACGGGGTCGGCGCCCACAGCGCGTTGAGGACCTGGCGGATCGTCTGCTGCGCCTTGTCGGGGCGGCCGGCGAAGTTGTAGAGCCACGGCACCCAGATCGAGGGCTCGTTGTCCATCTCCGACTTGGTGCCGCCGGCGTTGGTCAGGGCCCAGCTGCCGTCGCTGTTGTGGAAGAAGCTGTCGAGCCGGCTGACGGCGGTGGCGTTGCCGCCCATCTTGTCGAACAGGCCGCGGACGTTGTGCGGGATCATCCAGGTGTACTGCGCGGCGCTGCCCTCGGCGAACCCGCTGTCGCTGCCGGGGCTGAACGACGGCCAGGTGCCGTTGTCGTTGCGGTCCTGGATGTAGCCGCCGTTGGCAGGGTTGTAGACGTTCTTCCAGTACTGCGCCCGGGCCAGGAACTGCGCGGCGGTGGTGGTGCTGCCCAGGCGCTGCGCGAGCTGCGAGACGCCGAAGTCGGCGACGGACACCTCGAGGGTCTCACCCGCGCCGCCCCAGGCGTTGCCGTTGGTCGGGATGTAGTGGATCGACAGCCACTTGTCCAGCGACGGCCGCTCGCCGACGACCATGACGTTCCAGCCGTCGCGGCTCAGGTCGGCCGCGGTGACGTTGGTGGCGGCGCTGACCATCGAGTTGAGCGCGCCGGTCGCGTCGAAGCCGGTGCCGCCGAACGCATAGATGCTCGGCACCGCCGCGTGCGCCGGGTCGCCGGTCATCACGTGGGTGCCGCCCTGGTTGTGGGTCCAGCGGTCCCAGACGCCGCCGTTCTGGTTGGCCTGGTTGAGCAGCGACTGGGCGATGTCGGCGCCGACGTCCGGGCGCAGCAGCGTCACCAGCTGGACCTGCCCGCGGTAGACGTCCCAGCCGGAGAAGTTGGCGTACTGGGCGTGCCCGCTCGCCGCCGTGTGCACCTGCTGGTCCATGCCGACGTACTGGCCGTTGACGTCGCTGAAGACGTTCGGGTGCAGTAGCGCGTGGTAGAGCGCGGTGTAGAACGTCTGCAGCTGGGTGGTCGTGCCGCCGCCGAGGTCGATGCGGCCGAGCTCGGTGTTCCAGGCGTCGGTCGCCCGCTGGCGCACCGTGTCGAAGGTCGTCCCGGCCGGGTTCTCCGCGGCGAGGTTGGCCTGCGCGTTCGCCTGGCTCACGTACGAGATGCCGACCCGCACGCCGACGGTGCTGCCCTGGCTGAGGTCGAAGGTGACGTAGCCGCCGGAGCCCTTGCCGGCGACCGGCCAGCCGTCGGTGCCGTAGGTGGTGCCGCCGGACGCGCTCGTCGTGCCGGGCCGCAGGGCGTTGTCCTGCCACGTGCCGACGCTGCTGAACGGCTTGTCGAACACCGCGGTGAAATGCAGCGTGTAGTAGCTGCGCCGGCCGACGGCGTTGATGTAGCCGCAGAAGTTGCCGCTGGTCACCGAGCCGCTGATGGTGCGGTTCGCGGCGTCGATGTTCACCGTCGCGGCGCTGCTGCCGACCTCGGAGTTCGACGTGCGGACCAGCATCGAGGCGGTGCTGCCGGTCGGGTAGGTGAAGCGGCCCGAGCCGGTGCGGGTCGTGGCGGTCAGCTCGGTGTTCACCCCGGAGTTGAGCCGCACCCGGTAGTAGCCGGCGGTGGCGGTCTCGTCGGCGTGCGAGAAGCCGCTCGCGTAGGTGGCGTCGGTCGTGTCCGCGGACGGCGACGAGCCGACGGTGCCGACGTGCGGCATGAAGGGGATGTCGCCCGAGCCGCCGGCGCAGCCCGTGCCGGACATGTGGGTCAGGCTGAACCCGCGGGTGCGGGTGGTGTTGTACCCGTAGCCGCCGGGCCGCACGGTGCGGGTCTGGTTCCCGCCGGTGTTCTCCGGGCTCCACTGCACCATGCCGTAGGGCGTGTCGGCGCCCGGGAAGGTCTCCCCGCCGTTCGTGCCGACGAGGGTGTTGACGTAGCCGGCGGGGTTCGTGACCGCCTGCGCGGGTGCGGTGCCGGCGAAGGGCGCCACGGCGGCCCCGGCCAGCACCGCGACCGCGGCGAGCGTCCGCCCGCCTCTGATTCTGCTCATAGTGCCTCCATCCATCCAAGGATGTGAAAACTATGAGTATCAGTAGCCGCAGGTCAACGCCGGTGACATCGTTGGCACATTTTTTTCATCGCGACATCACGAAATGCCGTGCGATCTTCGTGTTTGAGCTGTGTGTAGTTAGTCAAATACGTAGAGTGAAGGACACGTGAACCGAGACCAACGGGGGTTTCTACGAGATGGCTCAGACACGGCAGCAGCGTCTGAAAGGTGGCCGGCTCCGTATACCGGTCGTGGTCGGGGCGGCGGGTTTCCTCGTCGCACTGACCGGGGGGATCGTGCAGACGGCCGGCGCGCACACGACGGGGGGTGACGCCACGACGCGGGTCGCGGAGACCATGCCGCCGGGGACGGACCCGAGCACGGCGGTCCCGCCGGACCCGTCCATGAGCTCGGATGTGGGGCCGTTCTCGACCCCGGACCCGTGCTCCACGGACCCGGGTGGCACCGCGGGCCCGTTCGGCAGCCCCACACCCGGCGCCAGTGCCAGCGCCAGTGCCACTCCCGGCGTCAGTCCCGGTGGGACGGTCGATCCCGGCCTTCCCACGGACCCCGGGGTGCCCGTCGACCCGAGCGTGCCGGTGGATCCCGGCACGGGCGAGACGCAGCCGCCGCCCGGGTGGTGGTCCGGCCCGGGAGGTCCGACGGGTCAGGCCCTGGCCCGCGCCGAGGAGACGCCGATGGTCCCCGGCCCGACCGACCCGACCGGGGCGGTGCCGTCCGGCACCGGGCCGGCGGTCATCATCCCGCCGGGCATGAACGGCGTCACGCCGACCGCGACGCCGAGTGACGGCACGACGCCGGTGCCCGGTGCCACGCCGTCGTGCGCGACCGTCCCGGTGCCGATCCCGACGGACACGCTGGTGCCCGCCCCGACCGACACGGCGGCGCCGATGCCGACCGACACCCTGATGCCCGCGCCGACCGACACGCTGGCGCCCGCACCGACCGACACCGCGGTGCCCATCCCGACCGTCGGCTGACGGCGACAACCGCAGCGGGGCCGCACGGAAGCGGCCCCGCCGCCGTCTGCGCACGCGTGCCGGTCACCCGCTCGATCGTCATCGGGCGATGCCAGCGGATAAGGTCCAGTCGTGACCGGACGACTGCTGGCGATCAGTGATCTGCATGTGTCGTACCAAGAGAACAGGGAGATCGTCGAGCAGCTGAAGCCGACGCATGATGACGACTGGCTCATCGTGGCCGGCGACGTGGGGGAGAAGGTCGCCGACGTCACCTGGGCCCTGCGGACGCTGCGGGAGCGCTTCGCCAACCTGATCTGGGTGCCGGGCAACCACGAGCTGTGGACGACCCGCGACGACCCGGACCAGTCGCGGGGCGAGGAGCGCTACCGGCGGCTCGTGGCGATGTGCCGCAACATCGGGGTCGTCACCCCCGAGGATCCGTATCCGGTGTGGGACGGCCCCGGCGGGCCGGTGATCGTGGCGCCGCTGTTCGTGCTCTACGACTACTCGTGGTGGCCGGCCGGGACGTCGAGCACCGAGGAGGCCATGGCGACCGCGCAGGCCGCGGGGATCGTCGGCACCGACGAGGTGCTGCTGCACTTCGACCCCTACACGGGGCGCGACGCGTGGTGCCGGGCCAGGGTCGAGCTGACCGAGCCGCGGCTGCAGGCGGCCGCGCAGCAGCTGCCGACGGTGCTGGTCAACCACTTCCCCCTCGTGCGGCACCCCACGGACGTGCTGCGCTACCCGGAGTTCGCGCTGTGGTGCGGCACCGACCTGACCGCCGACTGGCCGACCCGGTTCCGGGCCCAGGAGGTCGTCTACGGCCACCTCCACATCCCCCGCACGACCTGGCAGGACGGGGTGCGGCACCAGGAGGTGTCGGTCGGCTACCCGCGGGAGTGGAGCCGCCGCCCGACGCCGCCGGCGCGGCTCGTCCCGGTCCTGGAGCGGTGACGCCGGCGGCGGGTCCTCGCAGGACCTGACATCAGGTGCGCTTCGCCACCGCCGTCTGGAGCCGGTCGAGGAGGCGCAGCTCCAGGTCGAGGTCGGTCTGGCGGATGCTGGCGATGATCACCGTGTCGACGCCGCTGCCCTCGAGCCGGGCGATGTCCTCGGCGATCTGTTCGGGCGCGCCGCCGAGGTACGGCCGGTGCTCGGTGATCGGCCCGTCGGTGAGCGGTACGTTGGCGCGGGCGACGACGCTGAGTGCCGTGGCGTCGCGGCCGGCCTCCTGGGCGAGCCGGCGGAAGGTTGCGGCCGTCTCGGTCAGCTGGTCGGAGGAGAACGCGATCGGGTTGAGCCCGTCGGCGATCCGGGCGGCCCGCGCGATGCCGGCCGGCGTGGTGGCGCCGACCAGGATCGGGATCGGCTGCTGCACCGGCTTCGGGTTCACCTCGGCCGCCTCGATCCGGTAGAAGCGGCCCTGGAACTGCGTGGGGTCCGGCCCCCAGCAAGCCCGCATCGCCGCGACGACCTCGTCCAGGCCGGCGCCCATGCGCTTCATCGGCACGTTGGCGGCCTCGAACTCCTGCGGCATCCAGCCCTGCCCGATCCCGGCGACGACCCGCCCGCCGCTGAACTGGTCGAGGGTGGCGAAGCGGCGGGCGAGGACGATCGGCGGGTGCAGCAGCGCGTCGATGACGCTGGTGCCGAGCCTGACGGTGTCGGTCATGCCGGCGACGTAGCTGAGCGTCTCGAGCGGCTCGTAGGTCAGCCGGTAGGTCTCCGGGATCCGCGCCGGTGGGGCGCCGAACATCGAGATCTCGGCCATGGGCCGCAGCAGCCGCTCGTAGGTCCAGACGGAGTGGTACCCGAGGCGCTCGGCCTCCTTCGCCACCCGTGCGATGTTCGCCGGTCCCGCGAGGGCACCACTGGTCGGCAACTGCACGCCGAGCTGCATCCGCTTCCCCTATTCGTAGATCGAAATCCCTTCTCCTCAAACGTGGCACGGGGCGGGGCGGTCCACCATGGTCCACACAGTCAGTAGGGCGCGACCCCGTATGCGGTCGCCGCGCGGCGGACGGACGAGTAGTAGCTGGTGCCGCCGGTGGCGCAGTTGCCGCTGCCGCCCCAGTTGATGCCGATGCCGACCGTGCCGGCGAAGAGCGGGCCGCCGCTTTCACCGGGCTCGCTGCACACGGTGGTGCGGATCATGTTGTACACGGTGCCGCCGGCGTAGTTGATGGTGACGTTCAACGAGGTGATCGTGCCGGTCCGGGTGCCGTTCGGGCCGGTGCGGCGCACGGTCTGGCCCACCGTGCCGGTGCCGAACGAGGTGATCGGCTGCAGGCCGCCGGCGTACAGGTCGACCGCGCTGGGCTTGGCGATGCTGCCGTTGGTGTACCGCACGAGCGCGTAGTCGTAGCTGGTGTCGCGGGCGGCGACCACGCCGAGGACGGTGCCGGTCCCGGTGCCCGCGTAGACGGTGACGCCGACCGCCGGGACGCAGTGTGCGGCGGTCAGGAAGTAGTACGTGAGGCCGGCCTTGGCGTTGAAGCCGATCAGGCACCGGCCGCCGACCGCGCCGGCGTTGAACGTGTCGCCGCCGGCGATGTGCGGGGCCAGGATGCCCGGCTCGCGCAGGACCGTGCCGCCTGCGTGGGTGACGGCCCTGGTCAGGCCGGCGGCGACGGACGGGCGCACCGAGTCGTCGATGCTGACCGTCAGCCGCCCGTCGGTCCACCAGGCGGTGCCGGCGGTCGCGGCGAAGGCCTGCAGGGGTGCGGCGGCCGCCGCGTCGGGCGCGGGTAGCAGTACCGCCGCCGCCACCGCCACGCCGAGAAGCATTCGAAGACGCATGGTGCCCCCATCTAGAGATAGATGTAAATCTCTAGATGGTAATGGGTCAGTGCCCGGAATGGTTGCGCTGGCAGCAGCGGGCGCGGGCCAGGAGTTCGTGCATGCGGGGCGCGGCCTCGTCGGCGGTGCGCAGCGGCGCGCTGAACGGCAGCTGCACGTCGCGGTGGCGGCTGGCGAACTCCAGTCGCAGCACCACGCCGAAGCGGTCCATCCGCACCGGCACGACCCGGTGCACGCCGTGCAGGTGGTGCGGCGCGATCAGCCGGGACAGGTGCTCGACCGCCTCCGGGTGCGCGGCGCTCAGGTGGCACAGCAGGTCGGCCTCCTCGCGGGCGAGGGGATCGGGGCTGGCCGCGGTGAACGCCTCCGCCTCGACCTCGACCTCGCCGAGGATCGGGTCCAGCAGGGTGGCCGAGGCGAGCTCGAGCGCCGCCCGCAGGTCGCCGTCCGCCTCGCCGGCCGGCTGCAGCCAGCCGGAGAACGTCGCCCTGGAACGGATCCGGCCACCCGCGGACCGCACCGGCGTCGGCGCGATGTCGGTGATCTCGATCGCGGCGGCCAGGTCGGGCTCGGCCTCGACCAGGCGGGCGACGTGGCTGCCCGCGGGCAGTTCGACGACGATGCGGCCGGCCTCGTCGACGTGGTGGCGGCCGATGAGGTCGCAGCGGTGGCCGGGGATGTGCAGCGTCAGGGACGACGCCGCGGTCAGCAGCGTGCGGAGCCGTTCCGCGGCGGTGGGGAGCTTGATCCCGGGCATGGCAACCTCCTAAGGTTAGGCTTACCTTAGTAGAGAGGTGACGAATGAACCAGTCCCGGCCGAAGGTTCGGCTGTCCCGGGCGCTCGGCATGCCGCTGACCCCGAAATGCGTCAAGTACTTCGAGCGGCGGCCCTTCCCGCCCGGCCAGCACGGTCGTGCCCGCCCGAAGCACAGCGACTACAAGGTCCGGCTGCTGGAGAAGCAGCGGTTGAAGGCGCAGTACAACCTGCGGGAGAGCCAGCTGCGGCACGCGTTCGACCGGGCCGCGGGCCGGCCGGGCAAGACCGGCGAGGAGCTGATCGTCGACCTGGAGACCCGGCTCGACGCGCTGGTCCTGCGGGCCGGCTTCGCCCGGACGATCTACCAGGCCCGGCAGGTCGTCACCCACCAGCACCTGACCGTCAACGGCCGCCGGGTCGACCGGCCGTCGGCGCGGCTGCGCCCCGGGGACGTGATCGAGGTCGCCGAGCGCAGCCGGCAGAAGACGCCGTTCGTGATCGCCGCGGCAGGGGCACACGTCGGGGAGCGGACCGCGCCCTACCTGAGCGTCGACGTGTCCGGGCTGACCGCCCGGCTGCTCCGCCTGCCGCTGCGCCGCGAGGTGCCGGTGATCTGCGACGAGCAGCTCATCGTGGAGTTCTACAGCCGATAGCACCTACAGTTGCGACCAGTGGAAACGTATGACGTGATCGTGGTCGGGCTCGGCGGGATGGGCAGCTCGGCCGCATACCATCTCGCCGCCCGCGGCCAGCGGGTGCTCGGCCTGGACCGCCACGGGCCCGCCCACGACCAGGGTGCCAGTCACGGCGGGTCGCGCATCACCCGCCAGTCCTACTTCGAGGACCCGGCCTATGTGCCGCTGCTGCTGCGGGCGTACGAGCTGTGGGAGGCCCTGGAGCGTGACTCCGGACGGGACCTGATGGACCTGTGCGGCGGCCTGATGCTCGGCGCGCCCGACAGCCTCACCGTCGCCGGCAGCCGGCGTTCGTCCGAGCAGTGGGGTCTGCCGCACGAGATGCTCGACGCCGCCTCGATCCGCCGGCGCTTCCCGAACCTCCGGCCGGCGCCGCACGAGGTCGGCCTGTACGAGCGGAAGGCCGGCCTGGTCCGCCCGGAGGAGACGGTCCGTGCCAACCTCGACCTGGCCGCCCGCGCGGGTGCCGACCTGCGGTTCGAGGAGCCGGTCCTGTCGTGGACCTCCGACGCCGGTGGGGTCTCGGTCCGCACCGCCCAGGGCTCGTACCGCGCCGGCGCGCTGGTGATCTGCCCCGGACCGTGGGCGCCCTCGCTGCTCGCCGACCTGGGCATCCAGTTCTCGGTCGAGCGGCAGGCGCAGTTCTTCTTCCAGCCCGTCGGCGGGGTCGACGCGTACCTGCCGGACCGCCAGCCGATCTTCATCTGGGAAGGCCCTCCGGGGACGCAGGCGTATGGCTTCCCGGCGCTCGACGGTCCCTCCGGTGGCGTCAAGGTCGCCTTCTTCCGCGGTGGTGAGGTGACCACGCCGTCGACGATCGACCGGTCGATCCGCCCCGACGAGGTCGCGGCCGTCGCGGCGCACTTCGCCGACCGGGTGCCCGGCCTCGCCGGGCGGTTCCTGCGCGGCAAGACCTGCATGTACACCAACACCGCCGACACCCATTTCGTCATCGGGCGGCATCCCGGGCACGAGCGGGTCACCGTCGCGTGCGGCTTCTCCGGGCACGGGTTCAAGTTCGTGCCGGTGGTCGGGGAGATCCTCGCCGACCTGGCGCTGACCGGGGCGACCGCGCACCCGATCGAGCTGTTCGATCCGCGGCGGCCGCGCAGTGTTCACGCCTGAGGAGCTCCTCGACGAGACGTGCGTCGCGTGTCCCGGGCAGCGCCTGCCGCTCGGCGCGTTCGACGTGGCGCCGCGGCCGTCGCCGGCGATCCCGTTCTCGGCGGTTCTCGGATACCGGGTTGCGGCGGCGACCGGGGTGCCGACGTGCGTGCACGCCTTCCGGGTCGGGGTACCGCCGGGGTTGTACGCCTCCGGGGGTGTGCCCCTGCCCACATCTTCCCCGGTGCCGGCCCCGTCACCCGTGGATCTGGAACTCCCGGCGGACGGGACGCTGCTGGAGGCTTGGCTGCTCGCCGTCGTCCGGACCACGCCCGCGGACCGCTTGCCGGTGACCCTCGCCCGTGCCGAACAGCTGGCGTTGGAGCGCTTCCCACCTGCGGAAATCCTTGCGGCGATGCGGAGAGTCCTCGGAGGTGGTTGACACTGCCGCGGGGGGCGAGTAAGTTTGCACAGCCAGCACGAGCCGGGCAGATGGGTTGCTTAGCGACCATCGGCCGGTGTGCGAGGCCATCCGTAACTTCACTCACCTAACGGTGAGCGTCAGCACGGGTGTGTTCGGGCGATGCTAGCGAATCCCCTGGGAATCGCGATTTGGCGAAATCGACCGGCGCGTTCTACAGTATTGAAGGCCCCAAGAGAGCGCCTCAACAAAGAGGCGGTTTCGCGGTGTGTGTTGGTTGTTTGAGAACTCAACAGGGTGCTTGTTAAGCCAGTGCCAATTGATATGACCCCGTGACACGGGCCTTTGGGTTTCGTGTCCGAGGATT